>JBFWQE010000001.1:0-138439 GCA_050249615.1 Vicinamibacterales bacterium
TCGCCAGGCCTGCCTCAGGTCGGAGAGCATGCTGGCGCAGTATAGCGAACGACGAGGACTGAGTGACTGCGGGTCTTGCCGACCGATGCTCGCCGACGACGAGCGGGGGATGGTGCGGAAGAGAGGACTCGAACCTCCACCCTGTTGCCAGGACTAGCTCCTGAGGCTAGCGCGTCTGCCAATTCCGCCACTTCCGCATGTCTGGCCGCTCGAGAGCGGCCCTCCGGGCTATTGCCCGTGGGCAGGAAGCTCCAAGTATACCCTATCGCTCGGCCGTGAACGCAAACCTTCCCTTGCGCACGGCAGTCTGCGCCTCCACCACCGCCAGGAACGCCTGGGCCGCGTGCGAGAGCGTCGCATCGCGGCGGTGCACGAGGCGCAGCTTGCGCTCGAAAGCCAGGTCGGGCACCCGGACGCGCACGAGTTCCTTCCGCGACAGCTCCGCCTCGACCGAGATGGCGGGCAGCAGCGCCACGCCGTTCCCCATGGCGACGAACTTCTTGATCGCGTCGATGGTGGGCATCTCGACCGGCATCTGCAGCTGCACGCGCTTGTCCTGGAAGGTCTCGATCACCTTGTGCCGGTAGGGCGAGGCGACGTGATGCGCCACGAACGACTCGCCCGCCAGCTCGGCGATGCTGACCTTCGACCGCCGGGCAAAGGGGTGGGACGGCGGCACCACGAACGCCAGCTCGTCGCGGTAGACCACGATGGAGGTCAGCATGTCCAGATCGGGCCTGAAGGTCACCACGCCGAGGTCCGCGCCGTAGTCCATCACCTGCCCGGGGATGCGGCTGGCCAGCGCTCGCTGCACCGTGATGTTCACGTCCGGATAGAGCCGGCGGTACTCATGCAGCAGCGGCAGCAGGTAGAGGCAGGTCAGCTCGTTGGCCGCCAGCGTCAGCCGGCCCGACCGGAGCTGCCGCACATCGTCGAGCGCGGCCAGCGCCTGCTGGCGGAAGTTGATCAGCCGCTCGGCGTGCACGGCCAGGACCCGGCCGGCGTCGGTCAGTAACCCGCGCCGCGACGCCCGGTCGAAGAGCGGTCTGCCGACCTCGTCTTCGAGCCGTTTGATCGTCTGGCTGATGGCAGGCTGGGTGCGGTACAGGGCCTTGGCCGCGGCCGAGAAGCTGCCCTCCCGAATGACGGCGAGAAACGCCTCCAGCTGAGACAGTTCCATGCACACACTATAAGTCATTCAATATGATTCCATAGAGATTATTACTTTGACTTATTCGGTCGCCCCCCCCAGACTCAAGCTGGAGCACGGGGGACCATGAGCGGACGAGCGCGAGTACGAATCTTCGACACGACGCTGCGGGACGGCGAGCAGGCGCCGGGCTTCAGCATGACGCCCGCGGAGAAGGTGCGCCTCGCAGAACACCTCGAGCGGTTGGGAGCCGACGTCATCGAGGCCGGCTTCCCGGTGTCGTCGGACGGCGACTTCGAGGCCGTCCGAGCCGTGGCGGCGACGGTGAAGTCGGCCATTGTCGCCGGGCTGGCGCGGGCCGTCACTGGCGACATCGACCGGGCCTGGGCAGCGCTGCAGGGCGCCCAGCGGCCGCGAATCCACGTGTTCCTGGCCACGTCCGACCTGCACCTCGAGCACAAGCTGCGGATTGATCGGGCCACGTGCCTGGCGCGCACACGGGAGGCCGTGGCCCATGCCCGGTCACTCACTCCCGACGTGGAGTTCTCGGCGGAGGACGCGACGCGCAGCGACCTGGCGTTCCTGTGCGACGTCGCGGCGGCGGCGGTCGAGGCCGGCGCCACCACCGTCAACCTGCCGGACACGGTGGGCTACGCCCTGCCGGCGGACATCACGCGCATGTTCACGGCGGTCCGGGAACGCGCGGGAGACGGCATCACGCTGTCGGCACACTGCCACAACGACCTGGGGCTGGCGGTGGCCAACTCCATCGCGGCCGTGCAGGCTGGCGCCCGCCAGGTGGAGTGCACGGTCAACGGCATTGGCGAGCGGGCGGGGAACGCCGCCCTCGAGGAGTTCGTGATGGCGTTGAACGTGCGCCGCGAAGCGCTGCCGTACGACACCGGCATCACCACCACGCGGCTGGTGCCGACGAGCCAGGCGCTCTCCTCCATCGTGGGAATCAACGTTGCGCCGAACAAGGCAGTCGTCGGCGCCAATGCCTTCGCGCACGAGTCGGGCATCCACCAGGACGGCATGCTCAAGAACGAGCTCACCTACGAGATCATGCGACCCGAGTCGGTGGGCGCGGCGGGCACGCGGCTGGTGCTCGGGAAGCACTCGGGCATGCGCGGGCTCGACGCGCGGTGCCGCGCGCTGGGTCACCGGCTGGGCGAGAACGACCTGGAGCGCGTCTACCGTCGCGTCACGGCGCTCGCGGATCGCAGCAAGTCGGTGAACGACGATCAGCTGGCGGCGATCATCCGGGAAGAGGCAGGCGCCGCGCCTTCAGCCACGGCGCGCCGGACCGCGCGGACGCAGGGCACGGAGGTCGCATGCCGCTGAAGGTGGCCCTCCTGCCAGGAGACGGCATCGGGCCCGAGGTGACGGCGGAGGCCGCACGCCTGCTCACCAGGGTCGCGGATCTGTACGGGCACCCCGTGCACTTCAGCACGCACGCCATCGGCGGCGAGGCCATCGAGCGCCACGGCCGGCCGCTGCCCGACGAGACGCTGGCGGCCTGCCTGGACGCCGACGCCGTGCTCCTCGGTGCCGTGGGTCACCCGCGGTACGAGAACCGGCCGCCCGCCGAGCGCCCGGAGGCGGGCCTGCTGGCCCTGCGCAAGGCCCTGGGCGGCTTCGCGAACCTGCGGCCGGCGCTTTGCCATCCGCCGCTGGTGGATCGCACCCCGTTTCGCGCCGATCGCGTGCAGGGCGTCGACATCCTGATCGTGCGCGAACTGCTGGGCGGCATCTACTTCGGCGAGCCCCGCGGGTTCTCGTCGCCGGACGCCGCGTTCAACACGCTGGCCTACTCCAGGCCGGAGGTTGAACGGATCGCGCGCGTGGCCTTCGACCTGGCTCGCGGACGCCGGCGCCGCGTGGCCTCGGTGGACAAGGCCAACGTGCTCGAGACCTCGCGGCTGTGGCGCACCGTGGTCACGGAGGTGGCGCGCGACTATCCGGACGTCGCGCTCGAGCACGTCTACATCGATACGTGCGCCATGCGGCTGGCCACCGCGCCGGCCAGTTTCGACGTGATTCTCGCGGACAACCTCTTCGGCGACATCCTGAGCGATCAGGCGGCCTCCGTGGCCGGCTCGCTGGGCGTGCTGCCCTCGGCGAGCATCGGCGGCCAGGTGGACCTGTACGAGCCGGTCCACGGGTCGGCACCCGACATCGCGGGCCAGGGGCTGGCCAATCCCATCGGCGCCATCGCCAGCGCGGCGATGCTGCTCCGCCTGACGGGCGGGCGGCCGCACGAGGCCGACGTGCTCGACCGGGCCATCGAGACGGCGCTGGCCGCCGGCGCCCGCACGCGCGACCTCGCCGCGCCGGGCGAGCGCGTCCTCACGACGCGCGAGATGGGCGAGGCCATCGAGCACGCGCTCGTCGACATCCACGATCACCAGCACGCCTACCACGCGGTGTAACCCATGAAGCTGAGCGGAGCGGACGTCATCTGGAAGTGCCTCGCGGAGCAGGGAGTCGACACGGTCTTCGGCTACCCCGGCGGCGCGATCCTGCCGGCCTACGACCGGCTGCTCGATCACCCGATCCGCCACGTGCTGGTCCGGCACGAGCAGAGCGCGACGCACATGGCCGACGGCTACGCGCGCGCCAGCGGCCGCGTGGGCGTGGCGCTGGCCACGTCGGGGCCCGGCGCGACCAACCTGGTGACCGGCATCGCGACGGCGCAGATGGACTCGACGCCCCTGGTCTGCATCACCGGCCAGGTGCCGGCGGTGATGCTGGGGACCGACGCGTTCCAGGAAACCGACATCACCGGCATCACGCTGCCCATCACGAAGCACAACTACCTGGTGCAGCGGGCCGACGACATCGCGCCGACCATCCGCGACGCCTTCCGCGTGGCCACTACCGGTCGGCCCGGGCCCGTGCTGGTGGACATCACCAAGAACGCCCAGCAGGAGCTGACCGAATGGGCGGAGGCCGAGGCGCCGGGCGGGGCCGAGGCCCCCCGCGAGGCTTTCGACGACTGGCCGATCGAAGAAGCCGCGGCCCTCATCGCGCGGGCCGAGCGGCCCGTCATCCTCGCCGGCCATGGGATCCTGAAGAGCCGCGCAATGGACGAGCTGCGCGAACTGGCCGAGCGGTCGCACCTGCCGGTCGCGGTCACGCTGCTCGGTATCGGCGCCCTGCCGGCCTCGCACCCGCTCAACCTCGGGATGATGGGCATGCACGGCGAGGCGTGGGTGAACGAGGCCATCCAGGACGCCGACCTGCTCATCGCGCTCGGCATGCGCTTCGACGATCGCGTCACCGGCCGGCTGGCATCCTACGCACCGAAGGCGAAGAAGATCCACGTCGATATCGACCCGGCCGAGCTGCACAAGAACGTGCGCGCGGATGTCGCCATCGCGGGGGACCTCCGGGCGGTGCTGCAGGCGTTGCTCCCCCACATCGCGCCGGCCCGGCGCGACGCCTGGATGGCGCGCATCCGCTCGTTCGCCGGCGGCGGCCCCACCGTGCGGGACCTGACCGGCATCGACGAGCCGGGGCCGCTGCAGGCGGCGCAGGTCATCCACGACATCTGGCGCGCCACCGAGGGCCGTGCGCTCGTCGTCACCGACGTCGGCCAGCACCAGATGTGGGCGGCCCAGTACTACCGCGTCTCCGAGCCGCACACATGGATCACCTCCGGCGGCCTCGGCACGATGGGCTTCGCCGTGCCCGCGGCCATCGGCGCCAAGCTCGCCCGCCCCGACCGCGAGGTCTGGGCCATCGTCGGCGACGGCGGGTTCCAGATGACCCAGGCCGAGCTGGCGACGCTCGTGCAGGAGGGCGTGAAGATCAATATCGCCATCATCAACAACGGGTTCCTGGGCATGGTGCGGCAGTGGCAGCAGTTCTTCCACGACCGCCGGTACAGCGCGACGCCGCTGTCCTCGCCCGACTTCGTCAAGATCGCCGACGCGCACGGGCTCCCGGGCATCCACGTCTCTTCGCGTGGGGAGGCGATGGCGGCCATCCGCCACGCGCGTGCCTCAGCAGGCCCCGTGCTCATCGACTTCCACGTGCAGCAGGAGGACGCCGTGTATCCGATGGTCTCACCGGGGGCGCCCCTCCACGAGATGATCCATGCCCCGCGGTCCTCGCTGGTGGAGACGGGAGCGGACCTGCTGTGATGGAGGAACTGCTGCGTTCCCGCACCGTGGTCGTGCGCTACGCCCACGCCATCGACGCGCTCGATCGCGTGGCCTCGGTCCTGCGCCGGCAGCGCGTGCGTGCCGACGCGTTCACTGCCGTGGCCGCGCCGGACGGCGCGACGGCGCAGGCGACCATCATGTTCGAGAGCACCGATCGCACGGCGCAGCGCGTGGTCGCGCTGCTCGGCCGGCAGGTCGGGGTGCTCGCCGTGGAGGAATGGAGTGATGATGATTCACGACGCTGATGCCGACCTGGAACTGATTCGATCGCGCCGCGTGGCGATCATCGGGTACGGCTCACAGGGGCATGCCCATGCGTTGAACCTGCGGGACAGCGGCGTGGACGTCCGCGTGGCGCTCAGGCCGGGCGGCCGATCGTGGGCCGTAGCCGAGCGCGACGGGTTCGCCCCCCTGGACGCCGCCGACGCCACGCGCTGGGCCGACGTGGTGATGATCCTGGCGCCCGATCTCGAGCAGCCGAGAATCTTCCGCGAGCAGGTCGCCCCCAACCTCAGGCCGGGACAGATGCTGATGTTCGCCCACGGCTTCGCCATCCGCTACGGATGGATCACGCCGCCGGAGGGCGTGGACGTCGCGATGGTGGCGCCCAAGGCGCCGGGCCACCGCGTCCGCGAGGTTTTCCTCGAGAACGCCGGCACGCCGGCGCTCGTGGCCGTGCACGCGGATGCGTCGGGCGCCGCGCGCGCCCTGGCGCTGTCCTATGCAAAGGGCCTGGGCTGCACACGCGCGGGCGTGATCGAGACCACGTTCGCCGAGGAGACCGAAACCGACCTGTTCGGCGAGCAGGCCGTGCTGTGCGGAGGCGTGAGCGCCCTGGTGACCGCGGGCTTCGAGACGCTGGTCGAGGCCGGCTACAAGCCCGAGGTCGCCTACTTCGAATGCCTCCACGAGCTGAAGCTGATCGTGGACCTGATGTATCGAGGCGGCCTCAGTTTCATGCGCTACTCGGTGAGCGACACGGCCGAGCACGGCGACTACACGGCGGGACCACGGATCGTCACCGACGAAACCCGGAAGAACATGAAGGCCATCCTCGCCGACATCCAGTCCGGCGCCTATGCCGACCGCTGGAAGCAGGAACACGAACAGGGTCTGGCCTGGTTCAAGACGGAGCGCGAGCGGCGGCGCGACCACATGATCGAGCGCGTCGGCGCGCACCTCAGGGCGGGCATGCCGTTCCTCGAGCCGGCCCGCCTTCCCGACGAACAGCCCGCGGCCGCCTCGCGCTAGGTCAGCAGGAGCACGGGAGGGCGGAAGGCCATGGAGGTGCCATGCCTTCTGCCTTCCTATATCCCGTGTCCGTAGCCTGAGTCGTACACGTCCACGTAGACCGGCGGTTCGGACGCACCTGGCGCCAGGCCGCCCTCCTCGAGCATCACGACCACTTCGCGGACCTTGAACCCCGACGGACGGTGGGCCTGGACGGCCCGCTCGACGGCTGCGCAGAGCGCGTTGATGGCGGCCTGGTCCCGCCCTTCTGGTTTCCCCTGCACGGTCACGGTTGTCGCTCCTGTATGACTGCCATCCATGGTTCCTGTCTCCTCGTATCGACCGCAAAACGAAAAAAGCCACTGCCCTTGCGGGTAGTGGCCTCGGGTTGACGCTAGGTCTGTTGGGGGCTCGGCTACCCGCTGATCGGAGGGTTGGGGCCAATAAGGCCCACAAGAAGGGCCAGGCCGAGGACAAAGCCGATCGAGAACACACCGACGCCCGCGCGACCGAGCCCGGGCGAGCAGGACCGTGTGTTCATAGCAGGTACAGAAGAGGTTACGCCTGTGGGCTCGCCGCGTCAAGCCGGGACCGGGCAGCCCTACCGGCCGCGAGCGCGACCCACGATCTCCCTCACGCGGTCCACGGGCAGCGCTTCCGCCGTGCCCACGGCGCTGGTCACCGTCGTCGCCCGAAGGAGCGAGTTGTAAACGGCCTCCTCGGTGGCCTCCAGCGCGGCCTGGAACAGCGGGGAGACGCTGTCGGTGGGCAGCAGCGTTCGCGTCGACGTGGCCTCGGCGCCATGGCGCACGCGCAGCGAAGGGTGGGTCGAGAACGCCACCGCGAAGTCGCCGCTGCCATTGCTGTAGGACGAGCCGGTGCGTGCCAGGCCGTAGATCGCGCGCGCCGCCAGGCGCTTCAGGTCGCGGGCGTCGATGGGAGCGTCGGTGGCCACGATGATCATGCACGAGCCGTCACCCGACTCCTCCGGCTGCCTTCCGGCATCGGCCGGCGGCGGCTGGTACGCGTAGCGGCCCAGGAGCCTTCCGACCGGCGCGCCGTCGACCGTCAGCACCCCGCCGTAGTTGCTCTGCACGAGGATACCCAGCGTGTAGCTGCCGTAACGCTCGGGGAGGCGGCGCGAGGCCGTCCCGATGCCTCCCTTCCAGCCGAAGGCGCGCGTCCCCGTGCCCGCGCCAACACTGCCCTCCTCCACCGCCCCGCTCCGGGCGGCCGAGAGTGCCGAGGCCACGTGCGACGGGCGGACGGCCAGGGTGCGGATATCGTTCAGTCCGCCGTCGTTGGTCTCTCCCACCAGGGCATTGACCGACCGCACCTCCTCGTTTCCCGGCCGGGCCAGCGTCCACTGAACCAGGCCCTCAACGACGGCCCCGACGGCGAGCGTATTGGTCAGGGCAATGGGCGTCTCGATGGTGCCCAACTCCTCGACCTGCGTGGAACCGGCGAGCTTGCCAAATGCGTTGCCCACGAACACGGCGCCTGGCACTTTGTCCTGGAACACGTTGCCCTGGTGTGGCACCACCACCGTGACGCCGGTACGGATGCGATCGCCCTCCCTCAACGTGGCGTGCCCCACGGTGACACCCTCCACGTCGGTGATGGCGTTGAGAGGCCCTGGGGGGAACACGCCTGGCGCGATGCCCAGGTCCCGGGCCCTGGGCCTCCCCTCCTGTGCTCCCGCCGCCAGGCTCGTCAGCATCACCACGACCCACGCGTAGCGCACGGCGCCCCCCTTCCCGCCCCACCGGATCCTTCCGGGGGGGTCGCGAAAGTCAGCATGATACGATCCTGGATTCGCGATGCGCACGATCTCGATTGAAGCGGTCCGCGACGCGGCCACGCACATGTACGAGGCCGCCGTTCGCACCCCCCTGGTTCGCCTCGACCTGCCGTTTGCCCCACCCGACGCGCCGGACATCTTCCTGAAGCTGGAGTCGCTCCAGCCCATCGGGTCGTTCAAACTGCGGGGTGCCTGGAACGCGATTCGCCGTCTCCCGCCCTCGCTCCTGAAGGACGGGGTGTGGACGGTGAGCGCGGGCAATGCCGCCCAGGGCGTGGCGTTCGCGGCCAGGCGCGCCGGCGTCCCGTGTTCCGTCATGGTGATGGACACGGCGCCGGCCACGAAGCTCAAGGCCCTGGAATCCCTCGGCGCCGCCATGGTGCGCGTCACCTACGACGAGGCGTGGCGGACCGTCGAGACGCACCGCTCGGACCGGATGCGCGGCCACTTCATCCATCCCTTCGATGACGACGACTTCATCGCCGGGAACGCGACCGCGGGCCTCGAAATCCTGGCGGACCTGCCGGAGGTCGATACGGTGGTGGCGGCCCTCGGGGGTGGCGGGCTGCTCGCGGGTCTTGGCAGCGTCATGCGCGCCTTGAAGCCGGAGGTTCGGGTGCTGGCTGCCGAACCCGAGACGGCCGCCCCCCTTGCCACGTCGCTCGCCCGGGGCGAGGCCAGCTATTTCGCGAACTGGACCGCGTCGTTCGTCGATGGCGCCGGCGGCAAGTCGGTCCTTCCCTCGATGTGGCCCCTGCTGCGCCGGGTCGTGGACGACTCGATTGTCATGCCGCTCGACCAGATCGCGGCGGCCATGCGCTACACCGCGGATCGCGTGCACGTCATCGCCGAGGGCGCCGGCGCCTGCGCCATTGCGGCCGCCCGAAGCGGCCGCGCCGGACGGGGGAAGATCGTTGCCGTGGTCTCGGGCGGCAACATCGACCTCTCGCGGTTCGCCGAGCTCGTGGGTGCGGTGCCACTGGCGGGCGCCCAGCGCTGAACCCTTGCCACGTCCGCCATCTCTGTCCTGATCCGTCATTCCGCCCAGTCCCCGATGTCCGAAGAACGATTCGCCTCCGCCGCCCCGTTGCCCTCGCGGATCCACCGCCTGCACGAGCTCTCCCTCGACCTCTGGTGGAGCTGGGATGCCCGGGCCCGCGACGTGTTCCGCCGCCTCGACTACCCGCTCTGGCGCCGGACCCTGCACAACCCGGTCAAGATGCTCCAGCAGATCCCGGAGCAGCGCCTGCGCGAGGCCGCCGCGGACCCGCGGTTCCTGCAGGCCTATGACGAGGCCATCGGCGGGCGCGACGAGGAGCGCCGGATCGAGCACCCGTGGTGGAGCGCCAACGGGCAGGTGCTGGGCGGCGGTACCGTCGCCTACTTCTCGGCGGAGTTCGCGCTGCACGGGTCGTTGCCGATCTACGCGGGCGGCCTCGGCGTGCTCGCGGGCGATCATTGCAAGGAGGCCAGCGACCTCGGCGTGCCGCTGGTGGGCGTCGGGTTCATGTACCCGCAGGGCTACTTCCACCAGCGCATGTCGAACGAGGGCTGGCAGGAGGAGCACTACGAGCGGCTCTCGTGGACGGAGGCGCCCATCGAGGCGGCGCTCACCCCCGAGGGCCGGCCGTGCATCACGGCCGTGCCGCTGGGCGATCGCACCGTCCTGGCCGCCGTGTGGCGCGTGCGGCTGGGGCGCGTCCGGCTCTTCCTCCTCGACACCGATCTGCCGGAGAACGCGCCCTGGGACCGCGAGCTCTCGGCCCGCCTGTACGGCGGCGACCGCGAGACGCGAATCCAGCAGGAGGTGGTGCTGGGGATTGGCGGCGTGCGCGCGCTTCGTGCGCTCGGCGTGTCGCCCAGCGTCTGGCACCTGAACGAGGGCCACGCCGCCTTCGTCGCCCTCCAGCGCATCCGCGAGCACGTCGAGGCGGGTGCCTCGTTCGACGCTGCACTGGAAGCGGTGCGGCGCTCCACGGTCTTCACCACGCACACGCCAGTGCCGGCCGGGCACGATGCGTTCACCTTCCAGCAGGTCGAGAAGAATCTTTCCGGCTGCTGGGGCGAGATGGGACAGCACCGCGAACGCTTCCTCGCCCTCGGCGAGTTCGACAACGGGTACGGCCCGCAGTTCAACATGACCGCGCTGGCCATGCGGACGGCCGCACACATCAACGGCGTCAGCGCCCTGCACGGCGAGGTCACCCGCACGATGTGGCGCGGCATCTGGCCCGACATGCCGGCCGATCGGCTGCCCATCCGTTTCATCACCAATGGCGTGCACGTGCCCACGTGGATGGCGGCGCCCGTCTTCGCGTGGTGCACGCGGCACCTCGGGGCCGGCTGGCTCGACGACACCGACGACCCGCAGCTGTGGGACCGCCTTCTCGAAATCCCCGACGCCGAGTTCTGGGCCCTGCGGCAACGGCTCCGGCAGGACCTCTTCGTGAGCATCCGTGAACGGACGCGCGCCCGCTGGACGGACGAGCGCGTCAGCCCCAACCGCATCGTTGCTGCCGGGGCGCTGCTCGACCCCGAGGCGCTCACCATCGGTTACGCGCGGCGCTTCACCGCGTACAAGCGGCCCGAGCTCATCTTCCACGACGCCGAGCGGCTGGCCCGCATCCTCTGCAACGCCGGCCGGCCCGTGCAGCTGGTCTTCGCCGGCAAGGCGCATCCGGCCGACGAGCCGGCCAAGCACCACCTGCAGAGCGTCTTCAAGCGCTGCCTGGATCCCGCCTTCGGCGGCCGGATCGCGTTCATCGACGACTACGACATGCACGTGGCCCACTATCTCGTGCACGGCTGCGACGTGTGGCTCAACAACCCGCGCAAGCCGCTCGAGGCCAGCGGGACCAGCGGCATGAAGGCCTCGCTGAACGGCGTGCCGCACCTGAGCATTGGTGATGGCTGGTGGGCCGAGGGCTACAACGGCCGGAATGGCTGGCTCATCGAGGGCCACGCGAACCCGGACGACCCCGATGCCACCGATGCCGCGGACGCCCAGGCCCTCTACGGGCTGCTTGAGAACGAGGTCGTGCCGGCCTTCTATGACCGAAACGCGGAGAACGTCCCGGAGCGGTGGGTGGCGATCGCGCGCGAGGCGATGCGGTCCAATATTCCGCGTTTCTCCACCCGGCGGATGCTGAAGCAGTACGTCATGGAAATGTACGGCCCCGCCGCGCGGAAACCGTGAACTACAATTGAAAGGATGTCACGCAAGACCGTGAGCAAGACGAAATGCGCCCTGTGCGGGGCCAAGGAAGTCTCCGAGCCGCGTGGCGAGGAGCGCTACTGCCACGACTGCTGGGACAAGAAGATCGCCGTCGAGGAGATCGTCGCCCGCGAGTTCGTGCTGAAGCGCTACATCCGGGCCCACAGCGCGGAGAAGTACCTCATCTACCACTCGACCCAGAAGCGCCCGGTGGGCCAGCTCATCGTCGTGGACGACGGCTACGACCTGTTCCTCACGATGACGCTCTACCCGAACTTCTCGTGGGACGACCCCGCGTACCATCTCGAAGGCGATCCGGAGGGGCGCACCTTCGCCGAGCTGCTGGTGGACGTCGTCGCCACGGAGGTCATCGAGCCCTGGGGCGGCGGCAAGTGGCACCTGGAGGTGTTCCGCTCCTCTGCGGCCGAGCCGGAGGACTGGAACGGCGAGATGTAAGGGTCTATAATCCGAGCGAGTCACGGCACGTCACCGTTTCATCCGGAGGGTTTCTCATGAATCGCCTGAGCCAGCGAATGTTGGCCACCGTCGCGGCGTTCGGAGTGCTGCTGGCGCCCGTCGCGGCCCAGACGCCGGCGCCGGCCGCGCAACCGGCCCCACGTAAGCTCATCTCGCCGCAGCGCGGCGAGGCCAACATCGAGATCACCAAGCCCGACACGAAGGTCGTCAAGGGCGAGGTCCTGACCATCATCATGGTCAAGAACGTGTCGCCGGCCCCAATCGCGGGGTTCAAGGTGGAAGAGAACTGGTACGACAAGGCCGGCACGCCGGTCGGCGGCGGCATTTACCGCCACGCGCGGCCCCTGATGCCGAACGAGGTGATTCGGGTGGAGCTCAAGACGCCGCGGCGCCCGACGATGAACACGAACCAGTATCAGTTCACGCACGCCAACGGCACGGTGAAGCCGAAGGTGGTGCCGAAGCTCGAACTTCCGCCTACCAGCTAGTCCTCGCGACGATCCGGTCGGCGAGTGCCGCCACCAGCGGCACTCGCCAGGTCTCTCCCCGCCACGCCCGCACCACCAGCACCAGCCACAGCGCCGCCGCCCCGATCCAGCAGACATCGGCCAGCGCCCGGGCGCCCTGGTAGGCCTGGCTCGACACCATCAGCGCCATCGCGCTGAGCGCGCCCAGCCCCAGCAGCAGCAGCGAGAGCGCCCCGAACAGGACGAGGGACTGTGCGGCGTGGAACCGGATTCCGCGGTGCTGGCGCTCGATCACGAGGAACAGCAGCCCGGTGATCCACCAGGCGCTATAGCAGAGAACGGACGCGAATCGCTCGTCAAGACCCGTGGTGCTCGACGGCGTCACCGGGAGGCTCCGGTCACTGCGGCGGGGGCATGACGCGGATGACGACCTCACGGGCGGTCGCCGGCCGATCCCCGAGGCGCGACTGGGCCTCGACCCTCAGCACGTACAGGCCGGGCGCCACGTCCTTCAGCGGGATGCGGGCCGCAAAGCCATATCCTCCGGCCGACCCCTTGAGCTCGGTGCTGTCACGCTCTTCGCTGGTGGCGAAGACGGACTGCCCGCCTTCGGCTTTCAGCGAGGCGCTGATGTCCACCTTGTGCGGCTGGTTGCCGCTGTTGTCGTAGATCTCCGCGAAGATCGCCACTTCATCGCCCTGCGGGAACTCGCGGTAACTCGAGAGCGGGCCCGGCAGCAGCTGCTGCAGCGGGTCCTTCGACCGCGCGGTCGGCGCGACCGAGCTGGCCGCGGACGTCATCGCGATACTGCTCATCAGCAACTTCTCACCCGAGAAATCCGGCACCTCGAGATCGTAGGACACCGAGCCCGCCTTCTTCGTGTTGCCCTCCCGCGCGCCGACACGGAGCGTGTAGCGGCCGGGCGGCAGGTCGAGCTGCGAGATGACCCGGAAGCCGAGCGCCTGCACGCGCTTGGCCGTGTCCGGCTTCATGTTCAGGTCCACGGTGCTGCGGCCGGACGTGAACGTCTTCCCCTTCTGGTCCACGGCCACGACCGCCAGCTCGAGGTGGTTGCGGAACATGCCGTCCTTCTCCACCAGCGGCAGCGCCTGGCCGGCCACGAGGGCCGAGATGACCACCGAGCCGTTCGGCTTCGGCCCCTTGAACACCGCGGCGGTCACCGCCATCGGCAGCTCCGAAATCGGCAGTGGGCTCGTCATCACGTTCCTGAGTTCCGGAGTCGCGTCGTTCGGGCCGGCCGGCTTCGGTTCCGAAGCCCGGCCGCGCGCGGCCACGTAGCCTTTGCGGGCGCGGATGCGCGCGTCGGGCCGGCTGGGAACACGCACTTCGATCTTGCGGAACCGGCCGTCCCGCCGATCGTTGGCCGGGTAGTACCCGAGCACGTAGTACGCGCTGTTGTCGTCGACGATGCGTTGGAAGGCCGTGGCGAAGTCGTTGCTGTTGACCGCGGCAAACCCGCCGGTCTCGCTCGACAGCACGCGCAGGCTGTCCTGCCCGAGCCTGAGCTCGTTCTGGAACGAGCCGCTGTTGATGTTGAGCGTCGTGTCCTCCGGGAACGAGGCCACCTCGATGCCCTCCTCGGAGAGCCCGCCCAGGCCGCGCGCGTCCACGCCGTAAATGGAGACGTTGGCGCGCGTCGCCACGGAGATGAGGTCCCGCGTGGTGCTCAGGATGGTGGACGCGTCGCGGCTGTTGATCGGATCGGTGATGTCGTAGTCGATGCCCTCGCTGAAGAAGACCATCGCCTTTCGCCGGCCGCTGATGCCGCCCAGGTACTGCGCGAGCTGGCGCATCGAGTCGAGCGCCAATCGCGCCTGGTAGCCGCGCTCCATGTCGTCGATGTCGTCGATGCGGTCCCCCTGCTGGCGCTGGCCCCGCGTGATCGCCTCCATGTCGATGCGGTTCAGCGTGGCCGACCGGACCTTGCGCCCCATGAACTTGTCCACGGCCGCCAGCAGCAGCCGCGGGTTGTTGGTGAACTCCTGGCCGGCGTCGGTGCGGCCCGACGTGTGCACCACGGCCACCAGGTCGTTGGCGCCCACATAGCGCTCGATGAACTGTCTCGCCGCCGCCCGGACGCGAGGCGAGCGCTGCACGTTCGTGTGGAGATCGTCCAGGACGATGAGGTAGACGCGGCCATCGACGCCGGTCAGGTTCGTCGCCACGTCCGGCTCGATGGGCCGCGACGCGAACAAGGGGCGCGGGGCGCGCTCGACCGGGAGGTTGACGACCGAGAACGCGGACACCTTCTGCGGCTGGCCATCCTCGAGCACCTGGAAGTCGTTCGCGGTGAGGCCGGCGATGAAGTTGCCCTGCGCGTCGAGCACACGGGCATCCACCTCGACGTAGTTGACCTCGGCGCGGAAGGTGACGGGCGGCTGCGGGGCGGCGGGCTGCCCCGCCGGCGCGGACGGCGTCGGCGGCTGCTGCCCGGGTGCAGGACCGGCCACCGCGAGGAGAAGAACCGCCGCCAGGAACAGGATGGTGGTTCGCTTTGTCATGGCTTCGTACGGCAGCAGGGCAGACACCACGCATTATAAGACGAAGGCCGGGAAAACTTTGGCGTCCGGCCAGGCGTCAAAGGAAGGGGAGGACTATACTCCGTACTTATGCCTGTCGACGTGGCGAAGGTCCAGGAAGCGCTCAGGACGGAAGGGATTGACGGCTGGCTGCTCTACGACTTCCAGGGGTCGAATCCGATTGCCTTCCGGCTGGCCGGGATGGGCGCCCAGGGCGGACACCTCGCCACGCGACGGTGGTTCTACCTCGTTCCCGCGCACGGCGAGCCCAGGGGACTGGTGCACGCCATCGAACGCCACAACCTCGACCATCTGGCCGGAACCAAGGCGCCCTATGCGGGACGCGCCGAACTCGAGTCGGGCCTGCGGGCCATGCTCGCGGGGCTCGGCCGCGTGGCCATGGAATACTCCCCTGGCAACGCCATCCCTTACGTATCGCGCGTCGACGCCGGCACCATCGAGATGGTCCGCGAGGCGGGCGTCCAGGTCGTCAGCTCGGGCGACCTCGTGCAGCGCTTCGACGCCCTCTGGGACGCGCGGGCCATCGCATCGCACCGCGACGCGTCCGACAAACTGTATCGGATCAAGGACCGCGCCTTCGCCGAGGTCACGCGCCGCATGCGCGATGGGGCGGCGACCACCGAGTTCGACATCCAGCAGCTGATGGTCCGCTGGTTCGAGGAAGAAGGGCTCGTCGCCGATTCGGCCCCGAACGTCTCCGCGCAGGAGAACGCCGGCAACCCCCACTACCTGCCCACGGCCGATCGTCACCGGGCCATCCGGCCGGGCGAGCTGCTGCTCCTGGACCTGTGGGGCAAGACGCAGCAGCCGGGCGCGGTTTACGCCGACATCACGTGGGTCGGCTTCACGGGCACCGCGATCCCCGAGCCGATGTCGCGGGCCTTCGCGGCGGTGGTGGCGGCGCGCGACGCGGCCGTGGCGCACGTTGAGGACGCCGCGCGCTCGGGACGCGAGGTGCGCGGCTTCGAACTGGACCGTGCGGCACGGCAGGTGCTGGTGCAGCGGGGATACGCGAAAGCCATCCTGCACCGCACCGGGCACAGCCTGGGCGAGCAGGTGCACGGCAACGGCGCGCACCTGGACGACTACGAGACGCACGACGAGCGTCGACTCATGCCGGGCAGCGGGTTCACGGTCGAGCCGGGTGTCTACTTCGACGATTTCGGCGTCCGCACGGAGATCAACGTCGTCTGGGGGCCGGACGGCCCAGAGGTGACCGGGCCACGCCAGACGGGTATCATCGCGTTAGTGTGAGGGGGAGGAGACATATGTCGAGTCGCAAGACCACGCTGTTCTACGCGCTGCTCATCGCCGTGGCGTCGGTCGCCGTCGGGATGGTCATCGCGTCACGCCTCGATCTGTCGCCGGCGTCCTCGGCCCAGACGATGGCGGCGCCGCCCATGAACAGCGCCCCGCTCAGCGGCCCGGTGGATGCGGGCACGTTCCGAAACATCGCCAAGGCCGTCTCGCCGGCCGTGGTGAACATCCGCTCCACCTCGCGGCGGCAGGTGCAGGAGATGACGGAGTTCTTCGGAGGCGGCGACGACCTGCTCGAGCGCTTCTTCGGGGGCGGCCGCGGCCAGGGCCAGGGCCGGCCGCGCGAGCAGGAAACGCAGGCAGCCGGCACCGGATTCGTGATCAACGCCAAGGACGGCCTCATCCTCACCAACAACCACGTCGTGGAGGGCGCCACCAAGATCGAGGTGTCGCTGTTCGGCGAGGACTCGGATGTCTATCACGAAGCGCGCGTCATCGGCCGCGACCCCCTCACCGACAGCGCGCTCATCGAGCTCATCGAGAAACCGAAGGGCCCGCTCACCGAGGTGAAGTTCGGCGACTCGGCCCAGATGGAGCCCGGCGACTGGGTGATGGCCATCGGCAACCCCTTCGGCCTGGCCCACACGGTCAGCGTTGGCGTCATCAGCGCCAAGGAACGGCCGTTCCCGATCACCGACGGGCGCTCCCAGGACGTGCTGCAGACCGACGCCGCCATCAACCCCGGCAACTCCGGCGGTCCGCTGCTGAACGCACGGGGTGAGGTGGTCGGCATCAACACCGCCATCTACACCGACGCGCGCCAGCAGGGCAACATCGGCATCGGCTTCGCCGTTCCCATCAACACGGTCCGCGAGCTGCTGCCGCAGCTGCGGTCCGGGAAGGTCACGCGCGGCGTCATCGGCGTGCAGGTGCTGCCGGTGCCCGCCGATGCCCTCGCGGAGTTCGGACTGAAGGAGCGCCGCGGCGCGCTCGTGGCGGTCGTGAACGAGGGCGGGCCCGCGGACAAGGCCGGCCTGGAGCCGGGCGACGTCATCGTCGAATTCAACGGCAAGGGCGTCCGCAGCCGCGACGACCTGGTTGGCTACGTGGTGGCCACGCGCCCCGGATCGACCGTGCCAGTCAAGGTGCTCCGCGACAAGCAGGAGCGCACGCTCAACCTCACAGTGGACGAGCTCAACCTCGACGAAGAGACCTCGCGGAGCGCGCGCGGCGGCGGAGCTGGCCCGGGCGAACCCGAGGAGCAGGCGTCGGCGGGCTTCGGGATCACGATGAGCCCGCTGACCCCCGACGTCATGCGGCGCCTCCGCATTCCGGAGGACACTCAGGGGGTGCTGGTGACGGCCGTCGAGCAGGGCAGCCCGGCGTTCCGGTCTGGCATCCAGCGCGGCGACGTCATCCTGCAGGTGAACCGGCGCCCGGTCTCGACTCCCAGCGAGGCGAGCCGCCTGCTGAGCCAGGTCCCCGACGGCAGCACCGCGTTCTTCCTCATCCTGCGCAACGGGCAGGAGACCTTCGTCACGGTCCGCAAGCAGTAGCACGCGAGCCGGGCCGCCGACTGCATTAGAGTAGGGGCGGGTCCGTTGGGCCCGCCCCGGTTCACGTACATGGCTCTCGAGCGCGAGATCAAGCTCCGATTCGATTCGGCCGCGGACGCCCGCGAGCGCGTCCTGGCGCTGGGCGCCACCCCGCTCCGGGGCCGCCGCCTGCAGGAAGACGCCCTGCTCGACACCGCGGACGGGAGCCTTCGCCGCGCGCAGTCGGTGCTCCGCGTCCGGAACGAGCCGGGCCGCAGCATCCTCACCTTCAAGGGGCCGCCCCAGCCGGGCGCCATGAAGCTTCGCGACGAGCACGAGACGATGGTCGGCGACGGCGACGCGCTGCTCACGATCCTGCAGTCGCTGGGCCTCCGCGTCACCTTCCGCTACGAGAAATACCGGGAGGAGTTCGCCGTGGAGGACGTCGTCATCGCCGTCGACGAGACGCCGGTTGGCGTATTCGTGGAGATCGAGGGCGGCGAGGCGCGTATCCACGACACCGCGCGCGCGCTGGGGCGTGATCCGGGTGACTACCTGACCGATTCCTACCGGATGCTCTTCCTGCGGCACATCGAGGCCCACGGGGGCACGGGGACCGAGATGCTCTTCCCCGAGCCATCGGACGCATGAACCGCCGCGCGGCCTGGCCCGCGCTGGTGCTGGCCGCGGGCCTTGCCACACGGCTCGCACCGCTCTCGGGCGTGCGGGCGAAGGCAGCCCTGCCGGTCGCCGGCCGCCCCCTCATCATCCGCATCCTCGAGCAGTTGAAGGCCGCAGGCGTCGAGCGCGTTGTCGTGAATCTGCATCACCGCGCGGAATCCATTGCCCGCGTGGTCGGAGACGGCCGTCACCTCGGCCTGGAGGTGCGCTACTCGTGGGAACCCGTCGTCCTGGGTTCCGGGGGCGGGCCCGCCCGGGCGCTGCCGCTGCTCGCCTCGGATCGTTTCTTCATCGTCAACGGCGACACGCTGGCCCCGGTGGACCTGGCCGCGCTGGCTGACGCGCACCGTGCCGCCGGCGCGCTCGCGACACTGGCCGTCGTGCCAGCCGACCTCGCGCGCTACAACGCGATCCTCGCCGACGGCGACGGCCGGTGGTGCGGCGTGGCGGCGCGCGGGAGCGCCGGCGCCGGGCTGCCGGGAATGCCGTGGCATTTCGTTGGCATCCAGGCCGTGAACGCGGCGGCGTTTGCCGGGGTGGCGACGGCGCATCCCTCTGACACCGTGCGCGAGATCTACCCTCGCCTTGCGGCCGGGCGGCGGGGCGCGGTGCGCGTGTACCCCACGGCCGGCGCGTTCTTCGACATCGGCACACCGGCGGACTACTTCGCGACCGTCCGACGTATCGCGGAGGCCGAGCGGTGCCCGATCGATCGCGGGAGCGGCGTCACGATCCATCCGTCGGCGCACGTCGAGGACTCCATCCTCTGGGATCGCGTCTCGGTTGGCGCCGGGGCGCGAGTCACGGGCTGCATCGTGGCCGACGACGTGGCGATCCCGGCGGGCGTCGAGTACGATCGACAGGTGATCACGCGCGACGCGGTCGTGAGCCTGTGAGCAGCCTCATGGACCCACGCATCACCGCGTACCTCGACGAGCAGGGGCTGAGCCCCTCCGTGACGAAGGTCGTTCCGCTGACCGGCGACGCCTCGGACCGGCGCTATTACCGGGTGCTGCTGGTCGATCGCGACCCCATCGTGCTGTCGCTCCACGCGGGCCCGATCGATGTCGCGACGCTGCCCTTCGTGCTCGTCGCGCGCCTCATGCGGGCCATTCCGCTGCCCGTGCCGGCCATCCTGCATCACTCGAACGCGCTCGGCATCCTCGCCCTGCAGGACCTCGGCGACGTCACCCTGCAGGCCCACCTCGGCGTCGCGTCGCGGGCCGAGCACGCCGCCCTCTACCGCCAGGCCGTCGGCTTCATCGCCACGCTGCAGCAGCGCGGGCGGGATCTCGCCTCGAGCGAGTCCCCGCCCTATGGCGTCGCCTTCGACGTGGAGAAGCTCACCTGGGAGCTCGAGTTCTTCGTGAAGCACTACGTGACGGCGTATCGGGGGGCCGCGCTCACCGAGGCGGTCAGGGAGGCGCTGCGCGAGGAGTGGGCCGGGATCGCGGAGGAACTCGCCGCCGAGCCGCGCGTGCTCTGTCACCGCGATTACCACAGCCGGAACCTGATGCTGCACCAGGGCTCCCTGTACATCATCGACTTCCAGGACGCGCGGATGGGCCCGGACACCTACGACCTGGTGTCGCTGCTGCGGGACGCCTACGTGGATCTCACGCCCGCCCAGGTGGACGAGCTCGTCGCCTATTTCCTGGCGCTCACCCGGGGGGCCGGCCCGATTGACGACGCCGAGTTCCGGCGGCGATTCGATCTGATGGCCCTGCAGCGCAACCTGAAAGCGCTCGGCACGTTCGGCTACCAGACCACGTCGCGTCGCAACCCCGTATACATCCAGTACATGCCGCGCACGCTCAGTTACGTCAGTGCCAACCTCGGCGCGAGCCCGCGCTTCGGCCGTCTTCGCGAGCTGCTGGCGGGATCGATCGTCGAGCTACGCTAGAATCGAAGTTTGACCCCGCGCTTCGGCATCTCCACGCACCTGTTTCACGGCGAGCGGCTGGACCGCGGTCACCTCGTCGAGGTGGCCGCGCACGGCTTCGAGGCCATCGAGGTGTACGCCACGCGCACGCACTTCGACTACCACGACGCGGCGGCGACGGCGCTGCTGGCCGAGTGGCTCGACGACACGCGACTGAGTCTGCATTCGGTGCATGCGCCCACGACGCTCGGCTATCGGGCTGGCGTGTGGGGACCGGGCCTGTCGATTGCCGCGACCGACGAATCGAGGCGCCGCGAGGCCGTGTCGGAGGCCCTGGCCGCCCTCGGCGTGGCCCGGACCGCCAGGTTTCAGTACCTGGTGGTGCACCTCGGCGTGCCCGCCCCGGACGCCGCAGAGAACGGCCGGGCCGCCGTCGCCAGAAGCCTCGAGGAGCTGGGTGAGGCGGCCGCCGACGCCGGCGTGACCCTGGCCCTGGAGCTCATCCCGAACGCCCTGTCGCAGGCCCCGCGCCTGGTGCAATGGCTGGAGGACGAGCTCGAGCTGCCGGGCGCCGGCATCTGCCTGGACGTGGGCCACGCGAACATGACGGGCGACCCCATGGAGGCCATCGAAACCTGCTCGGGGCACATCGTCACCACGCATCTCCACGACAACCGCGGGATGCGCGACGATCACCTGGTCCCCGGCCAGGGCGCCATCGACTGGGCGGGCGTGCTCATGGCCTTCCAGAAGGTGGGCTACGACGGTGCGTGGATCTTCGAGCTCGCGCCGGCGGCCGACGCGGCAGCCGTGCTGCGACAGGCCGCCCGCTCGCGTGGCACTCTCGAACGCCTGTTGACCTTCGAACACTGATGACACGCCATGGCGACACACGTCTACATCGATCGAATCGGGGAGCACGTCGGGGAAACGGTCACCATCAGGGGGTGGCTGGCCAACCGCCGCTCGAGCGGCAAGATCCACTTCCTGATGGTGCGTGACGGCACGGGGTTCCTGCAGGTGGTCATGGGCCGCAACGACGTCGGTGACGACACGTTCTCCAGCGCCGACCACCTCGGGCAGGAGAGCGCCATCATCGTCACCGGCCAGGTGCGCGCCGACCAGCGCGCGAAGGGCGGCTACGAGCTCGTGGCGAGCGGGATGGACGTCGTGGCCCCGTCGCACGACTTCCCCATCACGCCGAAGGAACACGGGGTGGATTACCTGATGGACCGCCGGCACCTCTGGATTCGGGCAGAGCGGCAGACCGCCATCCTCCGCGTGCGCCACGAGGTGATCGACGCCATCCGCGGCTTCTTCAACGCCGAGGGATTCACGCTGGCCGACACGCCCATCTTCACGCCGGCCGCGTGCGAGGGGACGACGACCCTCTTCCCGGTCCAGTATTTCGAGGACCACATGGCGTACCTCACGCAGAGCGGGCAGCTCTACAACGAGGCCAACGCGATGGCGCTGGGGAAGGTCTACTGCTTCGGCCCGACGTTCCGCGCCGAGAAAAGCAAGACCCGCCGCCACCTGACGGAGTTCTGGATGGTCGAGCCCGAGATGGCGTACGCGGACCTCGACGACGTCATCTCGCTGGCCGAGCGGCTGGTCTGCGCTGTGGTCGGGCGCGTGCTCGACCGGCGGCAGAAGGAACTGAAGGTGCTCGAGCGCGACACGACGAAGCTGGAGGCCGTCAAGGCGCCCTTCCCGCGGCTCCGCTACGACGAGGCCGCGAAGATCCTGCTCGACAAGGGCCTGCCCTTCCAGGTGGGCGGCGACCTCGGTGGCACCGACGAGACCGTCCTGTCCGAGCAGTTCGAGCGGCCCGTGTGTGTTACCCACTACCCGGCCGCCGTGAAAGCGTTCTACATGAAGCCGGATCCAGACGAGCCCGATCGCGCGCTGTGCGTGGACGTGCTGGCGCCGGAGGGCTACGGCGAGATCATCGGCGGCGGCCAGCGCCTGGACGACTACGACCTGCTGGTGCAGCGGATCAAGGAGCACGGCCTGCCAATGGAGGCCTTCGAGTGGTACCTCGACCTCCGCCGGTACGGCTCGGTGCCGCACGGCGGCTTCGGCATGGGCGTGGAGCGGTGCGTGAGCTGGCTCTGCGGCCTCGAGCACGTGCGCGAAACCATTCCCTACCCCCGGATGCTCTACCGCCTGTACCCGTGAACGCGATCACCAGAGATACCACGATGGCACGAAGGACACGAAGGACGGCACGAAGCCTCTTCTTGGAGAGGCCGACGCGCCCTTGCGCTCCCCGGAGAGGGCCTCGTGTCCTTCGTGGCCCCTTCGTGGCTTCGTGGTTTCCTGTGGAGCGGGGACGGCGTTGAAGATCGGCTTCGTCTCCCTCGGGTGCCCCAAGAACCTCGTCGACTCCGAGGTGATGCTCGGTCTCGCCGAGCAGGCCGGCCACGAGATCACCAGTGACGCCGCCGGCGCGGACGTGCTCGTCGTCAACACCTGTGCGTTCATCGATCGCGCAAAGCAGGAATCGGTCGACACCATCCTCGAGATGGCCGAGCTCAAGAAGCAGGCCGCCGGACGGAGGCTGATCGTCACCGGGTGCCTGGCCGAACGGTATCGCGAGGAGCTTCGCAGGGAAATCCCGGAGATCGACGCGGTCCTGGGGACGGGAGAGGTGACGGGGTTGGTGGACGCCCTGTCGGGAGCCGGGAGCCGGGAGCCGGGAACCGTGTCGGCCCCACTGACTTTCTATCGCCGAGACCCCCTGCCCACGGCGCCACCCGGTTCCCGTTTCCCGGTTCCCGGTTCCCGAGGCGAGAACGACGCCCCTGTCTTCGGCCTCGACCTTCCCACCTACCTCTATGACGCCGACACGCCGCGTCGGCGCGCAACACCCGGGCATTACGCCTACGTGAAAATCGCCGAAGGCTGCGACTACAAGTGCGCGTTCTGTGTCATCCCGAAGATGCGTGGGCACTACCGGAGCCGGCCCATCGACTCGGTCGTGCGCGAGGCGCACCGGCTGGCGGAGGAAGGCGTCAAGGAGCTGCTGCTGGTCTCCCAGGACACGTCGTTCTACGGGATCGACCAGGGCGAGCGCGGGGCCCTGCCGCGCCTCCTCCGGGCCCTGAACGAGGTGGACGGCCTCGAGTGGATCCGGATGCTCTACCTCTACCCCACGACGATCACCGACGAGGTCATCGAGGCCGTCGCCGCGCTCGACAAGGTCTGCAAGTACATCGACCTGCCGCTGCAGCACGCCTCCGACACGGTCCTGAAGCGCATGAGGCGCCCCGGCACCCGTGCCTCTTACCACCGGCTGCTGGACACCATCCGCGCGCGCGTTCCCGGGGTGGCTCTTCGAACCACCTTCATCACGGGATTCCCAGGCGAGACCGAGGCCGACGTGGACGTCCTCGAGGACTTCATCACCGCCGTGGGGTTCGAGCACGTGGGGGTCTTCACCTACTCCCATGAGGAAGGCACCTCGGCCTTTGCCCTGACCGATGACGTGCCCCAGGAGGAAAAGGAGGCCCGGCAGGCCCGGCTGATGGCCGTCCAGCGGGACCTGGTGGCCCGCCGCCAGCAGCGACGGGTCGGGGAACGGACCCGACTGCTGCTGGACGGTCCCTCACCCGAGCACGAGTGGGTCTGGCGGGGCCGCCTGGCCGGTCAGGCGCCGGACATCGACCCCGTGGTCTACCTCACCGATGCGGACCCGGACACGCTGGTGGCGGGCCGCTTCCTCGACGTCGAGATCGTCGGCGCGGAGGACTACGACCTCGTGGCGCGCCCCCTGCCTTGATTCACCCTTCGTGCTATCATTAGTGTTCGGTTCTGAGTCTGGGAAACCAGAGTGGGCCTGCTGCCCACTTTTTCTGTTTAGGGGGGCTTTCTTGGGCCCGCTCGAGCGTGTCCGGGAGGCCGCGTCCCGGGTCGCGGCCAGTTACGGGCTGGACATCTTCGACGTCGAGCTCCGGCGCGAAGGCGGCCGGCAGGTGCTGCGCGTCGTGCTGGATCGGCCGGGCCCGAACCTGACGGCCGAGGACAGTGTCAGCCTGGACGATTGCGCGCGGGTGAGCGAGGAGCTGAGTGCCATCCTCGATGTCGAGGACCTCGTGCCGGCCGATCGCTACACCCTGGAGGTGTCGTCGCCCGGGCTGGATCGGCCGCTGCGGCACGCCGACGACTATCGCCGGTTCGCCGGGCGGCAGGCCAAGATCGTCCTGTCCGAGCCGGTGGCGCGGCAGACCGCGTTTGCGGGCCGCCTGCTCGGCCTGGACGGCGACGACGTGATGTTCGAATCGGAGGGCGGGAAGCCCGTGCGGTTGCCGTTGCGGCTCATCGCGCGCGCCCGTCTCGATGTGGAGTTCTGACCTGACCATGAGCACGAATCCGCTGCTGCAGACCATCGAGGCCCTCGCCAAGGAAAAGGGCATCGAGCCCGACGTCGTCATCCAGGCGATGGAAGAGGCCGTGCTGACGGCATCGCGGAAGTACTACAAGACCGGCGAGGAGCTGAAGGCGAAGTTCAATCCAGAGAACGGGCAGATCGAGCTCTTTGCCGTGAAGACCATCGTGGACGAGGTCACCGATCCCGCCGTGGAGATTTCGGTGGCCGAGGCGAAGGAGATCTACGGCGAGGACGCCGAGGTCGAGGCGGGCTACCAGATCGAGTTCCCGAAGCGAACCGACGTCCTGGGCCGCATCGCCGCGCAGACCGCCAAGCAGGTGATCTTCCAGAAGGTACGCGAGGCCGAGCGCGAGAACGTCTACGCCGAGTACAACCAGCGCGTCGGCGAGGTCATGAACGGGGTGGTCAAGCGCTTCGAGCAGGGCGACATCATCGTCGAGGTCGGCCGCGTCGAGGCCATCCTGCCGCGCAAGGAGCAGTCGCGGGCGGAGAGCTACGCCCAGGGGGACCGGATCCGCGCCGTCATCCGCGCCGTGGGGAAAGGCGCCAAGGGCCCGCAGATCGTGCTGTCGCGCACCGACCCGGCCCTGCTCATCAAGCTGTTCGAGCAGGAGGTGCCCGAAATCTACGACGGCACCGTCATGGTACGGGGCGCCGTGCGCGAGGCCGGCGACCGGGCCAAGGTGGCGGTCTACTCGCGCGAGCGGGACGTGGACCCCGTGGGCGCCTGCGTCGGCATGAAGGGCACCCGGGTGCAGGCCATCATCCGCGAGCTGCGCGGGGAGAAGATCGACATCGTCGAGTGGTCCGAGGACCCCGTGCAGTTCGTGATGAACGCGCTCAGCCCGGCCAAGGTCCAGCGCGTCACGATCGTGGACGACAAGGACAAGGTGATGGAGGTCGTCGTCGAGGACAAGCAGCTGTCCCTGGCGATTGGCAAGAAAGGCCAGAACGTGCGGCTGGCGGCGAAGCTGACGGGCTGGCGGATCGACATCAAGAGCGAGGAAGAGAAGCGGAAGGAAGTGGAGGCGCAGTTCGGCGCCATGGAGGCCGCCGCCGCCGAGGGCGCGCCGCCCGAGGGTCCCGTCGAGGAGTCCGGGGCCGAGCTGGCGTCGGTAGGCGAACCAGCCGACCAGCCCGAGCCTGTCGCCGAGACCGTCACGGAGGTCGCGCCGGACGAGAGCGCGGAGCGAACCGAGTAGCCACCATTGCACGCAGGCCGCTTGCCTGAAGCCCGAAGCCCGTTAGCCGCAGTCGAGAGCACACACATCGAATGGCCACTGTCCGGATCTACAAAGTCGCAGAGCTTCTGAACACGACCAGCCAGGAAGTGCTGGATCTGCTCAAGAAGAACCACGGCATCGAGCTGAAGAGCGCGTCGAGCACGCTCGAAGAGATCGTGGCCCGGCAGTTCGTCGAACGCCTGGCCCGACAGCGCGGAATCGACCTGCCCAAGGGCGACATCTTCTCGGACCAGGCCGTGAAGGCCGCGAAGAGCAAGGCGGCCGGCTCGAAGAAGGCCGGGGCAGCCGTCGAGCCGCCGAAGCCCGCCGTCCCGACGCTGGGGCCGCCGCGGCTGGTGAAGAAGCCAACGCTGGTGAAGCCGGCGACCGCGGTGGAGGCCCCCGCGGCGGCCGAAGCCCCGGCACCGCCTTCGCCGGTGGCCGTCGAACCGCAGGCGCCGGCACAGCCGGAGCCCGTGGCGGCCGAGGCTCCCGTGGCAGCCGAAGCCCCGGCACCCGCCGCCGCGGCGCCTGCACCGGTAATCGAGGAAGCGCCGGAGCCGATCGGGATCACGCCGCCGCCGGTGGCCGAGCCCGCGGCCGCTGTCGCGGAGACCGCGGAGCCACCCGCCGCCCCGGCAGCGCCAGCGCCGGCCGCTCCGCCCGCCGCACCTGCGCGCCCAACCGGGCGCTTCGTGCCGCCGAGCATCCGGCTGCGCGTCGAAGAGCCTGGGCAGGCACCACCGCAGGCGCCACCGCTGGTGCCAAAGCGGGCCATCGTGCCGCCGCAGCCGCCGCGGCCCACACCGACGCCTCGACCGACTCCACCGCCGCAGCAGGCGCGCCCGGGTGGCCCCCGGCCGCCCTATGGCAGCCGACCCGCTGGAGGCATGACTCCGGCCATGCTGGGTGGCCCGCGACCGCTGCCCTCGCAACCGGTGCGCCCGGGCCAGCCGCCGGTCAGCCGCCCCGGGGCGCCCGGCCCGCGGCCGCCGTACGGCCATCAGTTCCGCCCCCGGCCTGGTGGCGGGCCGCGCCCGGCCCAGCGCCGCGATGCCCTGCAGCGCATGCCCTCGGTGGCCGCCCCGGTGGCGCCGCCGCCGATTTCCCGCACCATCACGCTCGCCGAGGGCATGACGGTGAAGGACCTGGCGGACAAGCTCGACGTGCGCGTGAAGGAGGTGCTCAAGGCCCTCCTCGATCGGCGCATGATGATGACCATCAATTCGGTCGTGGACATGAACACGGCGAAGGACGTCGCCCGCAGTTTCGGCGCCGACATCGAAACCCGCACCTACGAGGAGGAACTGCTCGAGACCGAGTCGGAAGCCGTCGATCCGCGGGACCTGGTGCCCCGTGCTCCCGTGGTGACCGTCATGGGCCACGTCGATCACGGTAAGACCACGCTGCTCGACTCCATCCGCGAGACGCGCGTGGCCGAGCGCGAGGCCGGCGGCATCACGCAGCACATCGGGGCGTACCTCGTCACCGGCGTCGGCGAGAAGAGCGACAAGAGCATCGTCTTCCTCGACACGCCCGGCCACGCGGCGTTCACGCTCATGCGCGCCCGCGGCGCGAAGATCACCGACGTGGTCATCCTCGTCGTCGCGGCGGACGATGGCGTCATGCCGCAGACGAAGGAGGCCATCGATCACGCGAAGGCCGCCGGCGTGCCCATCATCGTGGCCGTGAACAAGATCGACAAGCCCGGCGCCAACCCCGAGGTCCCCAAGCGGCAGCTGGCCGATCTCGGCCTCATGCCGGAGGACTGGGGTGGCGACACGGTGTTCGTGGAGGTCTCGGCCAAGCAGAAGAAGAACCTCGAGACGCTGCTCGAGATGATCCTGCTCGTCACCGACATCGGCGAGCACAAGGCCAACCCGAAGCGCGCGGCCGTGGGCACGGTCCTCGAGACGAAGCTCGATCGCGGGCGTGGGCCCGTCGCCACGGTGCTCGTGCAGGACGGCACGCTCCGCGTGGGCGACAACGTGATCGCAGGACCCGTGGTGGGCCGCGTCCGCGCCCTCATCGACGACCGCGGCCGCTCCCTGAAGCTGGCCGGCCCGTCGACGCCGGTGGAGGTGCTTGGGCTCGAGGCCCTGCCCTCGCCCGGCGAGCCGTTCCAGGCGGTGGCCGACCCGGCCAAGGCCCGGCAGATCGCCACGTTCCGACAGGCCCAGGCCAAGGAGCGGGCCCTCGGTGCCAAGGGCAGCCGCCTGACGCTCGAGTCGCTCCAGCAGCAGCTCTCCGAGGAGGGCATGAAGGAGCTGGCCATCATCATCAAGGCCGACGTGCAGGGTTCGGCCGAGGTGCTGGCCGACTCGCTGTCGAAGCTCTCGGACGAGAAGACGAAGGTGAAGATCATCCACTCGGCCGTGGGCGCCATCAACGAGTCGGACGTGCTGCTGGCGGCGGCGTCGAACGCCATCATCATCGGCTTCAACGTGCGCCCGGACCGCAACGCCGCCGAGGTGGCCGAGCGCGAGAAAGTGGACATCCGCCATCACTCGGTCATCTACAACGTGACCGAGGAGATCCAGAAGGCCATGACCGGCCTGCTGGAGCCGACCATCAAGGAAGTGCGCCTCGGCAGCGCGCAGGTCCGCGAGACCTTCAAGGTGCCGAAGGTGGGCGTCATCGCGGGTTGCATGGTCAGCGATGGGCGCATCACCCGCCAGGGCGACGCACAGGCGCGCCTGCTCCGCGACAACGTCGTCGTCTGGGAAGGCCGGCTCGCGTCGCTCAAGCGCTTCAAGGACGACGTGTCCGAAGTGAAGGCCGGGTTCGAGTGCGGCATCGGCCTCCAGAACTTCAACGACATCAAGGTTGGCGACGTCATCGAGGTCTTCCAGATGGAGCGCGTCGCCGCAACGGCGTAGCACGAGGTCCGGACACGAGGGGTCAAGGCCCGGGGGTTCAGGGGCACGGGGGTTCGAAGCACGAGGGTTCGAAGCACGAGGGTTCAGGATGCGAGGTTCAGGCCCTGCTATCACCCCCGCACGATTGCTCCCCCGCACCCTTGCACCCCGTACCCCTGTATCCCTGCACCGAGTCGACCATGGCCCTGTCCCACCGCGTCGAGCGCATCGCCGAACAGATCCGCGAGGAGCTGAGCCAGATGCTGGCCACCGAGGTCCGCGACCCGGGCGTCGGCCTGGTCACGATCACGCGCGTCAAGGTGACGGCGGACCTCTCGCTCGCCCGCGTGTACTGGACGGTGATGGCGGAGGGGAAGGAGCGCAAGGACACGGCAAAGGCGCTGCTGCGGGCCGCGCCGTTCCTGCGGCACCTGCTCAGCCAGCGCCTGACGCTCCGGCGGGTGCCCGAGATCAAGTTCCAGTACGACGAATCGGTCGTGGCCCAGGACCGCATAGAGCGGATCATCCAGGAGCTGCACGCCGAGCGCGAGGAGCATCCGGAGCTGAACGCGCTGGTCGATCTGCCACCCGACGCGAAGAAGGATGAGCCTGCACAGTAGCCCGCCGCCCGACCTGCTGGCCGCCATCGGGAACGGCCGGCGCTTCTTCGTGACGTCGCACCAGCGGCCCGACGGCGACGCCATCGGCTCGGCCGTCGCCATGGCGCTGGCGCTGGAGGCGCTGGGCAAGCACGCCACGATGGTGATGGACGCGGTGCCCCCGGCGTTCCTCCAGCCCTTCCCCCGCGTGGACGCCATCCGCATCACGACCGAGGTGACCGAGGCGGTGGACGCCGTGCTCGTGATGGAGTGCAGCACGCTCGCCCGCACCGGCGTGGCGGGTCTCGACCGCTCGCCCGTCATCAACATCGACCATCACCCGGGCAACGCGGCCTACGGGCAGATCAACTGGATCGACGAGGGTGCCGCCGCCTGCGGCGAGATGGTCTTCACGCTCGTCGAGGCGCTGGGCGTGTCGCTCACGCCCGACATCGCGACGCACATCTACCTGGCCATCCTCACCGACACCGGTTCGTTCCACTTCTCCCACCTCACGCCGCGGACCTACGAGGTGGCCGGGCGGCTGGTGGCAGCGGGAGCCGACCCCCAGTGGATTGCCCGCACGCACTACGACGGCAACTCGCTTGCCCGCGTCCGCATCTTCGGCGCCGTGCTCAATGCCATGTCGATCCACGCCGGCGGCCGCGTCGCGCTGCTCACCATCACGAAGGCCATGGCCCGCGAGCTGGGCGGCACCTACGACGACACCGAGGGCCTGATCAACTTTCCCCTGACGGTGAAGGACCTCGAGGCGGTGGCGTTCTTCAAGGAGCAGGGACCGGGGGACTGGCGCGTGAGCCTCCGGTCGAAGGGCGACGTGGATACGGCGGCCATCGCCCGGCAGTTTGGCGGCGGCGGCCACAGGAACGCGTCGGGCTGCAGCTGGCAGGGCTCCATCGAGGACGGGCACGAGATCTTCGCGCGCCTGCTCGGCCGGGCCGTCTCCGGATGATTTCGGGCGTCCTGGTCATCGACAAGCCCCCAGGCCCCACGTCCCACGACATGGTCGCCGTGGCTCGCCGCGTGCTCGGGGAGCGCCGGATCGGTCATTGTGGCACGCTCGATCCGGAGGCTACGGGTGTGCTGGTGCTCGCCGTCGGACAGGCCACCCGTCTCGTCCAGTTCCTGTCGTCCGAGCGGAAGCACTACGACGCGACGGTGCGGTTCGGCCGGACGACGAACACCTTCGACACCGAGGGCGAGGTGACGTCCGAGTCGGATGCCCGCCCCAGCAAGGACGCCGTCGAAGGCGCGCTGGCAGGGTTCCGTGGCGCCTTCCTCCAGACCCCGCCGGCGTTCTCGGCCAAGAAGGTCGCCGGCCATCGCGCCTACGACCTGGCCCGTCGCGAGGATCGGCCGGGCCCGGTGCTTCCGCCCGTCCCCGTCACGGCGTACGAGCTGGAGCTGACCGCGTTCGACGGGGAGACGGCCACGCTGTCGCTGGTGGTGTCGGCCGGGTTCTACGTGCGATCCCTGGCGAATGACCTCGGCCGTGCGCTGGGCATGGGTGGCGTGCTCGCGAGCCTCCGGCGGACGCGTGCCGGAAGCTTCGGGCTCGCGGACGCCGTCACCGCGGATGTCCTGGCCACGGCCGGGCGCGAGGCAGTACTGGACCGCCTGGTGCCCATGGAGCGCCTGCTCACCGACCTGCCGGCGGTCGCGCTCGGCGAGGACCAGGCCGCGCGGGCACGACGGGGGATGGATCTGCCAGCCCCCTCAGGCCTGTCGCCGATTCCCGCCCTGGCGCGGCTGCTGGATCCCGAGGGTCGCCTGATCGGCCTCGCCACCCCCTCCAAACGGGCCGGCTTTTTGCACCCGTCGGTAGTTTTGGGCTAATATTGACAATTCTCGACGATCGCCCTGGTCGTCACATACGGCGGCGTGGAGCGGCGCAACGCGCGCTCTGGGCCGTGCGTGGAGGCAACGTGGCACTGACGAAAGACAAGAAGGTCGCCCTCATCGGCGAGTACAAGACCCACGACAGCGATACGGGCTCACCCGAAGTCCAGGTGGCCCTGCTCAGCGAGCGCATCAACTACCTCACCGAGCACTTCAAGTCGCACGCGAAGGACCACCATTCGCGCCGAGGGCTGCTGAAGCTGGTCGGCCAGCGCCGGCGCCTGCTCGACTACCTGAAGAGCAAGGACACCGAGCGCTACGCCGCGCTCATCAAGCGCCTCGGCATCCGCAAGTAGACAAGTTCGAGTTGACGAGTTCACGGTTCAAAGTTGCGTTCAACGTGGCCCCCACCTTGAACTTCGCACTTTGCACTCTGGACTCCTGAAGGGTTCCTATGCACAGAAGCGAAGTTACTCTCGGCGGCCGTCCCCTGACGCTCGAGACCGGCAAGTGGGCCAAGCAGGCGCACGGCTCGGTCATCGTCCGGATGGGCGACACGATGGTGCTCGTAACGGCCTGCCACTCCGGCAGCCCGCGCGAGGGCATCGATTTCCTCCCGCTCACGGTGGATTACCGCGAGTACGCCTACTCCTCCGGCCGCATCCCGGGCGGCTTCTTCAAGCGCGAGGGCAAGCCCACGGAGAAGGAGGTCCTCACCAGCCGCGTCATCGATCGGCCGATCCGCCCGCTCTTCCCGTCGGGATGGCGCAACGAGTCACAGATCATCGCGATGGTGCTGTCCGCCGACACCGAGTTCGACTCCGACGTGCTGGCCATCACCGGCGCCTCGGCGGCGCTCGCCATCTCGGAAATCCCCTTCGAGAAGACCATCGCCGGCGTGCGGGTGGGCCTCGTGGACGGGCAATACATCATCAACCCCTCCTTCGAGCAGCGCCGCCAGAGCCGCCTCGATCTCGTCGTCGCGGGAAGCCGTGAGGGCATCGTGATGGTGGAAGCGGGCGCCAAGGAAGTGACCGAGGAAGAGGCCATCACGGCGCTCGAGGAGGCCCACAAGGCCATCAAGCAGATCTGCGACGGCATCGACCAGCTGGCGAAGGCCGCCGGGAAGCCGAAGCTGCCGAAGCCCGAGCGCAAGATCGGCCACGAGTTCTACCGCGAGGTCGAGGAGAAGGTGCTCGTCCCGCTGCGCGAGGCCATGCGCATCAAGGGCAAGATCGAGAACTACGGCGCCGTGGACCAGGTGCTGGAGGACCTCATCGCCTCCATTCCCGAGGGCGAGGTCCAGCGGAAGACCGAGGCCAAGGCCATCTTCAAGGAACTGCAGGAGAAGGTGCTGCGCGACGAGATCCTCGAGCACGACATCCGCCTCGACGGCCGCAAGTTCGACGAGATCCGACCCATCACCATCGAGACGGGCGTCCTGCCGCGCACCCACGGCTCCGTCGTGTTCACGCGCGGCGAGACCCAGGCCCTGGTCACCGCCACGCTGGGCACCGCCGACGATCAGCAGAAGATCGAGATGGTGGACGGCGAGATGTGGAAGCGCTTCATGCTCCACTACAACTTCCCGCCCTTCTCCGTGGGCGAGGTGGGCTTCCTGCGCGGCCCGGGGCGGCGTGAGGTGGGCCACGGCGCCCTCGCCGAGCGCGCGCTGGCGCCGATGGTGCCCGCCGAGGAGCAGTTCCCCTACACGGTCCGCATCGTCTCGGACATCCTGGAATCGAACGGCAGCTCGTCGATGGCCTCCGTCTGCGGCGGATCGCTGGCGATGATGGATGCCGGCGTCCCCCTGAAGGCGCCGGTGGCCGGCGTGGCAATGGGCCTCATCCTCGACGAGGCCACCGGCAAGCACGCGGTGCTCAGCGACATCGCAGGCGCCGAGGACCACTACGGCGACATGGACTTCAAGGTGGCCGGCACCGAGGCGGGGATCACGGCCCTGCAGATGGACATCAAGGTCACGGGCGTCCCCGCGGAGATCATGCGCGCGGCGCTGATGCAGGCTCGCGAGGGCCGGCTGCACATCCTCGGCAAGATGGCCGAGGCCCTCACGGCGCACCGCCAGACCATCTCGGCCTACGCCCCGCGCATCGTCACCATCAAGATCCCCGTGGACAAGATTCGCGACGTCATCGGGCCGGGCGGCAAGATGATCCGCTCCATCATCGAGCGCACGGGCGTGAAGATCGACGTGCAGGACGATGGCCAGGTGAACGTGGCATCGGCGGACGAAGCCGCGGCGGCCAAGGCCATCGGCATCATCCAGGAGCTCACCGCCACGGCGGAGCTCAACAAGACCTACCTCGGCAAGGTGCAGCGCATCACCGACTTCGGCGCCTTCGTCGAGATCATGCCGGGCACCGACGGCCTGCTCCACGTCTCGGAGATCGCGCACTACCGCGTGAAGGACGTCCGGGACGAGCTGAAGGAAGGCCAGCAGGTGCTGGTGAAGGTCATCAACATCGACCCCACCGGCAAGATCCGGCTCTCGCGCAAGGCCCTCATCACCCCTGAAGAAGGCGGCGCGCCGCAGGCCACGGGCGAAGAGGGCGCGGGTGCCGCGGCGGGCGGTGGGGCCGACCGAGCCGACCGGCCGCCTCGCGACCGTGGCCCGCGCCGAGACCGCGGCCCTCGCCGCGACTGATACGCAACAGCCGTGATCCGGGGCCGATGGCTCCGGGCAGGATGCCGAGCGGAGCGCCGGGGCTTCAGCCCCGGCGTTTCCCTGTACCGGGTACAATGAAGCCATGCGCCGACGTGTCCCCGGGGCCGCGCTCGCCCTGATCATCGCCGCCGCCGCGACCCTTGCGGCGAAGCAGGAACAGGCGCCGAACCGCCGTGAATTCACGATCACGGCGCGCGACCACGCGTTCACCCCTGACCGGATCGAGGTGTCGAAGGACGATCTCGTGAAGATCACCTTCCGCGCCGAGGGCCGGCCCTCCAGTTTCGTCATCGACGCCTACCGCATCGTCAAGCGCGCGGGCAGCGGGCAGTCGGTGACCTTCGAGTTCCGGGCCGATCAGCCGGGCACCTTCCCCTACTACTGCAACCTCACCGGGGACCCGGAGTGTCGAAACATGCAGGGAACGCTGGTGGTGAAGGCAAGGTGATGCTCGAGCCCATCGGTGATTGCTGATTGCCGATCGGGAGATTCAATGCGCGATTCACCGATTGCCGAATGATCCATTCCGATTGCACCAATCATCATTGCCCAATCGCCGGATGACCCGCTCAAACGGCAATCGCCATTGGACGGGCCGCGGCGTCAGCGAACTCAGCGCCGCGGGAACAAGTCGGGGTTGTCGGTGAAGAGCGCGTCCACGCCCAGCGTGTAGAGAAAGTGCGCCATCTCGGCGCTCACCGAGGCGAAGCGGCCCGAATCGGCGCTCCGGAACGTGTAGGGCGTCACCGTGAGGCCGGCGTCGTGGGCCCAGGTCACGAACGCCGGGTTGTCCAGGACGACGCGCTTGGCCGGCGCGAGGTCCTGCACGATGCCCTTCCAGGACCGCACACGGGCCTGGTCCCAGCCGTCCCCGCGATCGATGAGCAGGGCCACGGGCACGCCAATCTTCATCGCGGCGAGCCGGCGCGCGCTGTCCGCCCCGAACGTCTGCAGGATGACCGGGGTCTTCGGGTCGGCGTTGGGGCCGCGCAGGCCATGCCGGTCCAGGGCCGCCGCGACGAGCTCCTCGAACTTCACGTCGCGCCCCTCGTAGATTTCCGGCGTCTTCAACTCCGGAAACATGCCGGCGCGGCCCCTGATCAGGGCCACGGCCTCATCGAACGTCGGCACGCGCTCGCCCGCGAACTTCGGGTCGAACCATGAGCCCGCGTCCAGTCGCTTGATCTCGGCCAGCGTGAAGTCGTTTGCCAGCCAGGCCCGCCGCTTCCGGCCCCCGTCGTCGACCTCGCTGAACCGCGACGGAAATACCTCCTCGACGTTCGTGGTGCGCTCGAGGCTGGGATCGTGGAGGCAGATGAGCACTCCGTCCTTCGTGACCGCGAGGTCCTGCTCCACGAAATCGGCCCCCTGCTCGAGAGCCAGGCGATAGGCGGCCAGCGTGTGCTCCGGCGCGTAGGCCGAGGCCCCGCGATGGGCCACGTTGGTCTTGCGCGGGTAGTGGTTGGGAGGGGGGCTGGGCATCAGCGTCGAGGCGAGCAGGAGGAGTGAAACCAGGCGCATGGGTATCTCCGGGAGGGCTACGATCGCACGGCCGCGCTACGTTTCCGTGAAGGCCCGCGCGGCCTCGATACGCTCGCGAATCGGCGGGTGCGAATAGAAGAGCCAGCGCGCCAGCGCCGACGGCCGCTCCTCGGCCAGGTTCTGCTGCGACAGCCGCCTCATCGCGGAGACGAACGCCTGCGGGTTGCGGGTCGCTTCGAGCGCGTACCGGTCAGCGGCGCGCTCCTGGGCCCTCGACAGGGCATTGACGAAGGGCAGGGCAAGAAACGACCAGGTGCCGCCGACGAGCATCAGCAGGGGCAGCGCCGCCGGGTCGGCCATTCCCCGAAGGCCCAGGCTGACCATGCCCGTGCGAAGTGCGACGTCCGCCGCGAAGAACCCGCCCGCCAGCACCAGCGTCTGTACCGCGATGCCGCGCCAGAGGTCGCGGTGCACGTGATGGGCCAGCTCATGCGCCAGCACGACTTCGATCTCGTCATCCGTGTAGTCGGCGAGCAGCGTGTCGGAGAGGAGAATCCGCCGCGTGTGGCCAAGCCCGGCGAGCGCCGCGTTGGCCTTGCGCGTGTGGCCGCTCAAGACCCACTCGAAGACGCCGACGACATCGGTACGCGCGCGGGCGGCCAGGGCCATCAGGCGATCCACGAGCGGCGGCCGGTCCAGCGGCCGGAACTTGTAGAACACGGGCAGCAGCAGAACCGGCGCGAGCCGGGCCAGACCCACCAGGGCCACCGCGAACAGGCCCGCCGAGATGATCCACCACGAGCCGGGCCACCATCGAAGGGTGCCAAACACCACGGAGGCGGCAGCCACCGCGATGATGACGGCGAGGCCCGCCGCCTTCACCTGGTCGGCCAGCCAGTGCGCGCCAGACTGGGTCGAGAGGCCGTAGCGGTGCTCGAGGGCGAACCCCTGGTACCAGGAGAAGGGGAACTCAACCACCTGGAGGATCACGAAGACTGCGACGGTCATCAGGACCACCGCCGCGCCCTCCTCGAGGCCCGCGGGGAGGACCAGGGACGCCAGGTCGTGCAGCAGCTCCCGCATCCGGATGGCGGCGCCCGTGAAGGCCAGCGACGCCAGGACGAGGCCGGCGACCACGGTCCCGGCCATGTCGGCCCGGCGGCGGAGACGGTGATAGCGTGAAGACTTGTCTTCAGTCACGGGGACGGGGAGCCCTGGCTCCCGCCCCCTAACTTTACTCCGTCACTTCTCGTCCGTGGCCGATTCGGCCGATCCGCTGCCCGATTTCGAGAGGCGGACACCACCGTTGGTGGTCTGCAGCGAAACCCTGGTGCCACCGCCGTTGAGCGTGCCCTCGAGCCGGCGGCGAGACTGCTCGCCGGTCAGTTGGAGGTCGAGGTCGGTCGTCCTGATGCCGCCATTGGTGACCCGTGCGGTCACGGATGCACGGCTGTCGCCAGGCAGCGCCAGTGACACGCCACCGTTCACGGCCTCGAGCGCCACGCTGCCTTCCCCTGCGAGGGGCGCGGTCAGCTCGATGTCCACACCGCCGTTCACCGTGGATGCGTCGAGCGCCGCCACCGCGAGCCGCTTGCCCTCCACGCCGCCGTTCACCGTCCTGGCGTGAACTTCCCCATCGAGCCCCGACAGCGCCACCCGCCCGTTGATCGTTCTCAGATCGACAATCGTGCCCTTCGGCACCTTGACGGTCCAGCGAACCTCGACGTTCGAGACGCCAAAGGTCCGGGGTGCCCGGACCTCGACCCTGACGCCCCTCTCGCCCACCTCCTCCCGCATCTCGACCTTGCCCAGCAGCTCGCGGGCGGCATCGTCCGAGCCGGCCCTTGCGGTACGCTGCCCGACGAGCTCCACCGTGCTCCCACTGGCGGGCTCGGCGTCGATTCGACCATTGACGTTGATGAGCTCGAGGCGGCCGCCCTGGGCGAGGGGATACGAGCGCGTCCAGGAGTCCTGGGCCCGGCCGGCCGCCAGGTCCAGAGAGAACCCTCCCTCCCCCACCTGGACGTCGCAGGCGGCCGTCGCGACCACGACCGCCATGGAAAGACCGATCTGTAGCAGCCGGCGTCTGAGCATGGGCACCTCTTGGGGGAATACGGGTACCCGGGTTCTCAGGTTCTCGGGTTCTCAGGTTCTCGGGTTCTCGGGTTCTCGGGTTCAGTTCATCTGAATCGAGATGAGCTTCGAGACACCCGGCTCCTCCATCGTCACGCCGTAGAGGCGATTGGCGATTTCCATCGTCTTGCGGCTGTGCGTGATGATGATGAACTGCGTCCTGTCCATCATGCCCCGCAGCAGCTCCACGAAGCGGCCGATGTTCGCGTCGTCGAGCGGCGCGTCGATCTCGTCCAGCAGGCAGAACGGGCTGGGCTTGTAGCGGAAGATCGCGAACATCAGCGCGATGGCAGTGAGCGCCTTCTCGCCGCCCGACAGCAGCATCACGCTCTGCAGGCGCTTGCCCGGCGGGGAGGCGACGATGTCGATGCCGCTCTCGAGCGGATCGCTCTCGTCGAGGAGGCTGATGCCGGCGCGGCCGCCCCCGAACAAGGTGGAGAAGGTCTGCTGGAAGTTCGCGTTGATGGCGGTGAACGCCTCTCGGAAGCGGGCGTGGGTGGTCTCGTCGATGCGCTTGATGGCTTCGTTGGTCTGCGCGATCGAGTCGATGAGATCCTGACGCTGGGTGGTCAGGAACACGTGGCGCTCCTCGAGCTCGCGGTGCTGCTCGATGGCCATCATGTTCACAGGGCCGATCTTGTCGATCTTGCTCCGGAGCTCGGTGATCGCCTCCTCCGCGGTCATGCGCTCCGGCGTTGGGGCTTCGGCCGTCTCCTCGGCCGGGACCGCCTCCTCGTCTGGCTCCACGGCCTCCGCCGCGCGGATGGCGCGCACGTCCGGTTCGACCACACCATCGGCTTCCATGCGCTCCACTTCCTCGCGCACGGCGTCCAGCGAGGCGCCAACGGCGTCGAGGGCCTGCTGCGCCAGGTGGCCGAGGTCCGACTCCGCGGTGGCCCGGTTGACCTCGAGCTCGGAGGCCAGCGCCCGGACCGCCTCGAGGGCCCGGCGGGCGTCACGGATGACGCCTTCCTGGGTTTCGACCGCGGTGCGCAGCTCCGCCGCCCGCTCGTCGGCCTGGCGCATCCCATCGCGCAAGCCGTCGAGCGCGCGAACGTCCTCGTCCATGCGCTCCTCGTGCTCGGTCACGCCTGCGAGCAAGCGCTCACGCTGCTCCTGCATCAGCCCGATATCGCGCGCGCAGGCCGTCACCCGGTTCTCGAGTTCGACGGCCGCGGCTTCCATGCGGGTGACCTCCCCGGCCGCCGCGGCGCAACGCTCGATGAGCGCGGCATGTTCGGCCCGCGCCTCCGCGGCTGCCCGGCTGGCCACTTCGGCAGCTTCCCGCGCCTCGGCGAGCTTGTGCTGCGCGGCGGCAAAGGCCTCGTCCGCGACCCCCTTGTCCTCGTCGAGCCGCGCGATGGACTCGCGTGCCTCTTCCTGCCGCTGGTCGAGCCCGGCGATCTCCTCTCGCACTCGGCGAATCTCGGCGGCCACCAGGCCGGCGCGCTGCTGCAGGCGGAACTCGTCCTGCGCCGCGCGCGCCACCTGTGCCTCGACCGAGACGATGGCCTTTTCCTGGCGATGGATTTCGGCCCCGAGCGCCTGGATGGCGGCGGTGGCGTGCGCGATGGTCTGCTCGAACCGCGCGGTCTCGTCCGCCAGGGCCGCCAGCGCCGCGCGCTCGGCCCCGATGCGCTCGCGCAGCTCCTTGATCTCGCGCTTGGTGCCGAGAATGCCCCGCGCCTCCGCTTTGTCGCCTCCCGTGACGACGTAGCGTCCGCGGAACACGTCGCCTTCGACGGTGGCCACCGGGACCGGCACAGCCTGCGCGACGCGCGAGGCCGTCTCGAAGGAGTCGGCAATGAGGGCATCGCCCATCGCCGCCCGGAGCGCCGGCGCGAATGGACCGTTCACGCGCACGACGGCCTGCAGCCGCACGGTCCCGGCCGGCACCTCGGTGGTTCGAACCTCCTCGCCTTGAACCTCCGTGCTGGGACCTTCCGCGCCCTGCGGCCTTCCCACGATGAAGCCGCACCGGCCGGCGTCCTCCTGCCGGATCAGGCGGAGGCCTGCGGACACGTGCTCGAGACGCTCCACGAGGACGTGCTGCAGGAGGTCGCCGAGGCACGCTTCGACGGCACGTTCGTAGCGGGGCTCGACCTCGAGGAAGTCCGCGAGGGCCCCCATCTGCCCCACGCGGCCGTTCGCGTTGACCAGCACCATGCGCGCCGCGTCGGCGAACCCCGCCCGGTGCGCGTCGAGTTCCTCCAGGGACCGGAGCCGCGCCGCCGCGCCCGCCAGGTCCTGCTCGCGCGACCGCACATCACGGGCGCGCCACTCGTGCTCGATGCGCGCGCTGGCCAGCTCCGACTCGCGCGCGGCTCGGGCCACGCGGGCCGCATCCAGGCCTTCCTGGGCCCGCCGCAGCTGCTCGCCCGTGGCCTGGCGCTCGGCCTGCACCTTCTCAATCTCCGCCTGCAGCTCGGCGGACTCGACGTCGAAGCGGCGCTCGGCTTCAACCGCACGCTCGCGCTGGGCCGACGCCGAGTGAATCGCGGCGTTGAGGGCCGTCAGCGTGTTGACCACGGCGTAGACGCCGGCGCGCGCGCTCTCGACCTCCTGCTCCACGGCCTCGATCGCCTGCTGGGCCCGGGCGTGGTCGTCAACGGCGGACCGCGCCACCCCTGCGGCGGTGTCGCGGCGCTCCTCGGCCTCCGCCGCCGCCTGTCGCCGGCCCTCCAGCGCCAGGCGCTGGGGCTCGCGGCGGGCCTCGAGGAGGATCCGTTCCTGATTCAGCTCGGCGGCGCGGGTCTCGAGCATGCCGGCCTGCTGGCGGTCCAGCGCGATCTGCTGCTGCCGACGGTTGATCTCCAACTCGCGCTGATGTGCCTCGTCGCGTACCTTGGTGGCCGCTGCGTCGGCCTCGGCCTGGGCGAGGCGCAGCGCCGCGAGGGCGGTCTCGACCTCCGCCAGGCGCGCGGCTGCCGCCGTCTCGGTGCTCCGCGCGTCGGCCAGCCGGGCCCGCGCCGTTTCGATGGCCGCCGCCAGCGACCGGTAGCGGCGCGCGAAGAGCACCTTCTCCCACCGGCGCATCTCGTCGCGGAGACGCGTGTATCGCCGCGCCTTCGCGGCCTGGCGCTTGAGAGCCCCCTTCTGCTTCTCGACCTCGTAGACGATGTCGTCGAGCCGGGTGAGGTTCTGCTGTGCGGCCTCGAGCTTCAGCTCCGCCGCGCGCCGCCGGGCCTTGTACTTCGTGATGCCCGCCGCTTCCTCGATCAGCTGGCGCCGATCGGTGGGGCGCGAGCTCAGGATCATCCCGATCTTGCCCTGCTCGATGATCGCGTAGGCCTTCGCGCCCAGGCCCGTGTCCATCAGGAGCTCATGGATGTCCTTCAGCCTGACCTGATGGCCGTCGATGAGGTACTCGCTCTCGCCCGACCGGAACAGCCTCCGCGTCACCTCGACCTCGCGCGTCGGCGGCGCGATTAGCTCCGACAGGGTCGCGTGGCCGTTCCCCTCGGCCGCCGGGTAGTGCCCGTGCCCGTTGCCGGACGCCTGGTGGCCCACCTCCTTGTCGAGCGACGGCGGCACGATGACGCCGCTCAGCTTGAGCCGGACTTCAGCGGCGCCGGTCGGCTTGCGCGCGTCCGACCCGCTGAAGATGACGTCTTCCATCTTCTCGCCGCGCAGGCTCTTGGCGCTCTGCTCGCCCAGCACCCACGTGAGGGCATCGGCCACATTGCTCTTGCCGCAGCCGTTCGGGCCGACGATGGCCGTCACGCCCTCGTCGAAGGAGAGCTCGGATCGGTCGGAAAAGGACTTGAAACCAGAAATTTCGAGACGTTCGAGGCGCATGACAGGTCGGCTGAGAGGGAAACCGCCGGCCAGTCTAGCAAGCCCTTCCCCTTGTAGCAAGGCGGAAGGTAGACCCCAATATTTTGGGGTCTACTGCCCTACTCGGCTGGAGCGGTTCCGCGAGAGTTCCACGAGCTTCTCGGCCTCGGGGAAGCGCGAGAGCGCAAAGCGCGCCTGGGGGTCGGCGGTGATCAACCGCCTGCGGGCGGTGGCGATGTCGAAAATGGCCTGATCGATCTCGAAGCGGATCATCGCGCGGATGAAGTCGATGTCCTTCGCCCAGGCGTCCTCGTCGATCTTCAGGTTCCGCCCGGCGACGAACGCCTTGAACTCGTCCAGCATCGCCGGCGTGACCTCGAAGTCCCGCGGGACGTACGTGAAGCCGGGCGCCTTGGCGCCGGGGCGTGTGTCGCCCTCATAGTAGAACTGCTCGGCGTACGAGGCGAACAGGCCCCGATTGAAGAGTGACCGCCCGAAGCGGGTCGGGTTGAATCCCTCGATCGGCCCGTCGAACCGCTCGTCGGGTTCGATGCCGCCGCCCGAGTAGACCTTCCGGCCGCCCGTCGTGTACTTCAGCTGATCCGGCGAGTGCGTGCGGGCGCTCTGATCCTTCATCGTGTAGGTGAGGTACTCGTCGAAGGTGCCGTCCCAGGGCCGCTGGATGAGGCGCCCGCTCGGCGTGTAATAGCGCGCGGTGGTGAGCGCGAGGCCGGCGCCGCCGCTCACGCGGTACACCGACTGCACCAGCGCCTTGCCGAACGTCGTCTCGCCGATGATGAGCGAGCGGTCGTAGTCCTGGAGCGCGCCCGACACGATCTCCGACGCGCTGGCGCTGCTGCGGTTCACCAGGGTGATCATCGGGAGGTCGGTGAACTCGGGCGTGTCGGTGGCACGGTAGTCCTGGTCGGAGTTCGGCACGCGGCCGCGCGTGTAGACGACCATCGAGCCCTTCGGCACGAAGCGATTCGTGATGCGGATGGCCTGATCGAGCTGCCCGCCGGGGTTGCTCCGCAGGTCCAGCACCAGGCGCTTCATGCCCTGCTTGGTGAGCGTCTCGAGGGCCGCGCCAAGGTCCTCGTCGGTGTGCTCCGCGAAGTCGGTGATGCCGACATAGCCGGTCTGGTCGTCGATCATGAAGACCGCCGACAGGCTGGGGATGCTCACCTGGTCGCGCATCACGGCCATCGGGATCAGCGCGTCGAGGCCTTTCCGGCGGATCCCGATGTTGACGAACGTGCCCTTCGGTCCCCGCAGCTTGGCGACGGCGTCCTCGGTGGTCCAGCCCTTGGTGCTCTGGCCCTCGATCTCGGCGATGACATCGCCGCGGCGAATGCCCTTGTCGTGCGCCGGCGAGCCTTCGAAGACCCGCACCGCGGTGATATCGCCGCTCGGCGCCTGGATGGTGATGCCGAGTCCGTAGTAGCGCCCCTCCTGCCGCTCGCGCATCTGCGCGTAGCTGCGCGGGTCCATGAAGCTCGAGTGCGGGTCCAGCGTCTGCAGCATCCCGTTGATGGCGCCGTAGACGAGCCGATCGGACTCGACCTCCTCGGCATACTGCGACTGGATGGCCGCCAGGGCTGCCGTGAACACGCGGTAGTGCTCGGGCACACGGTCCTGGGTCGCCAGGGCGCTGGTCCCGAACATTCCGCCGACGACAGCTGACCCGGCCACGGCCAGGAGGGCCGCCAGAACCGACTTCGTGCGCATAGGGCGATGCTAACCAATAACCCCCCACCCGGCAAGGCTTTCCACGGAGCGGGTGCGGTATACTGCACTTTGGACGTCAGGGCCGGTCCGCCGGCCGATTCGACTCGCAACTGGAGCAGTACCATGTTTGGTTCCATTGGCATGCCCGAGCTGGTCATCATCCTGGTGATCGCGCTCATCATCTTCGGCCCCAGGAAGCTCCCCGAGCTTGGCAAGTCGCTCGGCCGCAGCCTCAACGAGTTCAAGAAGGCGTCGAACGACCTGCAGAACACGCTCGAGCAGGAGATCAAGCTCGAGGAGCAGAAGGAATCCGCCGCGGCCGCCGCCCGCAAGGCCGACGCCGAGCCCGTTCCCGTGGCTCCCGACAACGCGGCCCCGAGCCAGACCGTTTCCCGATAGCGCGACGCCATGGCGCTGGTGCCGTTCCCCAACAGCCCCGCGCGGCGGGATGAGGAGTCGCCTCAGCTCCACGGTCCGGACGGCGGTGACGCGCCGTCGCCGTTCGGCGACGAGGAGGAACCGCTCGACGGGCGGATGACGTTCCTCGAACATCTCGACGAACTCCGCCGCCGCATCACGCACGCCGTCGTCGCCCTCTTCGTCGGCTTCCTCGTCGCGTTCGGCTTCATCGAGCGCATCGTCGCGTTCGTCTACGCCCGCCTCGTCGCCGACGTGCCGGGCGGGAAGCTCATCTACACTGAGCCCGGTGAGGGCTTCTTCCTCTACATCAAGGTTGCCGCCGTCGCGGGGCTGCTCATCTCGTCGCCCTACGTCATGCTCCAGGTGTGGCTGTTCATCGCGCCAGGCCTCTACGCGCGCGAGAAAAAACTCGCCGTCCCGTTCGTCGTGTCCTCGTCCGCGTTGTTCGTGGCAGGCGCCGCGTTTGCGCACTACATCCTGTTTCCGGCCGCCTGGCGGTTCTTCGCCGGCTTCACCAACGACTTCATCGAGTTCACGCCGCGCATCGATCCGGTCTTCGGGCTCTACGTGAAGCTGCTGCTCGCGATGGGCCTGGTCTTTCAGATGCCCGTCCTGATGTTCGTGCTGGCCCGGCTCGGTATCGTCACGGCGGGCTTCCTGCTGAAGAACATCAAGTACGCCGTCCTGCTGATCTTCATCGTCGCCGCGGTGGTCACCCCCGACGGCAGCATGGTCGTCCAGACCCTCATGGCAGCGCCGATGATCCTGCTCTACCTGCTGGGCATCCTGGTAGCGTGGCTCTTCGGTAAATCCAATAAATCGGATGACGAGGAGGCCACCGCGTAAAGCCTCGACTTTGTTTGACTTCCCGCGATCGCGGACCGTATCATCGGGCTATGAGCATCCTTCGCGGTTTGGCCACATTCGTGGTAATCAGCCTGGTGGCGACCGCCCCTGCTTGGGCGCAGCCGGCCGACCAGGAGACCCGCCCCGCGAGCAGCACCATCATCGGCGACACTGGCCTCTGGTTCGTGCCTCTGGGTGAAACGCTTCCCAAGGGCAAGGTGTCCGGGATGGCGGCCCGCATCAACTTCGACCGGTCGGAGGGTTTCTCGGACATCTCGGACTTCAGCGGGATGTTCGCGTTCGGCGCCACGGATCGCATCGAGCTGTTCGGCGTCGTCGCGGTCCAGCGGCGCATCGATGCCGATCGGCGCCCGGTCGCGGAAGGTGGCCAGCCGATGGACTACCCCATCAACGAGGGCTGGCAGACCGGGTTTGGAGACATCACCGTCGGCGCGAAGTTCAACGTCGTGTCGCAGGCCACCAACAACGGCGTGGCATTCGCGGTGCGCGGCGCGGTGAAGGTGCCGTCGGCCAGCTACGACGACGGTCTCGGCACGGGCAAGCCCGACTTCATCCTCGACGGCATCCTGAGCCGCGAGATCGGGTCGGTGGTGGACCTGGCCGGGTACGGCGGTGTGCGCTTCCGCACCAACCCCGACGAGTACGAGCTGAGCCACGGCTTCCGTTACGGCGTCGGCGTGGGCTTCCCGAGCCGCTCCCGACTCAAAGCATTTGGCGAGCTGTCGGGCGAGTACTACTTCGACAACACCGTCACCTTCACCGGGCCTCAGATCGCGGTGATCGGCGGCCCGCCGCGTTCGTGGGACGTGGATCGCCCGGCCGACGTGTTCCTCGGCCTGCAGTATCAGGCCGCCAACGGGTTCTACCTGGGCTCGGGCGTCACGGTGGGCCTCAATCACATCAAGCGCCAGGGCATCGCGGCCTTCTCCAGCAACGGCGGTGACCGCCTGGGGTTCAACGTGCGCCTTGGCTATCACCCGGGCGTGCGCTACTGGGCGCCCCCCCCGCCGCCCGCGCCGCCGCCGCCACCGCCGCCGCCCCCCGTCAACCGGCCGCCGACCGTCAAGGCGCGGTGCGAGCCCTGCACGGTGCAGGTGGGCCAGAGCTCGACCGTGACCGCCGATGCCAACGATCCGGACGGGGACACGCTCACCTACCGGTGGACCGCGCCGACCGGAACGTTCGCGAATGCCGCGGACCGGCAGACGCAGTTCACCTGCCCCGCCCAGCCCGGCGCCGTGCCCGTGACGGTCACGGTGAACGACGGCAAGGGCGGCACCGCGAGCGACACGGTCACGATCCAGTGCACGCAGCCGCCGCGCAAGGAGTACACGTTCGAGGACGTGCACTTCGACTTCGACCGCTACACGCTGCGGGCGGAGGCCACGCGCGTGCTGGACGAGGCCATCAAGGCAATGACCGAGGACAACACGCTGCGCCTCACGGTCGAGGGCCACACCTGCAACATCGGCACGACCGAGTACAACCTGGCCCTCGGCGAGCGTCGCGCGGCCGCCGTGCGCGACTACCTCACGGGCCGCGGCATCAGCGCGGATCGGCTCCAGACCGTCAGCTACGGTGAGGAGCGTCCGAAGCACGACAACAGCCGCGAGGAAACGCGCCGGCTGAACCGCCGCGCCGCGCTCACGGTTCGCCTGCAGTAGGCGGATCGTCGGCGAGAAGACAAAGGGCGGGCTCCCTCACGGGGCCCGCCCTTTTCGTCTTCGGGGACTTGGCTTGGGGCTTGGGGCTTGGGGCGCGCGTCAGTAGGCCTTCGCGAACCACGGCGTCGCCACCGCAGGGCGTCCACACTTGATGCACGGTGCCGACGGGGGCTGCTCGAAGCCGAACGGGATGTTCCTGATGGTCGCCTGCGTCTCCGCCTTGATGTCGGCCTCGCACTGCGCATCGCCGCACCAGGGCGCCTGGACGAAGCCCGGGCGGCCCTCCATGACGGCCTTGAAGTCCTCGTAGCTCGTGGCCGCCGAGGTGTGGCTCTCGCGAAACGCCCGGGCTCGCTCCAGCAGCGTTGCCTGGATCTCGTCGAGCAACGAGGTGATGGCCGCCTCAATCCCGTCCATCGGGATCGCCTGCTTGGCACGCGTGTCGCGCCTGGCGGCGAACACCGACGACTTCTCGATGTCCTTCGGGCCGATCTCCAGCCTGAGGGGCACGCCGCGCATCTCGTACTCCGAGAACTTCCACCCAGGCGTGTTGCTGTCGTCGGCGTCGAGCTTGACGCGGATGCCTGCCGCCTTCAGCCGGTCGCGGATCTCCTCGCACTTCGGGAGCACCGTCTCCTTCCAGTTGCCGCGGGGAATCGGCACGATCACCACCTGCCAGGGAGCCACCCGCGGCGGGAGGATGAGGCCACTGTCGTCGCCGTGCGTCATGATCACGCCGCCGACCAGCCGCGTCGAGACGCCCCACGACGTCGTCCATGCGTACTGGAGCGTCTTGTCCCGCCCCTGAAACTGGATCTCGAACGCCTTGGCGAAGTTCTGGCCCAGGTTGTGTGACGTGCCCGCCTGCAATGCGCGGCCGTCGCCCATCAGCGCCTCGATCGAGTACGTCTTCGAGGCACCGGCGAACTTCTCGCTCTCGCTCTTCTGCCCGTCCACAACAGGCATGGCCAGCACGTTCTCGCAGAACTCCTTGTAGAGCGCGAGGATCTTCAGGGTCTCCTCCTGGGCCTCGTCCGCCGTCTCATGGGCGGTGTGCCCCTCCTGCCAGAGGAACTCGGTGGTCCGCAGGAACGGCCGCGTCACCTTCTCCCAGCGGACGACGTTCGCCCACTGGTTGATGAGCACCGGCAGGTCGCGCCACGACTGGATCCACTTCTGGTACATGACCCCGAAGATCGTCTCGGACGTCGGACGGACGATGAGCTTCTCCTCCAGGTCTTCCGTGCCGCCCTTCGTGACCCAGGCCACCTGTGGCGCGAACCCCTCGACGTGCTGGGCCTCCTTCAGCAGCAGGCCTTCCGGGATGAACAGGGGAAAGTACGCATTGACGTGGCCGGTCGCCTTGAAACGGTCATCGAGCTGCCGCTGGATCAGCTCCCAGATGGCGTACCCGTAGGGCCGGATCACCATGCAGCCCTTCACGGGCGAATAGTCGGCGAGCTCCGCCTTGCGAACCACATCCAGGTACCAGCGCGAGAAGTCCTCGGACTGGGGCGTGATCTCCTTGATGAACGCCTCTCCGGCCTTGCCTTGGTTGTTGCTCATAAGCTTCGGTGTCGGCTCCGCTCCACGATATGAGCCGACCAGTGTACATCGTCCCGCTCGGGGAAGTCCGAGCGGAAGTGCCCGCCACGGGACTCGGTCCGGCGGAGGGCAGCCCGCGCGATGAGCCAGCCCACGGTCACGAGGCTTCGCAGCCGCCAGTCCTGGTCCGAGCCAGCGCCCGCAGCCGGCGTGCCGAGCGCTGCACGGGCGGCTGCCAGGGCTTCCAAGGCGCGCTGGAGGCCTGTGCACTCACGCACGAGGCCGACCGCGTCCCACATCAGCTGCCGGATCCCGGCCTCGTCGCACGCGGACGGTCCGGCTGGACTGGCGGATGTGTCCTCGGGCACCTCGGTCCAGTCACGCGCCTCCGCGGCTATGGTGCCGGCCCGTGGGGGCTGCTGCATGGCCGCTGCGGCGCGGGCGCCGAACACGAGTCCCTCGAGCAGCGAGTTGCTCGCGAGGCGGTTGGCGCCATGCACCCCGGTGCAAGCCACCTCGCCCGCCGCAAAGAGCCCTGGCAACGTCGTCCGTCCCCATAGGTCGCTCTCGACGCCGCCCATCACGTAGTGCGCGGCCGGGCCGACCGGGATGCGATCCCGTGCGAGATCCAGGCCCACGGCGCGACAGGCGGCCGATGCGGTCGGGAATCGCGCGTGCACCGTGGCCGCGTCCAGGTGCTGCAGCGACAGGAACACCGGCTGACCGGTCCGGGCCACCTCGCGCGCGATGGCACGCGACACGCGATCGCGCGGCGCCAGGTCGCCGGCCGGCTCGTACCGCGAAGTGAATCGCTCACCGGCGGCGTTCACCAGACGCGCGCCTTCGCCCCGCAGCGCCTCGGAGAGGAGCACGCGAGGGGCGCCCGGGACGTTCAAGGCGGTCGGGTGAAACTGGATGAACTCCAGGTCCGCCACGCGGGCCCCTGCCTCCCAGGCGAGGCAGACCCCATCGCCGGTGGCAATGCTCGGGTTGGTCGTGTCGCTGAACACCTGACCTGCTCCACCCGTCGCGAGCAGCACGGCCCGGGCGCGCACCTCGCCGGCCGTCGCACCGGCGTCGCCGCCGACGTAGCGGACGCCCGCGCAGGTGCCGCCCTCGACGAGGAGCGCCACGGCGCGGGTGTGATTCAGCACCTCGATACGGCCGGCCCGTCGTGCCCTGTCCCAGAGCGCCCGTCCGATCTCGCGCCCCGTCGCATCGGCGGCGTGGAGCACGCGCCTCACGGCGTGGGCCGCTTCACGCGCGAGGGCGATGGCGCCGTCGGGCGCGCGATCGAACCGCACGCCCCATTCGGTCAACTCGCGCACATAGCGCGGGCCCTCGTCCACCAGGACGCGGACGGCCGCTTCGGAGCAGAGGCCGTCGCCGGCGGCGATGGTATCGGCGAAGTGGAGGTCGGGGTGATCGTCCGGGCCCACCGCGGCGGCAATACCGCCCTGCGCGTATCCGGTGTTGCTCTCGGTGGGGTCGGCCTTGGTCAGCAGGATCACGTCGCCCCGGGCGGCGAGATCGACCGCGGCACGCAGGCCCGCAATGCCACTGCCGATGATGAGGAAATCCGCCCGCCGGTTCACGGGATGCTATTCTACCTGTCCGTCATGGCCGCGACGCGCATCGAGGTGGCTGCATCCGCGGGCGCCTATCCCGTCCTCGTCGGCGCCGGCGCACTCGACGGACTGGAGTCCCTGCTCGATGCCGAGGGACTCGGCCCGCAGCGCCTCGTGGTTTCGAGCCCCGCGGTGTGGGCGCTGCAGGGCGAGCGTGTCCGGTCGATTCTCAAGGGCAAGGCCCGCGAGCCCGTGCTCGTGCCCGATGGCGAGCGCTCGAAGACGATCCAGACCGTCGGTCGCGTGTACGACGCCTTGATCAAGGCGTCCGCGGATCGGTCGGTGGTGATCGTCGCCCTCGGCGGCGGCGTCATCGGCGACCTGGTCGGGTTTGCCGCGGCCACGTACCTGCGCGGAGTCCGTCTCGTCCACCTGCCCACCACGCTCCTCGCGCAGGTCGACAGCGCCATCGGGGGAAAGGTCGGCGTCAACCATCCCCTGGGCAAGAACCTGATCGGCGCCTTCCACCCGCCGCGCCTGGTCGTGGTCGATCCGCTCGTCCTGTCGACCCTGCCGCGGCGCGAGTTCCGCGCGGGCCTGTACGAGGTCATCAAGTACGGCGTCATCGCCGACGCGGCGCTCTTCGCGCGCGTGCGCACGACGCGAGATGCCCTGTTCGCGCACGAGCCCGGCGCCCTCGAGTCCGTCGTCGGGTCGTCGTGCCGGATCAAGGCGGAGATCGTCTCGCGCGACGAGCGCGAGTCGGGCCTGCGGCGCATCCTGAACTTCGGCCATACCGTGGGCCATGCGCTGGAGGCGGCGACCGACTACCGGCGCTTCCGTCACGGCGAAGCCGTAGCGTACGGCATGCTGACCGCCGCCGCCCTCGGCGCCCGTCGCGGCATCACGGACGCGGACACGGCCAGCGCCATCAGGGACCTGGTCCTCGAACTCGGGCCGCTGCCGCCCGTCGCTGACTTGAAGGCCACCGACGTGGTGGCCGCCACCAGACGGGACAAGAAGGTCGTGGCCGGCACGCTCCATTTCATCGCGGCCACGCGGCTGGGCGCGACGACGGAGCTCACCGACGTCACCGAGAAGGAAATGAAGCAGGCCTTGCGCGGGATCGGGATCCGCTGACCGCCCTCACCGTCAGACCTTCAAGTCGGTCTCGAGCCCGAGGTCCCTGATCTTCGCGAGCAGCGCCTTGTATCCCACCTGCAGCAGATCGGCCGCCCTGGCGCGGTCGCCGCCGGCCTCCCGGATCGCGCGCGCGATCTTCCGGCGCTCGGCCTCCGCGGTGACGCGCGCCAGCGCTTCGGACAGGCTGCCGCCCAGTTCGATGCCGTCCCACGGATCCTGGGGAGGAGCGGCGGGAATCGTCGTGGCCTTCACGTTCAGGTGTCCGGGGTGGATCGTGTCGCCCTCGGCGAGGATCACCGCCCGCTCGATGGCGTTCTGGAGTTCCCGCACGTTGCCGGGCCAGGCATGGCTGCAGAGCATCTCCAGAGCGCGATCGCTCAGGGCCAGCGGCTTGCGTCCCATCTCGCTGCACGTGTGCTCGACGAAGTGCCGCGCCAGCAGCGGGATGTCCTCGCGCCGCTCGCGCAGCGGCGGAATGGCCACCGGAAAGACCGACAGACGGAAGTAGAGGTCCTCGCGAAACTGGCGCGACGCAACCGCCTGCCGCAGGCCCCGGTTGGTCGCGGCCACCATGCGCACGTCCACCTGGATGGTGCTCGTGCCGCCGAGGCGCTCGAATCTCCGGGTTTCAATGGCCCGGAGCAGCTTGGCCTGAAGGGCCAGCGGCAACTCCCCGACCTCGTCGAGGAAGAGCGTGCCGCGTTGCGCAAGCTCGAAGCGGCCCGGCTTGCGCTGGGCCGCGCCGGTGAACGCCCCCTTCTCGTAGCCGAACAGCTCGGCCTCGAGCAGCGTGTCCGGGATGGCGGCGCAGTTGATGGCGACGAAGGGGCCCGAGGCGCGCTCGCTGAGCGCGTGAAGGGCACGCGCGAACAGTTCCTTGCCCGTGCCGCTCTCACCCTCGAGGAGCACCGTGGTCTCGGACGCGGCCGCGCGCTGCACCGACTGCATCGTGTGACGGATAGCGGCCGATTCGCCAATGATGGCGGGCATGCCACGCCGCTTCGCCGCCTCCTCCTTCAGCAGGTTGTATTCGCTGAGGAGCCGGCGCTGCGCCAGCGCGCGCTCGATGACGAACAGCAGGTGCTCCGGGTCGACGGGCTTGGCCAGGAAGTCGAGCGCGCCGTCCTTCATCGCCGCCACGGCATCCTGAATGGAACCGTAGGCCGTCATGACGACGACCGGCAGGTCCGGGTCGGCATCCTTGGCGGCGCGCAGCACGCCGAAGCCGTCGCCATCCGGCAGCTTCAGATCGGAGAGGACGACGGCGGGACGGGATTGGCCGAGCGCGGCACGCGCCTCGGACTCGTCACGCGCCTCGATGACGGAGTAACCCTGCCCTTCGAGCGCGTGGCGGAGCATGGCGCGAAGCGAGTCCTTGTCCTCGACGAGCAGGACGGGCTCGGCGCCGCGGGCGGGTCGGTCCACGGTCAGGACCGCAGCCAGCCTGGCGGCACGCCTGCCCGGCGCGCCTCGTCTTCGATGTCCGCGATAGCCTTGGTCTGCGCCTCGATGTCCTTCCGCACGCGATCGAGCTCCGCGAGCGCCTTGATGCGCTCCTGCTCGATGCCCGCGCGCTCCACCGGGTTGTCGCGGTTGATGAAGTCGGTCATCAGCGCGTCGATGCGGTTCTGCAGGGCGGTCGCAAACGTCCGGCTCCGCTCCAGCTGACTGCGCGCGTCGGTGATGCGACCGGACCAGTAGGCCTGATCCCGCTGAGGCGTGGCCGGCGCTCCGGGCGCCGCTGGGGCTCCCGTGTCGCCGCCGGGCTTCTCGGCCGCGGCGGTGGAGCCTTGGGCCGCCGCCCCTTCCGTTGCAGCAGGCGGCGGCGCGGGCTGCGAGAAGTCCGGCTTGAGATCGTCGTTGGTGTAGACCTTCGCCGGCTGCTGCTGGGTCTTCCGCCGGCTCTGTTCGGCCTTGGCGACCTCCGCCAGCGACTGCGCGTGCGCCCATCCGACCTGCGTAGCCAGGATCGCGGCGACGATAAGGACGCGGTACATCATGGGCGGATCGTACGACTCGGCGGCGACGAAATCAAGGAACCGCCCGCCTCACATCGCGCCAGGATTGCACACGAATGCCGGGCAAGCAGCCGAAAGACGCCGCATCGGGCCGGCACACCCGAACCAGTTCGGCCTCGATGGCCCTCCGGCCTCCCGCTCGCCCGAAGGCATCGGCACGCACGCGCACCACGCCGTGGCCGGGCGCGTCCGCCAGTCCATCCCGCTCCGGATCCCCATCCACCTCGCGCCCATCATCGGCCACCCAGGCGATGATGTAGATGTGTCCGGTGAAGCGGTAGGCCGCGAAGCTGCGGAGGGGGCCATACAGGAATGGACGCCAGTGCGGATTGTCGGCGCCCCAGGGCCGATCCACGGTGACCGCCTGGAGGTCCGCCGGACCACAGCCGGCGGGCAGCCCGCAGTTGAGCACGTTGGTCTGCACGCCGAGATCCAGCGGATCGCCTGCCTCCGCCTGGCGCGTGCCCGACGGAGGGCCGTCGGCGCCCGGAGCCTGCACGGCGCCGGACAGCGCCTCGTTCCAATCCGGGGCCTGCGCCATGGCACGCGCGGCCAGCTCGATTCCCGCCTCGGCGGCCTGGAGCAGGGCGGCCGACTCCCGGTGGTTGCGCACGGCGAGGTGATCCACCGAAACGATGAGCGAGAGCCCGAGGGCCAGGGTGAACACGATGCTGGTGATCAACAGGACGGTGATGAGCGCGATGCCCCGCTTCGAGCATGGATGCATGGCCGGCCCCCTCAGCGGTTCAGCGCGATGCTGAGACTCAGCTCGCGATCCGCAACCCAGTGACGCGCGTCGGCAGCCGTGCCACCGCGGGCGAAGAGACGGCCCGCAGGCCCACGGAACGTCGCCGATCGCACCTCCACGCGCAGTCGCACGTCGAGGCGCCGGATACGGAACAAATCGGCATCGAACGCTCCTGCGAACCCGTCGCGCGGGCACCATGGTCCGTCGGCGAGATCGGCCGGCCCCAGGCGCGCCAGGCCCGCGAGGTCGGCCGTCCGATCCGCCAGGCGTGTCACCGGCAGGCCGCCGTTTCGCGCCGCCATGCAGTGTTCGCCGTCGCGCCAGTACCCGGTGTCGTCCACGGCGTCTGCCGCGGGCGGGTGCAGCCCATAGGTGGCCAGGCCCGGGCCCGTGGCCGCATCGCGCAGCCGCGGCGCCTCGGCCTGGCCCCACACGTCGAGGTCAACCGCCGTCACGCCGTCGACAATCGGCTCGCGCGCGCCTGCCCAGGTGACGCGCATGAGCGTCCGGGAGCCGTCCGGCTGCCGGACCAGCCCAAAGCGGTCGGCCCTTGCCTCCACGACCCAGCTCCCCGCCGCGTACGCGTGGGACAGCGCCGCCGACGGCGTCACCTGGCCAAGCGACGGCGATACCGCGCCGACCTCGAACATGTCGAAGTGTCCGCGGCCGTCGAACACGACGGCCTCGTCACCCACGTCGAGGCCGCACACGGCCGCCGTCAGCGGGCACGAGCCGCTCGCCATGTCGATCGTGAGCGCGGCGCCGGGTCCGGGCGCCGGCGTGAGGATCCGACCGCGGCCGCCCTCACCCACTGCGCCCAGCACCCAGAAGGCGGTAAACGTGGAGGATGGCCCGCCGTCGAGGTCGGTGAGCGGCCAGACGGCCGGAACGCTCGAGCCCAGCCAATCCACGCCATCCCCTGCCGCCAGCGCACCGCCCGCACTCCGGAGCGCGCTCGCCAGCGCGTCGGTCCCCTCGCGCAGCCGTCTCGCGGTGTCGAGCGCGGCGGGCTCCACCAGAAACGTCGAGCGCGCTGACGCGGCGATCACCAAGGCACCGGCAACAACCAGCAGCGTGATTACCGTGGCGATCAGCAATTCCACGAGCGTGAACCCCCGCGCGCTCATGGCTGCCTCGTCCGAGCGGAGGCCAGGCACACGAGCGGTGGCGCTCCGGGTGGCGCGGGCCAGGCGAACGTGCAGACCTCGATGGCGCGGCTATTCGAGGCATCGCCGTTGAGCGGCAGCAGGGCCCACCGGCGGGCGAAGGCCGGTTGGACGTCACTGTCGCCATCCACGGGCGTGCCCGTGGCGTCCACGAGATCGGAGAAGCCCGCCACATTCCGGTCGAGGACATCCGGTGGGGAAAGGTCGAGTGCGCCCGCCTCGGGTTCGCCGCCTGCCAGGTCGTACGCCCATGGGACCGCCATCAGGGTTTCGAGGCGGCTGGTTGCCGCGGCCACGGCCATCGTCAACTGCTCGGCGGCCATGGCAAACCGGTGGGTCAGGAGGAAGAGGTAGGCGACGCCGCCCGCCAGCGTGAGGAGCAGGCTGGCGGCCACCACGGCCTCCACGAGGGTCGTGCCACGCTCGGATCCGCGCGTCCTGTCTGCTGTCATGCCACACGGGAGTGCAAGCGCCAGACCGCCGCCCGGGCGGTACCCTCGCGCGCGATCCACGCGGAAAACAGCCGGGGCCGCCGTGGCACGAGTCGTGTGGGGCGCAGAAACCGCGCGCCGCGCGGGAAGACGATCGCGCAGTTATCGCGCGGTGGTGGCCAGCGGCAGTTGGATGCGGAACTCCGCGCCGCCCTCGGGCCGATTGGCGGCAGCGATGCGGCCGTTGTGCGACACGATCACCTTCTGGACAATGGCGAGACCCAGGCCGGTACCCTGCGCCCTTGTCGTCACGAACGGCTTGAAGATGCGCGGCAACGCGTCGGCGGGAATGCCCGGTCCGTTGTCCTCGATGCTGATGCGCACGTAGGTCGGCTCGGTGACGCCACGCACGCGGATCAGCGGCTCGATGCCGGCCGCCGCGCACGCCTCGATGCTGTTGCGCAACAGGTTGCTGATGGCCTGCCGCAGCAGCACCTCGTCACCCAGCACCTCCCCGAACGTGCCCGTGCGCTCGATGCGCCCCGCGTCGATGGGCAGGTCCGTGGCGGCCCGCTCGACCACGGCGTCGAGATCGACGGGAACGAGGCTCAGGGGCTCCGGCCGGGCGAAATTCAGGAAGTTCGTGACCACCTCGCCCAGTGCTGTGGTCTCCTGCCGGATACCTTCGACGTACGGGCGATAGGCCACGGGCAGCCGCGAGGGATCGAGCAGACGCGCATACCCATGGATGGTGGCGAGGCCGTTCCTGAATTCGTGCGCCAGTCCAGCCGTCAGCTCGCCGACGCCCGCCAGCGCCTCTTTCAGCCGCAGCTGCTCTTCCAGCTCGATGACCTCCGTGAGGTCGGTGAAGAGGCACACCGCCGCCTGCAGCACGCCATCGGGGCCCGCGAGCGGCGACACGCTGACGCCCAGGTGTGAGGGCCGGCCCTCGAGGCGGAGCTTGCGGCGTGCCACCGGCACGCCGGTCCTCAGCGTGTTGGTGATGACCTCCGCGAGCGGTGTGCTGCTCGAGAGGAGGCTGGTCAGGGTGACACCGCGCCCGTTGCCGGCCAGCCCGAGGATGCGCCGGGCAGCGGGGTTCACGATCTGCACCACGCCTTCCCGGTCCACGACCATCAAGCCGGCGCCGACACCGCTGATGATCTGGTTCGACAGCTGCTCCGACGCCTCCGCGCGGGCGGCCATGGCGCGCTCCTGCGACTTGAGGCGCATCAGCGCCTCCTGCAGCGCGGCGGACATCACCGAGGTCTCCACGCGCGTATCCTTTGCGTGCCTCGACATGCGCGACATGCGGACCAGTGACACGAGCAGGGCCATCAGGACGAGCACCATGATGGCCGTGATGCCGAGCAGCGCGTAGCCGGCGATGGTCAGGGTTGGCACGGCAGGTGGCCTGGATCGGACGGGCCCGAGGTCATGGAACGAAGAAGCCGGCGTACCAGGTGACGAGCGGCTCGCCGACGAGCATCGCCGCAAGAGCGCCCAGCGAGAGAAACGTGCCGAACGGCAGCGCGAGCCGCATGCTGCCCCGGGAGACGGCGATGATGCCGACGCCGACCAGGGCCCCGGCAAACGACGACAGGATGAGCGTCACCAGCACGGCCTTCCATCCAAGGAAGGCGCCAATCATCGCGAGCATCTTGACGTCGCCCATCCCCAGGCCCTCCTCGCGCCGCACGGCATAGTATGCCCAGGCGATGGCGTAGAGCACGCCGCCCCCGAGCAGGATGCCCAGGAGGCTGTCCAGCCACCCCGGCGGGCCGGCGAGGCTGAAGAGGAAGCCGACGGCGATGCCTGGCAGCGTGATGACGTTCGGAAGAATCTGGTGATGCAGGTCGATCCCGAACAGGACGATGAGGATGAGCACGAGGATGAGGCGAGACGCAAGCAGTGGCCCCATCGGCGTCAGCCACGTCACCAGCACGAAGAGCACGCCGGTGACGAGCTCCACGAGCGGGTACTGGACCGAGATGGGCGCGCGGCAATGGTGGCACTTCCCGCCGAGCAACACCCACGACAGCACCGGAATGTTGTCGATCCACCGGAGCCGCGTGCGGCACGACGGGCAGGTGGAGGGAGGCGTCACCAGCGACTGCCCGAGCGGCAGCCGGTGGATCACCACGTTCAGGAAGCTGCCGATGGCGAGGCCGAGGACACCGGACAGCACCAGCAGGGCGGGGGGCGCCGTCATGACGGCGGCCCCGGCGTTTGCGTCGGGCTCACCCTCCGTGGCTCATCGGGCAACGGCCACAGCGGGGAGTCCTCTGCCAGGCCGACACGCCCGGTGACCGGGTTGATCACGTAGGGCACACCGGCGGGATCGAGCGGGATGCCGCGCAGGCGCTCGCCCTGCACCAGGGCCGGCCAGCTCTGCGCCACCCGCCCTTCGCGCGCCGCATAGCGCTCCGCGACGAGGTTCAACTGGTCGATGGCATCCATGGCATCGAGCTGCAGCAGCCGCCGTTCGGCGCTCGATCGAATCCAGTCGCTGTCGGCATTCTCGTACAGCTGGCGCCACATGGTGCGCGACGATTGCCGGTCGCCACCGACCGCCAGGGTCGTGGCGGCCAGGGAGACGAGCCACTCGGGACCGCCTGGGGCCTTTCCGCCGCGCTCGAACCACTCCGCTGCCTTCGAGTAGTCCCGAAGCCACCAGTAGTAGATGAAGCCGATGTCGTGCATGTACTCCCAGCGCTCGCCGTCCCGCTTCAGGCCGTTCTCGAGGAGCGCGATGGCCTGGTCGGGCCGGCCAGGTCCGTCGGGGTACCCTTCGGTCAGGAAGATGGCGCCGAAGCGGTACGCCACCTTGAACCGCGGGTCGAGCGTCGTGACCAGATCGAGCATGGGGTACAGGAGGTCATAGCTGCGCTCCGACCGGTCTCGGAGCCGCTGGCCGCCGTAATACACGACGGCGCGAATCCAGTAGAGGTCCGCCATGAGGGTGTCGAACCCGAGCGCCATGCGCCTCATGGCGGGGCCCGACTGGATCCAGAGCATGCCGCCCGGCGGCTCGAACGGGACGCGGTCGCGATCCCTCACGGCCTGGATGCCCACCGACGCGGCGAACAGCAGCATCACGGCCACGATGAGCCCCCGGTTACGGGGCTTCACCGCGCCGCCTCGAGGGCCGAGGGACGCCTCACTTGAAGTCCCTCCGCCTGAAGACGGCGATGGCGCCGAGGAGCAGGATGGTGATGTAGACCGCCGCGTAGCCCATGGTCAGCGCGACCTGGGAGGCTGGCACCGCCACGCCGTGCACGACCTCGGCGCGGATGTTGAACGGCGCCAGGTTCGGCAGCAGGTAGTACACGGCGCGAGCCAGCAACGCGACCGGCCGCACGTCGAGGACCGCTTCGAAGTTCCGGAGGTCCGCATTGAAGTGCCCGGCCACCCACACGCCGAAGGTCAGCAGCGCCGAGAGCAGGGGGCTGGAGAACGTCGAGAAGAACAGCGCGATGGCCGTCACCAGCATCAGCTCGGCGACGATCAGGAGCACGGCGACCACGAGCCGCGGATCGATCGCCGGCGCCGGCCAGGCGGTCTTCAACAGCGGGTCCGTGGTGAGATCGACGTAGAGCAGCACGGCGTAGAAGGCCAGTGTCATGACGGACAAGTTGACGACGAGCGTCAGCACCAGGCCGAGGTACTTGCCCAGGACGAACTGGCTGCGGCTGAGCGGCTTGGCCAGCACGGCGAAGACACTCCGGCGCTCCACCTCCTTCGAAACGAGATTGATGCCGATGAAGACGGCGATGAGCAGGCCGAACATCGCGATGGCCGCCAGCCCGAGATCCTTGAGGATCTTCATGTCCTGGCCCGCGGTCAGCTGGCTGATCAGGTACGAGGCCGCGATAATCAGCACCGCGAAAGCGACCATCGAGTAGGGCACGCGGTCGCGCACCGACTCCTTGAAGACCGCCTGCGCCACCAGCGCAATGGACCGCATCGCTACAACCCCGTCTGCCGCGACTCGGCGGCGCCGACCGACTGCACGAAGTAGTCCTCCAGGGTCTCGCGCAGCGGGTTCAGCGAGACGACCTGAGCGCCCCGGCTGCCGAGCTCGTGGAGGAAGCGGTCGGGCGACTCCTCTGCTGGCAGCTCGATGGTGAAGCGCCCGCGTGCGAGGGCCGTGATGCTGCGCACGCGCGGCGCGATCGCGGCACGCGCCTCGTCGGGCAGGTTGGCCACGACCAGCTCCCACCCGCGCAGCTCGAAAGCCAGGATCTCCGAGAGCTGCCCCGACGCGACGAGCCGTCCCTGCGCCAGGATGGCCACCCGGCTGCACAGGGCCTCCGCATCGGACAGGATGTGCGACGAGAAGAACACGGTGCAGCCGCGGTCGCGCAGCCGGAGCATGATCTGCCTGACGTGGCGGCGGCCCAGCGGGTCCAGGCCCGACATGGGCTCGTCGAGGAACACGACGTCGGGCTCGTTCAGGAGCGCCTGCGCCAGGCCCACGCGCTGGACCATGCCCTTCGAGTACTGCCGCAACCGCAGCCGTCGTTCCGAGGCAATGCCCACATCGTCGAGCACGCTCGACACGCGCCGCGCCACGTCCGCGCCGCGCAGCCCGAAGAGGCGGGCGAAGTACGAGAGCAGTTCCTCCGCCGTCAGGTGATCGTAGAAGCAGGGGTTCTCGGGGAGGAACCCGATGCGCCGCTTGACCGAGGGGTCACCCGCCGGACGGCCCAGGATGCGGGCCGTCCCCGAGGTCGGATAGAGCAGCTGCATGAGCAGCTTGAGCGTGGTGCTCTTCCCCGCGCCGTTTGGCCCGAGGAAGCCGAACACCTCGCCCTCACCAACCGACAGCGTCAGGCGATCGAGCGCTCGATAGGGCCGCGGACGCCAGAACCCGACGAGAAAGTCCTTTGACAGGTCCTCGGTCTCTATCGCCGCCACTCTACTTGCCTCCGCCTCCCACGCGGCGCAGCTCCCAGGCGATGGCGGCGTCGAAGTACTCGGGGCGCAGCCCGGGCAGGCGCATGCCGTTCATGAAGAACGTCGGGGTCCCGGTGATCTTCATCTGCGCGCCCTGCTGCGTGTCGCCGCGGACGAGGGCCAGGGTGGCCGCGTACCGCGCGTCCATGTCGGTGACGCCGCCGACGTCACGGGCAGCCTGCCGCACCGAGGCGGGCGTCATCGCGGGCTGGTTTGCGAAGAGCCAGTCTTCCATCGCCTCGCCCCTGCCCTTCTCGCGGGCGAGCCGCACGGCCACGGCCGCGTCGCAGGACGCGGGGTGCACGTCGGTCGCCATTGCCGCGTTGCACTCGCGCTCCAGGGGATAGTCTCTCGACACGACCTTGATCTTGCCCGGCGCCTGCTTTGCCCACTTCTCGAAGACCGGCTTGTACTCCCGGTGCGTCTGCCCGCAGGCCGGGCACTGGTAGTCGTTGAACTTCACGATGACGACGGCCGCGCCGTCGTTTGGGACGACGATGGGCTCGCGGGGCTGCTGGGCGAGCCAGCCCTCGAACTCCTTCACGCGCGCCGCATCGGCGGTGGGCACGGTCGCGGCCGGCGCCTGCCCGGCCGCCGGCTCCGGCGCCGCCGAAACCGAGCCGCCCGGGAAGAGGAGGATGGTGGCCACGGCCCCGCCGATGAACAGCAGCGCGGCCGACAGAGCCGCCGGGGTACGGAGGAGCGTGCGGAGATCGCGTGCAGCGCGGGCAGGAAGGCTGGTCATGGGTTCCTTTGCGGCCGCTCCCGATGTGAGGAACAGCCCGATGACGGCGACATAGGTGCCCACGCACAGCAGGCACACGGTCCCGAGGATGAAATACGACGCGTACCCCAGGTACAGCACCACGGCCAGTCCCAGCGTGGACGCGGCGAAGACGTAGCCCGGAAGGTTCTTCGATGCCGCGGGCGACGGCCCGCAGAGCACGACGAGCCCGATGACGAACAGGAAGAACAGCGTGCCCAGCAGGGCCACGGGCACGCCCCCGAATGATCCGTAGGCACTGGTATACGCCTGGCTGCAGCTGAGCGTGCTGTTCACGTCGCAGACGCTCACGTAAGTCGGGTCGTTGATCAGCCGGTAGTGCACCCACGTGGACGCGGATGAAGCGGCCAGGCCGAGTGCGGCAAACCCGAGAAACCAGCGCGACATGGGCGAATTATAAGCCGTGTGGCCGTACAGGCGACGGGCGCGGCCCCTGGAGGAAACCGCGCCCGCCTGCCCTGTCCCCCGTGTGAGAGGACCCGAAGTGTTACTGAATCGGCGCGGCCGGAGCTGCCGGGGCCAGCATGCCGTCGGGCTGGGCGATGGCAGCCGTGTCGGCGTAGATGGTGCCCAGCGTGCCCACCCAGAAGTAGCGCGTGCCCGTGGCACCAGCGGTGACGGGCTCAGCCGTCGCGATCCAGGAGCTCGTCAGATCGGCACCCGCGACAGCGTTGCACGCAGCCTGAGTGGCTGGGTTGCCGGTTCCGTCCGTCAGTGTGACGGTGTAGCCGCTCTTCACCGCCGGAGACACCGTGCCGAGGTCGGGGCTGATGAACGGGGCGGCGCCGGCCGCGGGCGGCGTGCCCAGCTGCACGAGGTCAGTGGCGTAGAAGCCGTTGGCGCAGGTGGAGGCGTACGCCTGCTGCGAGCTGGTGATGGCGCGGAGCGAGCCGATGGCCGAGGCCTCGTTGCCCGAGCGGCGGGCGCTCAGCAGGCCCGGCACCGCGATGGCGGCGATGATGCCGATGATGGCCACCACGATCAGCAGCTCGATGAGCGTGAAGCCCTTGTTGTCGCGAATACGCATGTTCGTTGTCCCCCAAGAATCGAAGTAATGAACCGTTGACTGCCCTGTTGCTGTACCCGTCGTCTTCCCATGTGCCGACGCCGCCCATTCCATTGGCGGCGTCCGCTCGGCCCGGACATGAGCAACCCGCGTACCAACCGCCAGTCCATGGCGGCAGGCGGGGACCTCGGGGCGCCAACCTGTGTGTTCCTGTGCACTTACAGGCGAACGGATGCACGGGTCCAGGCCGTGGGGGAGGTGTCAAACCGTGGCCGCGCTGACAGTCCCTGTCAAGACCGTGTGCCAGTATCTGTCAGGGCACACGAATTGGTAGGTCGGCCGTATAGAGCATCGTGCGGTCGTTGTCCCGTGCGTTCCACGCCAGCAGGGTCCGCAGGTCCTCGGCGACCATGCCGTTGAAGACGACCGAGCCATTCACCAGCACCGTGACGGGTGAGGAAAAGTCGACCACATCCGGCGACAGCAGCAGCCGGAACGCGGACACCCCCCGCGTTCGGGCCTCGAAGCGGTTGCCCTGGCGCCGCACGTCCACCCGGCCTGACGGCCACGTACGGGCGAACATGCGCTGCGCTCCGCCCTGCACACCGAAAGTGTTCACGTCCAGCAGGCCGGCGTCGGCTCCCGGCCGGCCCCCGAGCTGGTCGATGACCAGCCAGTGCGCCCGATTGTACCGGTCGGTGCGCTCGCTCTCCCACGAGAGGGCCGCGGGATGGGGCTCGCGCGGGTGATCGCGCACGAACCGCTCGAACGCCGCGCGCTCGGCCGGCCACCAGTTCGTGTCGTGGCCCGCGTCGGGCTGGGGGCGAAACACCACCGTCGCCCCGGCCGCCGACAGCATCGCCACGTGCGGCTGCACCGCCGACAGCGGGTACAGCGGGTCGCGCCCGCCATTGACGATGAAGAGCGGCTTGTTCACCAAGTTGCCGGCGTAGAGCTGCCCGTTGGCGCGCGTGGACGGCGTGGCCAGGACCCGCATGTTCCCATTGAGCGGCAGGAAGGCCGAGAAGGGCGTGGTCAGCTTCATCGCGTAGAAATACGCGCCCGTCGCCCCGTCGGACACGCCGGTCATGTAAACGAGGTTCTCGTCGATGTTGTAAGCGCGCTTCACGCGATCGAGCAGCGCCACGATGTTCTCGAACTGGTTCAGGTGCCACCACTCTGCCCGGCCGTGCCCGCGCGGCTGCAGGTAGATGGCCTCCTCGCCCTGGATCCGGTTCGGGGCAAGCGGACGTGCGTCGCCGCCCGACGCGGGGCGGCTCACCCCTCCGTGAAGCTGCACACGCACGGGCCAGCGTCGCGTGGGCGTGTAGGAGGCCGGGACTTCGAGGAGCGTCTCGATGATGGTGCCGTCGCTCGCCGTCAGGCGGATGGTTGAAGCCCCGGAACGCATCGAGGCGTACGCGCGTCCGGCCTTCAGCCGCGCCACGGCCTGCGCGATGGTGATGCCGGATTGCGCCACCGCCTCGGCCGCGACTTCCGCGGCGGCCGCGTCTGGGGCCTGCAGGTAGCGCTCCATGGCCTGCCCGGCCCTGGGCTGCGCCAGCGTGCCCACGGCGGGCGCGAGAGCGGCGGTACCGGCAACGGCACAGGCCGCCGCGGCCAGCCGCATCATCGGCCCTCCGCCCCCTTCAGCCCGTATTTCTTCGCGAGATAGCGGAATTGGCGGAAGCTCAGGCCGAGCAGCTCGGCGGCGTGCGTCTGGACGCCGCCCGCCTGCTTGAGCGCGCGCTCGAGGTGCTGGCGCTCGATCTCCTGCAGGTGGTGCTCGAGGTTGAATCCCAGCTCCGGCAGAGGCGCGGACGCCGTCGACGCCCCTGGGGAGCCAACTTCGCGGAGCGGGGTGACCGGCCGCCCTGCCTGGATGTGCTCGGGAAGGGTCGCGAGTTCTACGCGGCGCCCCTGCTCGAGCGCCACCGCGCGCTCGACCACGTTCTCGAGCTCCCGCACGTTGCCCGGCCACTGGTAGCTCTCGAGCGCCGCCATGGCTTCCGACGCGAAGCCCTCCAGGGGCTTGCCCATCTCCCTTGTCAGCCGCGCCAGGAAGTGTTCGGCAATCAGGGGCACGTCGCCGGGCCGCTCGCGCAGGGCGGGCAGCCGGATCGGAATCACGTTGAGACGGTAGAAGAGATCCTCGCGGAACTTCCCTTCCGCCACCGCTCTCGGCAGGTCCCGGTTGGTGGCGGCGATGACGCGAATGTTGGCCGGGGTCTCCTCGGTGCCGCCCACGCGCCGGAACCTCCGTTCCTGAAGCACGCGGAGGAGCTTGACCTGCATGGCGGGCGTCATCTCGCCGATCTCGTCGAGGAAGATCGTGCCCCCGTCGGCCACTTCGATGAGGCCCTTCTTGTTGGTGTCCGCGCCTGTGAAAGCGCCGCGGACGTGCCCGAACAGCTCGGACTCGAGCAGCGCCTCGGGCATCGCGCCGCAGTTCACGGCGACGAAGGGCTTCTCGCGGCGGAGCGACCGCGTGTGGATGGCCTGCGCCACCATCTCCTTGCCGGTGCCCGACTCCCCCGTGATGAGGATGGTGCTGTTCGTGCGGCACACCGTATCCACCATGCGGAACACGTCCAGCATGGGCGCGCTGCGGCCAATAATGCCGGCGAAGCCCTGGTCGGCGGTCGTGCTCCGCAGCACCACGTTCTCGTGCCGCAGCCGGCGCGACTCGAGCAGCTGCCGCACCTGCATGGTCACGAGGTCCACGTTCTCGAATGGCTTCTCGAAGAGCGCTTCGGCCCCGATGTCCCGGGCCTGCTTCCACTCGTCCGAGTCCTCGCGCCAGTGCGCGGTCATCATCAGGACTACGACGTCGGGGGCCAGTTCGCGCACGGCCTGCAGCAGGCGCACGCCGTCCATGCGGGGCATCCGGATGTCGGTGAGGACCGCGTCGAAGTACTCGCGCGCCACGATGTCGCGCGCCGCCAGGCCGTCCTCGGCGATGACCACATCGAAGCCGTCGCGCTGGAACAGGATGCGCAGCCACTCGCGCATCGACTGCTCGTCGTCAACGATCAGAATCCGGGGCATGGACGCATTCTACTTTTCCGCACGCGCCGGCGCGGGTGACGCCTCGCGGCCGGTGCCGGCGGGCGCGGTCTCGGGCGCCGGGCCAGGGAAGCGTACGGTGAACGTCGTGCCCTCGCCCGGCGTGGACTGCACGTCGATGCGGCCGCCGTAATCGGTCACGATGCGGTGAACGATGGCCAGGCCCAGCCCGGTTCCCCGGCCGAACGATCCCCGGAACGGCTGGAAGATCCCGTCGATCTCCTCCGGCGGGATGCCGACGCCGTGGTCGGTCACCTCCATCACGGCGTAGTGCGACCCGTTGCCCCCGCGCTCGCTGCGCGCGGCCAGCCGCAGTTCCCCGCCCTCCGGCATCGCGCGGACGCCGTTGGTCGCCAGGTTCCACAGGATCTGTCGCAGCTGGCTCTCGTCCCCGTCCATCGGCACCTCGTGATCGGGCAGCGTGACCTCCACCCGGTGCTTCGCCGCCACCTCGGGGCTGTTCCTGAGCAGCATCCCGGTTTCCCCGACCACGGTCCGGAGATCGAGCCGCGTCACCTGGAGCTTCTGGGGCCGCGCGTAGGCCAGGAACGACTTGATGGTCTGGTTCAGCCGCTCCGATTCCTTCAGCACGATGTCCATCAGCTGCGCATGGTCACCGGAGAGCGACAGCTCGTGCCGCAGCATCTGCATCGACCCGGACATCGACGCCAGGGGGTTGCGGATCTCGTGGGCGATGCCGGCAGCCATCTCGCCGACGGCCGCCAGGCGCTGCTGCAGGCGGGCCGTGCGCTCGATGCGCTTCAGCTCGGTCACGTCCTGGAAGGTGTAGAGATACCCGTGGCCGCCGTCCGGCAGCGGCAGGCCGACCACGGTGAGGCCGATCTCGATCACCTTGCCGTCGGGCCGCCGGTACTCGAAGTCCGTGCGCCTGGTGCGCGACTTCGCCAGCTCGTCGTCGAGGTTTGCCGTGAAGGCCGGGGCGAGCCGCAGCACCTCGGCGGCGGGACGGCCAATCGGCAGTCCCCCCGTGAGTCCCGTGATGCTCATGGCGGAGCGGTTGAACGTGAGCAGGCGGTTCTGCGCGTCGGCCGTGGCCAGCCCGCTCGGCAGATTGTCGATCACGTACTGGTTGAACGCCTGGAGGTCCGCGATCTCCTCGGTGGCCCGCTCGAGCCGCACGTCGGCGCGGCGCGCGCGCTCGGCGAGCGATCCGCTGAGGAGCGCTACTGCAAAGAAGCCGAAGACGTTCAGGCCGACCGTGTAGAGCGCCACCGTCGGGTCCGCTAACTCGCCCGGCCCCGTTGCCAGGAACGGCAGGTCGATGGCGCCGGACGCATCGAGATACTGCGCGATCACCAGCCCGACGAACAGCACGGAGTTGAGGGCTGCCAGCTGCAGCCCGCCGCGGCGCAGCTGAGCCGTGCTCGCCGCGACGATCGGCAGCACGTACAGCGTGGTGAAGAGGCTGTTGATGCCCCCGGTCAGGTAGACGCAGGCGGAGACCAGGACGGCGTCGATGCCGAAGTGGACACCGGCCATCCACGGATGCCGGTCCACGAACCGCAGTGAGGCCAGCAGGCCCATGCTGACGGCGAACGTGGCGCCGATCAGGACGAAGAACGGGTTGATGGGCAGGGCGCCCGGAGCGCGCACCTGCACCACCACCGCCAGCCCCAGCAGCACCGTGGCCACGACCAGCCGCAGCGCGGTGTGCGCCGCGAGGCGCTGCCGGAGCCAGGACGCGCTCATCCAGCCAGCTTGCTGATCAGGCCGAAGATCGGCAGGTACATCGCGATGACGATGCCGCCGACGACGCCGCCGAGGAACGCGATCATCACCGGCTCGAGCAGGGTCAGCATGCCCGCCACCGCCGTGTCCACCTCCTCCTCGTAGAAGTCGGCGATCTTCGCCAGCATCGTGTCGAGCGCGCCGGTCGCCTCGCCAACGCCGATCATCTGGACCACCATGCCGGGGAACACGCCCGTCTCCTTGAGAGGCGCCGCGATGGTCTCGCCGCGCTCGATGCTCTTGCGCGTGACCTGGATGGCGTCCTCGATGATGGCGTTGCCCGCCGTCCTGGCGGTGATGTCGAGGCCGTCGAGGATGGGCACGCCCGACGCCATGAGGGTGGACAGCGTGCGGCAGAAGCGCGCGACGGCGATCTTCCGGAGGATCGAGCCCAGGATGGGCAGCTTGAGCAGCAACCCGTCGATCACGCGGCGGCCCTTCTCGGTGGCGTAGTACTGCCGCAGCGCGTACCCGCCCACGAACAGCCCCACGATCACGAACGGCATGAAACGGACCAGGTTGTTGCTGAGTGCGATGACGATGCGCGTGGGCAGCGGCAGCTCGGCGCCGAGGCCCGCGAACAGGCTCGCGAAGGTGGGGATCACCTTCCACAGGATGACGCCCACGACGACGGCGGCGATGACGATGACCGCCACCGGGTAGATCATGGCGGACTGGACCTGCGACTTCAGCTTGACGGCTTTCTCGATGTAGACCGCCAGGCGCTTGAGAATGGTGTCGAGGATGCCGCCCGCCTCGCCGGCGGCGATCATGTTCGTGTAGAGCGCGTCGAACACCTTCGGGTGGCGCTTCATGGCATCGGCCAGCGACTGGCCGCCCTCGACGTCCGTGCGCGTCTGAAGGATGACCTGCTGGAAGTACTTGTGCTCCTCCTGGTTGCCGAGGATGTCGAGGCACTGCACCAGCGGCAGGCCGGCGTCGATCATCACCGAGAACTGCCGCGTGAAGACCGCCAGGTTCTTCGATGGCACGCCCCTGGCCCGCAGCTTGGCTGGCGCCGCCGCCCTGGCGGCCACGGGCGTGATGCGCGTGACCTGGATCTGCTCGCGCCGCAGCGCCGCCGCGACGGCGTCCATCGAGTCCCCGATGCGCTCGCCCGCGATGGTCTCTCCTCCGCGGGTTCTCCCGGAAAACGCAAACGTCGCCATGTCAGTCTCCGTCTCTCGTTCGTTGGTCGATCGGGGGGAGGCCCGTCCGGCCGGTCATCCTACTGCCCCACGGGGCGTCCCGCGCGCAGGCCCGCGGCCGGCCCTCCCGGGCGGCTCAGTCCCGCGCCGGGCACCACGCCCACGCCGCGGTTGATCATCTCGTGGAGCTCCTCGCGGTTCGACGAGGCCCCGACGGCGGTCTCGAGCGTGATCTGGCGCCGGAAGTACAGCGTCGCCAGCGACTGGTTCATCGTCTGCATGCCGAGCTTCTCCTGCCCGGTCTGCATGGCCGAGTAGATCTGGTGCACCTTGTCCTCGCGGATCAGGTTGCGGATGCCCGGTGTCGGCACCAGGATCTCCATGGCGACCACGCGCCCGTCGCCGCTGGCCTTCGGCAGCAGGCTCTGGCAGACGATGCCCTCGAGCACCAGGGACAGCTGCGTGCGGATCTGCGCCTGCTGGTGGGCCGGGAACTGATCGATGATGCGGTTGATCGTCGAGGCGGCCGAGTTGGTGTGCAGCGTCGCGAACGTCAGGTGGCCCGTCTCGGCGATGCGCAGGGCCGACTCGACGGTCTCGAGGTCGCGCATCTCGCCGATGAGCACGACGTCCGGATCCTCACGGAGCGCAGCGCGCAGCGCGTTGCCGAAGCTCTGCGTGTCGCTGTGCACTTCGCGCTGGTTCACCATGCAGCCCTTGTGCTGGTGCAGGTACTCGATGGGGTCCTCGATGGTGAGGATGTGCCCCTTCTGCTGGGTGTTGATCTTGTCGATCATCGCCGCCAGCGTGGTGGACTTGCCGCTACCGGTCGGGCCCGTGACGAGCACGAGCCCGCGGGGCCGGTCGGCGAGCTTCGAGATGACCGCGGGCAGCTGGAGCTCTTCGAAGCCGCGGATGCGCTCGGGGATCTGGCGGTAGGCCGCCGCCACGGCGCCCTTCTGGTTGTACATGTTGCAGCGGAAGCGCGCCAGGCCCTTGATGCCGAACGAGCAGTCGAGCTCCTGCGTCTCCTCGAACCGCTTCTTCTGGGCGTCGCTCAGCACGCTGTAGGTGAGCGCCTTGGTGTCGGTCGGGGTCAACGACGGGAACGCCATCCGCACCAGGTCCCCGTGCACGCGCACCTGGGGCGGCGAATCGATCGACAGGTGCAGGTCCGACGCCCCCATGTCGACCGACATCCTCAACAGTTCCACCAAGCCCGGCAATGTCGCCATAGGTTCTACCTGACCGTTTCCCGCAGCACTTCCTCGACGGAGGTGATGCCGTCCTTGATCTTCCTGAGGCCGCTGCCGCGCAGCGTGATCATCCCTTCTTCGATGGCCTTTCGGCGCAGCTCGAGCGCCGAGGCGCCCACGAGCACCAGCTCGCGGAGCTCGTCGGTGATCTCCATCACCTCGTACAGGCCCACCCGGCCCTTGTAGCCGGTGCCGTTGCACTTGTCGCAGCCCTTGCCGCGAAGCGGCTTCACGGTGCGCGCCTCGTCGGTCGTGAACCCGATCTGCTCGAGCGCCTGGGGCGGCAGGTCCTCGGGCGCCTTGCAGTTCGCGCAGACCCGGCGCACGAGGCGCTGGGCGCACACCAGGTTCAGCGAGCTCGCCACCAGGAACGGCTCGATGCCCATGTTCATCAGGCGGTTGATGGTGCTCGGCGCGTCGTTCGTGTGCAGCGTCGACAGCACGAGGTGGCCCGTCAGCGCGGCCTTGACGGCGATCTCCGCCGTCTCGAAGTCGCGGATCTCGCCGACGAGGATGATGTTCGGGTCCTGGCGCAGGAAGCTGCGGAGGGCAGCCGCGAAGTTGAGGCCGATGTTCTCGCGGACCTGCACCTGGTTCACGCCCGGCAGGTTGAACTCCACCGGGTCCTCGGCCGTCATGATGTTGGTCTCGGGCGTGTTGATGCGCGAGATGGACGAGTAGAGCGTGTTGGTCTTGCCGCTGCCCGTCGGTCCCGTCACGAGCACCATGCCCCAGGGCTTCTGGATCTGCGTCTCGAGCTTGCGCAGCGACTCGGGCTCGAAGCCCAGCTTCGTCATGTCCAGCATCAGCTTGCCCTTGTCGAGCAGGCGCATGACGATCTTCTCGCCGAACAGCGTCGGGAGGCACGAAACGCGGAAGTCGATGTCCTTGCTGACGCCGTTGTCGCTGAACCGGATCTTGATGCGGCCGTCCTGGGGCAGCCGCTTCTCGGCGATGTCGAGCTTCGCCATGATCTTCACGCGCGACGTGATCGCGTCGCGCATCTTCAGCGTCGGCGACATCACGTTGTACAGGATGCCGTCGATGCGGTACCGGACCCGGTACTCCTTCTCGTACGGCTCGATGTGGATGTCGCTCGCCCCCTTGGAGATCGCCGACATCAGGATGACGTTCACCAGCTTGATGACCGGCGCTTCCTCACCCTGGCGCGCCAGCGCCTCGGCGCTGATCTCCTCGAGGTCCTCCATGACCTCGACGTCGCCCACGTCGACGGGCATCTCCTCGAGCGCCTTGGTGGCCATCTCGAGGGCGCTCTCCGTGGGCGACTGCACCGCCATCCCGCCGCGACCCGTCATCGACACCGGCGGCGCGATGCCGTAGTACTTCTCGATGGCCTCGGCCACGCCGGTTTCCGACGCGACGACGGGCTCGACGTTGTAGCCCGTCATGAACTTGACGTCGTCCATCGCGAAGACGTTCGTCGGGTCCGTCATCGCGATGGTCAGCGTGGCGCCGGAGCGGCTGAGCGGGATGATCTGGTACTTGCGCGCGGTCTCGGCCGGCACCAGCTTGATGACCGCCGCGTCGATCTCGAACTGCCCCAGCGCGATGGAGGGCACGCCGTACTGCTTCGACAGCAGGGCCGTGATCTCGTCGTCCTGGATGTAGCCCAGCTTCACCAGGTTGCCGCCCAGCTTCCCGCCGTGCTGACGCTGGTAGGTCAGCGCGTCCTGGAGCTGTTCCGCCGAGATGCGCTTCTCCTTGAGAAGCAGTTCGCCAATCCTGACCGCCATGACGTGTTCTGAACCGCACCCTCACCCGGGGCCCCGACCGCCCCGTCCTAGAACGTGAACCTCGCTCCCACACTCCACGACCGCTCGTCCCGGTCGCCACCGGCCACGTGGGCCTCGACGTAGAAGCCGGACGCCAGGGCCGCCGACACGCCTGTCGCCACTACCGGCCGGGCCGCGCCTGCCGCGCTGCCCCGGACGCCCCCCCGAATGCCCAGGCGCTGCCCGAGCCACCAGGTTTCCACGCCCGCGGCAATGTCCCGCCGGACGCCGCCGGGAGATGCCTGTTCCGTGAGATCCGCGTCCGCCGAGACCACCACGCGGGAATTGCCAGGCCAGCCGCTGCCCCAGGCCACGCCCAGCCGCACCTCCCGCTCCAACTCCACCGCCGCGCTCCCGTCCGGACCGTCGAACGACGGCGTCGTCAGGTTGCGCGCCACCAGCCCAGCCCGCCACTGCTCCACGGCGAGCATGACGCCTGCATCGACGTCCGCGCGCGACGTGACGCGGTGAGGCAGTCCATCCACGGCGTCCAAGGCGTCGGAGACGCCGGCCAGATCGACCCGGCCACGCGACACCTCTCCACGCACGAGCTTCACCGTCCCCGCCAGCACGAGGTACTGATTCAAGGACTGGGCCAGCGTCACCCCGAAGTGGGACGTCGTCAGCCCATGCACATTTCGCCGTCCTTCTTCTCGGCTTGGCCCCGTCCGTTCTGCAGCCTCATCCGGCCCCGCGACGACGCGTGAGAGCCGGTAGTAGCCGAGCCCCAGAGGCGGAAGCGTGAAGGCCAGCAGGCGGGCAGTAGTCTTCGAGCCATCGCCGGGCCCGCCTGAGTCGCCGGGAATACTGTCAACCGCCCCAAAATCCACGACAAAACTGACGTACGCACCGGTCGCCATCCCGGCCGGATTCCAGTAGACCGACGATGCGTCATCGGCGACCGCGACGAACGCCTCCCCCATGCCGGAGGCTCGCGTGCCCAGGGGCTGAGCCTGGGCACCTGCGGCGAGAAGGCAGACCAGGGCAAAAATGGCCCAGATAGGGCCGCTTGTGGTTTTTGAGGCCATAAAATAGTACTTTTGAGAAGGCGAATGAACGCGGAGCCTGGTGGGGCGAGCCGGGAAGTCCATCCTATTCAGCGGTTTGAAAGGCTGTCAAGAAACCTCCCGGCGCCGCGCGTCGTATAAGCAGGAACAGGACACTGGTCTCGATGCGGCACATCGCGGGCGTGCTGTGGCGTCCCCGCTCCACCATGGCGGCCCTCGTGGCCACCCCGACATATCTGGCGGCGTGGTTGGTTCTTCTCGTCATTGGGCTGAGCCTGGCTGCAGCGCTGCTCCGTACGAACATCGGCCGACAGGCTCTCGTCGATGAGCGGGTTCGCGTCATCGAGGCCCTGGGTGGTCGCGTGGACGACGAGCGCTACGCGAGATTACAGAATTCGCCGCCGTATGGCGCTTATGTAACCAGCGGGGGCCGGCTTCTGCTGACCCCGCCGGTCACCCTGCTGGTCGCGGCCGGCCTGATGGCCCTGGCCCGAACCGATGGGGCTCGCCTGCCCTGGGCAGCAGCCATGGCGGTCAGCGTACACGCCTCGGCCGCTCTGGTGGTTCAGCAGCTCGTCGCGACGCCCCTGCATTTCCTGAGGGAATCGATCACGAGCCCGACCAACCTGGCGGTCTTTCTCCCGATGCTGGAAGAGGGAACGGTGGCGGCGCGGGTGTTCGGGTCCATCGACCTCTTCGGGCTGTGGTGGATGTGGCTGCTGGCGCTTGGGGTTGCGGCGGCCACGGGTCGCCCGGCGCGCCGGTACCTCGGGCGGCTGCTGGGTGTCTATGTACTCGTGGCGGTGATGGTGGCGGCCGGCATGGCTGTCATAGGAGGGTCCTAGCGTGCTTCGCAGGAAATGGGTGTGGGCGGTCCTCGCGGTGGTCGTGGTGGGCGGTATCGTGGCGTTCATCTCGAGCCGGCGCCAGGACCGTGGCATCACCGTCACGGCCGAGACCATCCAGCGGCGCGATCTCGAGGCCATCGTGTCGGCGTCGGGCAAGATCGAGCCTCAGAAGACCGTCAACATCAGTGCGCAGTCGATGGGCCGGGTGACGCGGCTGGCCGTCAACGAGGGCGAGCGGGTCAGGGCCGGCCAGTTCCTGCTCCAGATCGACGCCGTCATCGCCGAGGCGGCGGTTCGGCGCGACGAGGCGGCCCTCGCCGGCGCGCGGACCGCGCTGGAGCAGTCGCGGGCCTCCCTCCAGAGCGCTCGCGCCAGCCTGGACCTCGCGCGCCAGGCCCTCAAGCGCCAGCAGGAGCTGAACCAGTCGGGGCTGACCACGCGCGAGGCGCTCGAACGTGCGCAGGCCGAGGTGGAGATGCGCGAGAGCGACCTCGCGGCGCGTGAGCAGGAGATCAAGAACCGCGAGACGCAGGCACGCCAGATGGAGGCGGGCCTGCAGAGCAGCCGGCACTCGCTGTCGCAGGTGCGCTTCGAGGCCCCGTTCGACGGCATCGTCACCCGGCGGAACATCGAAGAGGGCGAGAACGTGGTCGTGGGCACGATGAACAACGCCGGCACCGTGCTGCTGACCGTGGCCGATATGTCGGTCATCGAAGCCGAGATCGAGGTGGACGAAACCGACATTCCCTTCGTGCAGCTCGGCCAGCCCGCCAAGGTGACGATCGACGCGCTCCCGGACAAGACGTTCACCGGCAAGGTCACCGAGATTGGCAACAGCCCCATCCAGCAGACGGGCACGGCCGGCTCCACGGCGAGGACCGCGACGAACTTCAAGGTCACGGTCACCATCGACGGGCAGATCCCGGACGTCCGGCCGGGGTTCACCTGCACCGCCGAGATCACCACGGCGACGCGTGCCGGCGTGCTGTCGGTGCCCATCCAGGCGCTGACGGTCCGCGAGCTGCTGTACGACGAGAAGGGCAACATCATTCCTGAACTGCGCCCCCCGAAGCCGCGCTGGCAGTTCGGCCCGCAGGCCGCCACCCCGGTGTCCGCCGCCACGACCGAGCTCAAGCCCGGGCAGAAGCGCGAGGAGACCGAAGGGGTGTTCGTCATCCGAGACGGCAAGGCCACCTTCACCAGGGTCAGGCTGGGCATCGCGGGCGAGCGCTACCTCGAGGTGCTCTCCGGCCTCCAGGAGGGCGAGCGCGTGATCACCGGACCCTTCGAATCGGTGCGGGGCATGTACGAGGGCGACGCGGTGAACACGGGCGATGCGACCTCGGCCTCGGCTGGCGGCGGGTCGGGAGTGCGGGTGCGCGTGGGCGGCTAGGGCCCCGACGATGTCGCAGATCCTCGAGTCGGTGCGGCTGGCGCTCTCGTCCATCTGGGCGAACAAGCTCCGCTCGCTCCTCACCCTGCTGGGGAACATCGTGGCGGTATCGTCGATCATCACGGTGGTGGCACTCATCACCGGGGTGAACGGCGCGGTGACCGACGCCATCGTGTCCGACCTGGGCGCCGATTCATTCGTGATCCAGCGCACCGGCTTCACGCAGAACGAGGACGAGTTCGAGCGGCAGCGGAGCAACCCCAACGTCACGCTGGACGATGCGGCCGCGGTCAGGCGCTTCAGCACGGCGGTGAGCTCGGTGATGGCGCAGGCGCAGCAGCGCACGAGCGTCGCCTACCGGGACGAGGAGCTCGAGTCGATCCAGGTTCAGGGCGTCACGGAGGAGTACCTGGACTTCACCACCTTCGACGCCGAGCGAGGCCGCATGATCAGCCCGGTCGAAATCCGGCGCAAGCGGCAGGTGGCGCTGCTCGGGTGGCAGGTCGCGGACCGGCTGTTCGGTGGCGCGGATCCCATCGACAAGCAGGTGCGCATCGCCGGCGTCAACTTCCGCGTCGTCGGCGTCTCGGCCAAGAAGGGCGCGGCCTTCGGCAACTCGCTGGACGAGTTCGCGGTCATCCCGCTCGGCGCCTACCAGAAGCTGTTCGGTTCACGGGAGTCGCTGCAGCTGATGGTGCGACCGCGTGATGCGACGCTCGTGCAGCAGGCCAAGGACGAGGCACGGGTGGCCCTCCGGGTGGAACGGCGGCTCAAGCCGACGGAGCCGGACAATTTCGGGATGCTGGCCTCCGACTCGATCCTGGGCATCTTCCAGCAGGCGACCGCCGGTATTGCCGTCGTGCTCGTCGGCATCGTCGGGCTGTCGCTCCTCGTGGGTGGCATCGTCATCATGAACATCATGTTGATGGTGGTGAGCGAGCGCACGCGGGAGATCGGGCTCAGGAAGGCGCTCGGCGCCAAGCGGCGGGACATCATGTCGCAGGTGCTCACCGAGTCGGTGACGCTGTCGCTCACCGGGGGCGTGATTGGCGTCGGGCTCGGCGCGATCTTCGCGATGACGATCGGCACGCTGACTCCGGTGCCCGCGTCGGTGGAAACCTGGTCGGTCGTCCTCGGCGTCGTGATCACCGCCCTCGTGGGCCTCTTTTTCGGGTGGTATCCGGCGCGGCGCGCGGCCATGCTGGATCCCATCGAGGCGCTGAGGCGCGAGTAGCCGTGTTCTCCATCACCCGACAGACCGGCCTGTTGCGCGAGACCGCCCGGATGGCGTTCGAGACGCTGCGGTCCAACAAGATGCGCTCGGCGCTCACGGTGCTGGGCGTGGTGATCGGCGTCACGTCGATCGTGGGGATGACCTCCCTCATCCGGGGCTTCGACACCTCGCTGCGCGATTCCATCGCGGCGCTCGGCCCCAAGACCATCTTCGTGCAGCGCTTCGGCGCCGTCAGCTTCTCGTCGGGCGCCTCGTTCCTCGAGTTGATCCGGCGCCCGGGCCTCACCGTGGAGGACGGCGAGGCCATCCGCCGGCTGGCGCCGTCGGTGGCCATCGTGGACACCTGGCTCGGCGCGGGCCCACCCCAGCCGACGATGGAGCGGATGTTCTACGAGGGCGAGCGGACCCGTCCGGCTGCCGTCATGGGCACCAGCGAGCGCTTCGTGGACGTGAACTTCGCCACGATGTTCGCCGGTCGGACGTTCACCGAGCAGGAGGTGCTGCGGCGCCGCCGGGTGGCAGTCATCGGCTACGGGCCCTACCAGGCGCTGTTCGAGCCGCGCGGCATCGACCCCGTCGGCAAGCGCATCCGCATCGGCGCGCTCGACTACACGGTGATAGGCGTCGTGGACAAGCGCCCGGCAGCCGGCGGTTTCAGCCTGGGCCAGGACGATTTCGCGATCATCCCCTACACGGCCTTCCGCAAGCAGTTCGGGAGCGAGCGTGTGCGAACGGGGCCCTTCGGCGGCCAGGCCGTGATGATCGCGGTGGTGCCCCACGAGAACGCCACGCGCGAGGACGCCATGCGCGAGGTCGAGGCCATCATGCGTATCCGCCACGGGCTGACGCTCGAGAAGCCGAACGACTTCGACCTGGTCACCCAGGACGCGGTGCTGAAGGTCTGGGAACAGATCTCCCAGGCGGTCCTGCTGTCGCTGGTCGTCATCTCGTCGATTGCGCTGATGGTGGGCGGCATCGGCGTGATGGCCATCATGACCATCTCGGTCACCGAGCGCACGCGCGAGATCGGCGTCCGCAAGGCCATCGGCGCCCGTCGCCTGGAGATCCTCACGCAGTTCCTGATCGAGGCTGTGGTCCTCACGAGCGTCGGCGGGATCCTGGGCGTCCTGCTGGGCAGCGGCATCGGCCTGCTGGTGAACCTGCTGTCGGGCTTCCCGGTCTCGCTCCCGTGGTGGTCGTTCGCGCTCGGGCTGGGGTTCTCGGCGTCCGTCGGCGTGTTCTTCGGGATGCTGCCCGCGTGGCGCGCCTCGCGCATGGATCCCATCGAGGCGCTGCGCTACGAATAGGCGGGCACCTGCCTGCACCTGACATATGATTCCTCCAGTGACGGACGTCTGACGCGCCCGGGGAGGCTTCCCGCCTATGAAGGTTTACGACGCTGCCAGCATCCGCAACGTGGCCGTGGTTGGCCACGGCGGATGCGGGAAGACGCAGCTGGTGTCTGCGCTGTTGTTCTCGGCCGGCATGGTCAACCGGCTCGGCCTGGTGGACGATGGCACGACGGTCACTGACTACGACGAAGAGGAAATCGCCCGCAAGCACACGCTCGGCGCCGGCCTCGCGCACGCCGAGTGGAACAAGACCAAGATCAACCTCATCGACACGCCCGGATTCGGCAACTTCTTCGCCGACACGCGCGCGGCCCTGCACGTCGCCGATGCCGCGCTGGTGGTCGTGGACGCCGTGGCCGGCGTCGAGGTGCAGACCGAGAAGGCCTGGCACGCCGCCGACGAACTGGCGCTGCCCCGCCTCGTCTGCGTGAACCGCCTGGACCGCGACCGGGCATCGCTCGACCGCACGCTCGAGTCGCTGCGCCAGTCCCTCGGACGCGCCATCGTCCCCATCCAGCTGCCCATCGGCGAGGAGAAGCACTTCACGGGAGTGGTGGACCTCGTGGGCCTGAAGGCGTTCACGTTCCCCGCCGACGGTTCGAGCCGCGTCACGGAAGGCCCGGTGCCGGGCGCGATGGAGGCCGAGGTTGCCGCCGCGCGCGAGGCCCTGATCGAAATGGTCGCGGAGGCCGACGAGGCGCTCATGGAGCACTTCTTCGAGGCCGGCACGCTCACCACCGAGGAACTGGCGTCGGGCCTCCGCAAGGCGACGGCCGCTGCCAAGATCGTCCCGCTGGTCTGCACATCCGGGCTCCAGAACGTGGGGGCGCAACCGCTGCTGGATGCCATCCTGGCCTGGGCGCCGTCGCCGGCGGAGCGCCCCTTCCGGGCGATCAGCGACGGACAGGCCGTGACCCGCGACCTCGACGAGAAGGCCCCCTACGCCGCGTTCGTCTGGAAGACGGTGGCCGATCAGTTCGCCGGCCGCATCACGCTGTTCCGCGTCTACCAGGGCGTCCTGAAGGCGGACTCCACGGTCTCGAACCTCACGCGCGGCACGCAGGAACGCCTGGGCCACCTGGCCGTGCTGCAGGGCAAGACCCAGGTCACCGTCCCCGAGATCAAGGCGGGGGACCTGGGCGCGGTCGCCAAGCTGAAGGACACCCGCACCAACGACACGCTGGCGGACAGGGCGGCGGGCATCGCCTTTCCCCCCATCACGTTTCCCGAGCCCGTCCTCTCCTACGCCATCGAGCCCAAGAGCCGCGGCGACGAGGACAAGATCAGCACCTCGATGCACCGCCTCGAGGAAGAGGACGCCACCATCCGCTACGCACGCGACCCGCAGACCAACGAGCTGCTGCTGGCCGGACAGGGCCAGCTGCACATCGAGGTGACGGTCGCGAAGCTGAAGCGCCGTTTCGGCGTGGAGGTGAACCTCAAGCCGCCGCGCATCCCCTACCGGGAGACGATCACGGCGCGGGTCGAAGCCCACGGGCGCCACAAGAAGCAGACCGGCGGCCACGGCCAGTTCGGCGACTGCAAGATCCGCATGGAGCCGCTGCCGCGCGGCAGCGACTTCGAGTTCGTGGACGAGATCTTCGGCGGGTCCATCCCGCGGCAGTTCATCCCGGCCGTCGAGAAGGGCATCCAGGAGTCGCGCATGCGCGGCTACCTGGCCGGCTACCCCGTCGTGGACTTCCGCGTGGTGCTCACCGACGGGCAGTACCACGACGTGGATTCCAACGAGCTGTCCTTCAAGACCGCGGGCTGGCTGGCCTTCAAGGACGGGATGTCCAAGGCGCGGCCCACACTGCTCGAGCCCATCATGAACGTCGAGGTGTACGCGCCGAGCGACTACGCGGGTGACCTGATGGGCGATCTGAACGGCCGACGCGGCCGCATCTCGGGCATGGAGCCGCGGGGGCAGATGACCGTCATCAAGGCGCAGGTGCCAATGGCCGAGATGCTGACCTACGAGCAGCACCTCACCTCGGTGACGGGCGGGCGCGGGTCCTACCACATGGAGTACTCGCACTACGACGAGGTGCCCGCGCACCAGCAGCAGAAGATCATCGCGGCGGCCAGGGCAGAACGCGGACAGGCCGCCGAGCCGGAAGCGTGATTGGCCGTAGATAGCACCGGTGCCGCCGGTGCCGCGGATAACGCAGATGATGCTGGGTACGGCTTCGGATTGACCCGACCCGAGTGGCACGGGGCGAGGTGGAACGCGGCTGGCCGCCGGCCCCGGCCGCCACCTGCGCCATCTGCGCCATCTGCGCCATCTGCGCCATCTGCGTTATCTGCGCTATCTGCGTTATCTGCGTTATCTGCGTTATTGCGACACCGTGAAGGCCACGACTTGCGCCCCGGAGGCGTCACCAGCCGAGACTTCGACGCGCACGGCGTAGGTGCTGGGCGCCAGGCTGGCCAGCGGCATGACCACCCGCGCCACCCCCTCGGTAGCCGTGCGGACGGTCAGCGGCGCCAGGGGCTGACCGTCCCTGTTGGTCAGCTGCGCGCGGACTTCCGGCGAGGCCGCGACCGCCTTGTAGGGAACGTCAATCACCAGGCGGTCGGTGCGCCGGAAGCGCCGAGACGCTGAAGGCGTCGGCGCCGGGTCGGTGTCGAACGCGCGGGTCTCGGCCAGGGTCCGTGTCCGGTACACCCGCGGCGTGCCCAGGGTCAGCGGCGCGCCGGCGTAGTCCGGCACGACCAGCGACTGGGTCCACCGGTCCACGACCGCGCCGCCGGCCGACCGTACCGTGAGCCGCAGCGCCGCGGACCCGGGCTCGAGATCGAACGAGGCGACGGTCGGCACGTCCCCGCTCTTCGGGGGCGCCGAGATGCGCTGCGCCTCTCCCAGCGACGTGCCCGTGCGGGTGACGGGCTCGATCTCGACGGTGGCCGGCGCCTCGTCATCCGACAGCCGGCCCGACGGCTCCCACGTGACCTGGAGCGACGTGCGGTCGGCGCCCGACGGCTCACTCCCCACCCAGAGGTCAATCTGCCGGCCGTCCACGGGCTCGACCAGCGCCCGCAGCGCGTCGTTGAGCGGTACGTCCGGCGGCGGGGGCGGCTCCGGATTGAGCTCGGCTTCAGTGGGGGCCCAGTAGCCGCGACGGGCCGTCACGCGGACGCCCGACCGCTTCACGCGCACGTTGATCCTGTGGAACTTCCCGTCGGCGAGCTGGCGGCTCGGCGAGTAGCCCACCAGGTAATACGCGCTCGCGTCGGCGAAGACCTGCTCGAGCCCTTCTTCCGGGTTGTTCGTGTTCACGATGGCGCGCCCGCCGGTCTCCGCCGACAGCCGCCGCAGCGCCTCGGCCCCGCCAAACGGCGCGGATCCGAGCGGTCGCGGGTCCAGCACGTGCACGGTGACGTTGCTCCGGTTGGCCGCCCGCAGCGCGGCTTCCAGCCGCGGGTAGACCGCGCTCCCCGGCATGCCCACCGGGGGGCCCTGGCTGACGAACAGCACGGACTTCCGGCCCTCGCGAAGCCCGCCGAGGTGCGTGGCTACGGCCTCGAGCGCCGACAGTGTCACCGCCGCCCGCAGCTCGAAGACGTTGCGCTGCGACACCTGGGCCTCCTCCACCGCGCTCTTGACGGGGAACAGCAATCCTCGCCGGCCCTCGAAGGCCCGGACGCGCTCCAGCAGTTCGGCCTTGTTCCGCGTGAACCGGAGGCTGTCGAGCGTCGTCAGCGGATCCATGATCGCGACGAGATCGGTCGGCTGCAGCCGCTCCACGAAGCTCTCGAGCGCCCGCCTGAGCGGAATGGTGATGGTCGGGTGGCGGTCGATGTGGTAGTCGTCCAGCAGGACGGCGAAGAGTCGCACGTCTTCCCGGGCAGCCTCGACGCGGGCCTGGGACGGCCCCCGGATCTCCAGCGACTCACCCGTGTCCTCGTGCCGCTGCCCGTCGATCCGGACGAACTGGACCGTCTCCACCGCCTGTGGCACGTCGTCCTCGGTCACGATGAAGTCGGAGGCCTGCAGGTCGGTGACGGGCTCGTCGTCGCGCCCGGTGACGGAGACGTCTACACGGACCAGATCCACCTTGGCCCGGAAGATGGGCTGCTCGGGCTGCTCCGCTGGCCGGGCGGCCTGGCTGCCTGCCAGGACCCCGACAAACGAGACTGCCATGATCGCCGGCAGCAGGCGGCGAATCGCTCGAGACATCTGACTCTTGAGACGCGCGGCGGCGGCTCCCGGCCGCGCCCGTGCGGGGAGGCGCCGCGCAGCGGCGGCCGCGTGCTCAGTATGGCATCCCACGCGGGGTGCGTGGGTGATTTCGGGGGTGAAACGGAACAGGCAGGTGAACCGGCGGCCCGGGCGGGGGTGAGGCCCGGCCCCGAGGCTCCGAGGCTCTCAGAACCCCAGAGCCTCAGAACCTCAGTGAACCTCAGAACGCGAGAGCCGAAGACTACGAGCCGCCAGCCTTGCGCGGCGTGGTCGTCTTCTTTGCGGCGCCGCGGGCGGGACGGCTGGCCTTGGACTTCGCGGCGCCGTCACCCTTGGCCTTCTTGCCTCCCCGCAGGCGCTCGGCCGCTGAGCGGAGCCGCTCCCCCACGCTCTTCTGCGTCTTGGCGCCCTCGGCCTGGGCGGCCTCATCGGCGGCCTTGCGCTCGGCCTCGGCCTTCTTCGGGTCGTACTCGCTGCCGACGAGCTCGATCTGGGCCACCTCGGCGGCGTCGCCGCGCCGGTGCCCCAGCTTGAGGATGCGGGTGTACCCGCCCGGCCGCGACTCGAACCGCGGGGCCAGCTCGTCGAACAGCTTGGTGACGACGTCCTCGTTGTGGACGTCGCGCATCACGAGGCGCCGGGCCGAGAGGGTCCTGCCCTTCGGGTCGGCGGCCTTCACCCCGCGCTTGGCGATGGTGATGATGCGCTCGACGAACGGCCGCAGCTCCTTGGCCTTCGGCACGGTCGTCTCGATGCGCTCGTGCATCAGCAGCGCCGTCGCCTGGTTGCGAAGGAGCGCGATGCGGTGCTCGGAGACCCGGCCGAGCTTCCGGTGTGCATTACGGTGGCGCATGGCGTCTTGTCCCTATCGGAGCTACTCCGCCGCCGAGGGCTGGTCCAGCTTCATGCCGAGGCTCAGACCCATCGTCTGCAGGATCTCCTTGATCTCGTTGAGCGACTTCCGGCCGAAGTTCTTCGTCTTCAGCATGTCGGTCTCGCTCTTCTGCACGAGCTCCCGAATCGTGCGGATGTTGGCGTTCTTCAGGCAGTTGTACGACCGCACCGAGAGCTCGAGTTCCTCGACGCTCTTGTCGAGGTGCTCGTTGGCGACGCCCAGGCGCGCCGGCTCCGTGGACACGTCCAGGTCTTCCTCGTCCTCGTCCTCGAGGTTGATGAAGATGTTGAGGTGGTCGCGCACCAGCTTGGCGGCCAGCGACACCGCGTCGCCCGGCGTGACCGACCCGTTGGTCCACACCTCGAGCGTCAGCTTGTCGTAGTCGGTCGCCTGTCCGACGCGCGCCGACTCGACCAGGTAGTTCACCTTCTTCACCGGCGAGTGCACCGAGTCGATGGGGATCCAGCCGATGCCGAGGTCCTCGTCGAAGTTGCGGTCGGCCGCGACGTAGCCGCGCCCCCGCTTCACGCGGAGCTGCATGTGGAGCTTGCCGCCCTCCGACACCGTGGCGATGTGGGCGTCGGGCTCGAGGATCTCGACGTCCTGGTCCACCTCGATGTCCCGGGCGCGCACCGGGCCCGGCTTGTCCACGCGCACGGTCAGCGTCTTGGTGTGGTCGACGTGGCACTTGAGCGGCAGCTGCTTCAGGTTGAGGATGATGTCGGTCGCGTCCTCGACCACGCCCTTGATGGGCGAGAACTCGTGCAGCACGCCGTCGATCTGCACGGCGGTGATGGCCGCGCCCTCGATGGACGAGAGCAGCACCCGGCGGAGGGCGTTGCCCACCGTGGTGCCGAATCCGCGCTCGAACGGCTGCGCATAGAAGCGCCCGAACCGGTCGGTGAGCGTCTCGCGTTCGAAGTCGAGGCGCTTGGGGCGCTGAAATCCTTTCCAGAGCATCGTGATGTCCTTTCGCCAAACGGGCCGGCAGCCCGGCCTCCAGACCTGCGGGTTACGGCCCCCGGCCTCCCGCTGCAGGTCTGACGAGCTGCGGGCCGTGGGCTGGCGGAATCCGCCGAGGCTGAAGCCTCGGCGCTCCGTACGCGAACGGCGCGCCGGGACGTCAGTCCCGGCGTCACCCTACTTGCTGTACAACTCGACGATGAGCTGCTCCTGCACGGGCAGGTTGATCTGCTCGCGCGTCGGCATCGACATCACCTTGCCGCCCATGGCGCCGTCGAGGTTCAGCCACTCGGGGATGCCGCGGCCCTTCACCTCCTCCATCGCGTGCAGGATGGATGCGTTCTGGCGGCTGCCCTCGCGGACCGTCACCACGTCGCCCGCCTTCAGCGAGTACGAGGGGATGTCCACCTTCCTGCCGTTGACCAGGAAGTGGCCGTGGCGCACCAGCTGCCGCGCCTGCGCGCGCGAGGTGGCGAAGCCCAGGCGGTAGACGGCGTTGTCGAGGCGCCGCTCCAGCAGTTGCAGCAGCGTCTCGCCGGTGATCCCGCGGGTGCGGTCCGCCTGCTCGAAGTACCGGCGGAACTGGTCCTCCAGCACGCCGTAGATGCGCTTCACCTTCTGCTTCTCGCGCAGCTGCACGCCGTAGCCCACCATCTTCGCGCGGCGCGCCCGGCCGTGCTGGCCCGGCGGCATGTTGCGCTTCTCGATGGCGCACTTCTCGGTGTAGCACCGTTCGCCCTTGAGGAACAGCTTCATCCCCTCGCGGCGGCAGAGACGGCAGACGGGTCCGTTGTAACGAGCCATGAAATTCGATCCTTCTCAGTCCAGAAGTTACACCCGCCGCCGCTTCGGCGGCCGGCACCCGTTGTGCGGGATCGGCGTGACGTCGCGGATGGACTTCACCTCGAGCCCGGCGGTCGAGAGCGCGCGGATGGCCGACTCGCGGCCCGAGCCGGGCCCCTTGACCAGCACGTCGCACGAGCGCATGCCGAAGGTCTTGGCGGCGTTGGTCGCCGTGAGCGCGGCCTGCGTGGCGGCGAACGGCGTGCCCTTGCGCGAGCCCTTGAACCCGATGGCGCCCGCGCTGGACCACGACACCACGGCGCCCTCGGCGTCGGTGATCGTCACCAGCGTGTTGTTGAACGAGGCCTGGATGTGCACGAACCCGTGGTGCACGATCCGCTTCTCGCCGCGCTTCTTGAACGTCTTCTTCTTGCGGGTGGATTCCTTCCCCGCCGCGCCCGTGCTCTCTGCTTTTGCCATGGCCTACCTACACCGTCTTCTTCTTGGCGACCGCGCCCTTGCGCGGACCCTTGCGCGTGCGCGCGTTGGTGCGCGTGCGCTGCCCCCGGGCCGGCAGGTTCCGGCGGTGCCGGCTGCCGCGGAAGCTGCCGATCTCGATGAGCCGCTTGATGTTGAGCGAGATCTCCTTACGCAGATCGCCCTCCACCCCGCCCTGCTCCTCGATCACCCGGCTGATCTTCCGCACGTCGTCGTCGGAGAGATCCTTGACGCGGACGTCGGGGCTGACCCCCGCGGTCTCGAGGATCCGGTTCGAGCGGTGGCGCCCGATCCCGAAGATGTACGTGAGCCCGATCTCCACGCGCTTGTTGCGGGGCAGATCGACACCTGAAATGCGTGCCATAGGTCCTCGCCTTATCCTTGCCGCTGCTTGTGCTTCTGGTTCGTGCAGATCACCCGCACGATCCCGCGACGGCGCACGATCTTGCACTTGTCGCAGATCTTCTTGACTGACGCTCGTACTTTCATCGCTCGCTCCGTTTACAGCCTCTCAAGAACCCGCCCGCGACCACGGTCGTTCGCCATCAGCGCGATGCGGACGCGATCCCCGACCACGAGCCTCACGTAATTCCGCCGCACCGGGTCCGCGTGATGCGCGATCACCTGGTGCCGCCCGCCCTCGAGCACCACCTTGACCAGCTCGCTCGGCAGCAACTCGACCACCGTGCCCTCGGCCTCGGTCACACCGCCCCGACCGCCACCTGATCCCGCAGCGTCAGCACCCGGCAGCCCGTCGCCGTCACCGCCACCGTGTGTTCGAAGTGCGCCGAGAGGCTGCCGTCCTTCGTCACGGCCGTCCACCCGTCGGACAGCACCTTCACCGCGGCCTTCCCCACGTTCACCATCGGTTCGATGGCCAGCACCATCCCCTCGGCCAGCCTGGCGCCGCGGCCCGCCGTGCCGTAGTTCGGGATCTGCGGCTCCTCATGGAGCGCCGTCCCGATTCCGTGCCCCACGAACTCGCGGACCACCGAGTATCCGTGCGCCTCGACGTGCTGCTGGACGGCCGCCCCGATGTCGTGCACCCGCGCGCCCGCGCGCACCACGGCGATGGCCCGCTCGAGCGCCGCCTGCGTCACCGCGAGCAGCCGCTCGGCTTCCGGCGAGATGCGCCCCACCGGCACGGTCACCGCCGAGTCCCCGTAGAACCCGTCCAGCCGGGCGCCCATGTCGATGGACACGATGTCGCCCTCGACGAGCTTCCGGTCGTTCGGGATCCCGTGGATCACCTGCTCGTTCACCGACGCGCAGATGGTCGCCGGATACCCGTGGTATCCCTTGAACGCCGGCGCGGCGCCCGCCTCGACGAGCCGCTGCTCGGCCAGCCGGTCCAGGTCGCGCGTGGTCACCCCGGGCGCCGTCGCGCCCATCAGCTCGGCCAGCACGCGGGCCACCAGCGCGTTGACCCGCGCCAGCCGCTCGAGCTCCGCCGCCGATCGGCAGTTGATCACGCTCGCGCTCCAGGCGGCACCGACAGCCCCGCCGCCGTCGCGACGCCCATGACAGCGGCCACCAGCGCTTCCCGCACCTGCTCGGGCCCCTGGGCTCCATCGATGACCCGGAACGTCGGACGCTGGCTGTAGTACGCGATCATGGGCCGCGTGTCCCGCCAGTACACCCGCAACCGTTCCCGCACCACCGCCTCGGTGTCGTCCGAGCGTGTGACGAGTTCTCCCCCGCACTTCTCGCAGCGCTGCACCGTCGCCGGGTTGGAGCCGAACGCCGACACGTTGGTGCCGCACACCTTGCACACCCGGCGCGCCTGAACCCGCCGCACGAGCTCCTCGTCGGGCACCTGCATCTCGACGACGATGAGCGGGTCCCGGCCGGCCACGATGCCGTCGAGCGCTTCCGCCTGGGGCACGGTGCGCGGAAAGCCGTCCAGCACGAACCCGCCGCCGACATCCGGCCGTCCCAGCCGCTCGCGGACGATGCCGGTGATGAGCTCGTCGCTCACCAGCTCGCCCCGTTCCATCACCGCCTTGACCACCCGCCCGAGCTCGCTGCCGCTCTGCACCGCCTCGCGGAGGATGTCCCCCGTCGAGATCCTGGGGATCCCATGCTCCCTGGCGAAGCGCTCGGCCTGCGTCCCCTTGCCGGCGCCCGGGGGTCCCAGCATCACAACGTTGAGCGCCACGTCCTCACCCGCGACGCCCGCGAATCCGCGTCTTCTTCATGAACCCGTCGTAGTGCCGCATGATCAGCTGCGACTCCACCTGGTTCACGGTGTCCATGGCCACGCCCACGACGATGAGCAGCGACGTGCCGCCGAAGAAGAACTGCACGTTCAGGCCCTCGGTGACGAACCGCGGCAGCAGCGCGTCGAGCGACTCGCCGATGAATGGGATGGGCGCCACCTTGAACCCGGTCAGCAGGAACTCCGGCAGGATCGCGACCAGCGACAGGTACACGGCGCCCACCAGCGTGATGCGCGCCAGGATGGTGTCGATGTACTCCGCCGTGCGCTTGCCCGGCCGGATACCCGGGATGAACCCGCCGTACTTCCGCATGTTCTCGGCCACGTCGTCCGGGTTGAAGATGATGGCCGTGTAGAAGTACGCGAAGAAGATGATGAGCGTGACGTAGAGCAGGTTGTACAGCGGCATGCCGTACTGCAGCTGCCGCACGACCGCATCGGCCCAGCCGCCCGCCTGCAGCATCCCGGCGAACGTCCCGGGGAACGTCAGGATCGAGCTGGCGAAGATGACGGGGATCACGCCGCCCGTGTTCACCTTGAGCGGGATGTGCGTGCTGGATCCGCCGTACTGCCGCCGACCCACCACGCGCTTGGCGTACTGCACGGTGATCCGCCGGTGCGCCCGCTCGACGTAGATGATGGCCGCGATGACCAGCACCATCAGCAGCACCAGGAACGCCACGACCAGCAGGCTCATCTGCCCGGTGCGCATCTGGTCGAAGGTCGCGATGGCCGCGCTCGGCAGCCCCACCACGATGCCTGCGAAGATGATGAGCGACATCCCGTTGCCGATGCCCCGCTCGGTAATCTGCTCACCGAGCCACATGATGAACATGGTGCCGGTCGTCAGCGTCAGCACGGCGCCGAGCCGGAAGCCCCAGCCCGGGTCGTACACCAGCGGCAGCCCGCCGGGGATGTCGGTGTTGCGCTCGAGCCAGATGGCGATGCCCATCGACTGGACCGCGGCCAGCAGCAGCGTCAGGTACCGCGTGTACTGCGTGATCTTCCGCCGTCCCAGCTCGCCTTCCTTCGACAGCCGCTCGAGGTACGGCCAGACCACGGTGAGCAGCTGGAGGATGATCGAGGCGCTGATGTACGGCATCACCCCGAGCGCGAAGATCGTGACCCGCGCCAGCGCGCCGCCCGTGAACATGTTGTACAGGCCCAGCATGGTGTTCTGCGCCTGCTGCGCCAGCACCTCGAGGGCCTCGGGGTTCACGCCGGGCGTCGGGATGAAGATGCCGACACGGTAGATCGCCAGTATGCCGAGCGTGAACAGCACCCGGTTGCGGAGATCCGCGACGGCAAACAGATTTCTCAGGCTTTCGACCACAGGAGTCGCCTCGATCAGCTGATCGCTTCCGCCGTGCCACCCGCGGCCGCGATCTTCTCGGCCGCCTTGCCACTGAACTTGTGCGCCTGCACGGTCAGCGCCTTGGTCACCTCACCGCGGGCCAGCACCTTCACGGGCTGGCGGCTGTTGACCAGGCCGGCCGCCCGGAGCGTGTCGGGGCTCACCGTCGCGCCGGTGTCGAAGCGCGCCTCGATCTGGTCCAGGTTCACCACCTCGTACTCCGTCCGGAACACGTTGTTGAACCCGCGCTTCGGCACGCGCCGGTGCAGCGGCATCTGGCCGCCCTCGAACCCGCGCTTGTACGAGTAGCCCGAGCGCGACTGCGCGCCCTTGTTCCCGCGGCCGGCCGTCTTGCCGTTGCCCGACCCGGGACCGCGCCCCACGCGCTTGCGGTTGAACTTCGACCCGGGGGCCGGCTTGAGATTGTTGAGGCTCATGTCTCTACTCCACCACCTCGACGAGGTGGCGCACCTTGTGGATCATCCCCCGGGTCTCCGGCGTGTCCGGGAGCTCCACCGTGTGGCGGATCTTCCGGAGGCCCATCCCCTGGACGGTCGCTGCCTGGGTCCGGTTGAAGCCAATCGGGCTCCGGACCAGCGTGATCTTCAGCGTCTTCTTCGCCTGCTCAGCCATGATCGTCCGTCCCTACGCCCGCCCGGGCGCGCTCATCTCCTCGGCGTCCTTGCCGCGAAGGCGCGCCACCAGGCCGGGATCCTTCAGCTGCTGCAGCGCCGTGAACGCCGCCCGCACCACGTTGTGCGGGTTGGCCGTCCCGAGCGACTTGGTCAGCACGTTCGAGACACCGGCCGACTCCACTACGGCGCGCACCGCGCCGCCCGCAATGATGCCCGTGCCCTCGGGGGCGGGCTTCAGCAGGACGCGCCCGGCGCCGAAGCGCCCGACTACCGGGTGCGGCACCGTCGTCCCCTTGAGCGGCACGCGGATGAGGTTCTTCTTGGCCGCCTCGATCCCCTTCTTGATGGCCGAGGGCACTTCCTTGGCCTTGCCGACGCCGTAGCCCACCACGCCATGGCCGTCGCCGACGACCACCAGGGCGCTGAAGCTCAGGTTCTTGCCGCCCTTGACCACCTTGGTGACGCGGTTGATCGAAACCACCGTGTCCTTGATCTCGAGCTGGCCCGGGTCAATCTTCTCGCGTGTCCGCATACCGTTTCGCCTTTTGCCTTCTGCCTTCTGTCGTGTCCTGGCCGGGCCTAGAACTCCAGCCCGGCGCTGCGCGCGGCCTCGGCCACGGCGCGCACGCGCCCGTGGTACAGGAACCCGTTCCGGTCGAACACCACGCGCGTGATGCCCTTCTCCTTCAGGCGCTCGGCAATCGCCTGGCCCACCACCGCGGCGCCCCTGCGGTTGCTGCCGCGGGCGCCCTCCGCCAGGCGCGCCTTCAGCGCCGGTTCCACGCTCGACGCGGCTGCCAGCGTCCGTCCGGCCAGGTCGTCGATGACCTGCACGTAGATGTGCGCGCCGCTCCGGAACACGCTCAGGCGCGGCTGCTCGGCGGTCCCCTGCAGGCGCTTCCGGATCCGGAACTTGATCCGATCCCGGCGGTCTTCCTTCGTCTGGATTCTCATACGCTCACCAGTTGCTCGATTACGCGCCGGTCTTGCCGGCCTTCTTCTTCAGCACTTCGCCCGTGTAGCGCACGCCCTTCTGCTGGTACGGGTCGGGCTTGCGCAGGCGCCGCAGGTTCGCCGCCACCTGGCCCACCAGCTGGCGATCCACGCCCGTGACGGTGATGTGGGTCTGCTTGTCGATGGCGACGTCGATGCCCGCGGGCACGTCGAACACCACCGGGTGCGAGTAGCCGAGCGCCAGCACGATCTGCTTGCCCTTCATCTCGGCGCGATAGCCCACGCCGACGATGTCCAGCTCCCTCTTCCAGCCCTCGGTCACGCCGAGCACGGCGTTGTTCACGAGGCTGCGGGCGAGGCCGTGGAACTTGTCGTACTCGCGCACATCGGCCGCCTTCCGGGTGAGCAGCTGGCCGTCCTCGACGACCGCGGTCACGCCCGGGGGCAGCGCCTGCTTCATCTGGCCCTTCGGCCCCTTCACCTCGACGGTGCCGCCGTCGATCTTGACGGTGACCCCCTTCGGGATGGCGATTGGCTTCTTTCCGATTCTCGACATGGCGTCACCAAACGTTGCAGAGGATCTCGCCGCCGACGCCGGCCTTCTGGGCGGCGCGCCCGGTCATGACGCCCCGCGACGTCGTGAGGATGTTCACGCCCAGGCCGCCGAGGACCGGGGGCACGCCCTCGCGGCCGGCATAGACGCGGCGCCCGGGGCGGCTCACCCGCTCGAGGCCGGAGATCACCTTCTCTCCGGCGGGGCCGTACTTCAGGAACACGCGCATCACCTGGCGGGCGGCCTTGCCGGGCCGCTCGGAGGGCGCCTCGACGAGCTTGTAGCCCGCGATGTAGCCCTCGTCCTGCAGGATCTTCGCGATCTCGGTCTTCAGCTTGGACGCGGGCAGGTCCACGCGCGCGTGCCTGGCGTGCACGGCGTTGCGAATCCGCGTCAGCATGTCGGCAATCGGATCAGTCATAGCTACTGCTCTCAGCTCTCGGCTAACTCTGGCTCTACCAGCTGCTCTTGGTCACGCCGGCGACGTCGCCCGTCAGCGCCAGCTCGCGGAAGCAGAGCCGGCACATGCCGAACTTCCGGATGAACGCGCGGGACCGGCCGCACCGGCGGCACCGGTTGCGGTGGCGGACCTTGAACTTCAGCGTCTTCTTCTCGCGAGCCTTCTTGGCGGTCGTGGCCACGGAAATGTCCTCTCTCAGTTCTGCCGGAACGGCATGCCCAGCAACTGCAGGAGCTTGCGCGCCTCGGCGTCCGTCTTGGCGGTGGTGACCACGCAGACGTTCATGCCGCGGGCCTTGTCCACCTTCAGGTAGTCGATCTCCGTGAAGATCAGCTGGTCGCGCAGGCCGAGCGTGTAGTTGCCGCGGCCGTCGAAGCCCCGGCCAGACACCCCGCGGAAATCGCGGACGCGCGGCAGGGCGATGCTCATCAGCCGGTCCAGGAACTCGTACATCCGCTCGCCGCGCAGCGTGACCATCGCGCCGATGGGCATGCCCTGGCGGACCTTGAACTGCGCGATGGATTTCTTCGCGCGGCGCACGGCGGCCTTCTGCCCGGTGATCTTCCCGAGCTCCTCCGCGCCGGTGTCCACCACCTTGGCGTTCTGCGTGGCCTCGCCGAGGCCCATGTTGACCACCACCTTGGTGATGCGGGGCACGGCCATGACGTTCGGGTAGCCGAACTCCTTCTGGAGCGCCGGCACGACGTCCTTCTGGTACTTCTCGCGCAAGCGGGTCATCTGCGACTTCATTTGTCCACCACCGCGCCGCTCTTGCGGCCAATGCGCACCCGGCGCCCGTCCGGAAGCGTCTTGTGCCCCACCCGGGTCGCCTCGCCGCTCTCCGGGTCGAGCAGCATCACGTTGCTCGCGTGGATGGGCGCCTCGCGCTCGACGATGCCGCCCTTGATGTTCTTCTGCGGGTTCGGGCGGGTGTGCCGCTTGATGACGTTCACGCCCTCCACCACCACCCGGTTCTTCGCCGCGATCACCATCAGGACACGGCCCTTCTTGCCGCGGTCCTTCCCGGCCCGCACGACGACCTGGTCGTTCTTCCGAATGCTCATCGACGGCATGGCTACAGCACCTCGGGCGCGAGCGAGATGATCTTCATGAACCGGCGCTCGCGCAGCTCGCGGGCCACCGGGCCGAAGACGCGCGTGCCGATCGGCTCGTTGTTGTCGTTGATCAGCACCGCCGCGTTCCGGTCGAACCGGATGTAGCTGCCATCCTTGCGCCGCTGCTCCTTGCGCACGCGGACGACGACGGCCTTCACGACCTGGCCCTTCTTGATGTTCGACTCCGGCGCCGCTTCCTTCACGTTCGCCGTGATCACGTCGCCCAGGTAGGCGTAGCGCCCGGTCGACCCGCCGATCGGGTTGATGACCGAGATCTTGCGCGCGCCGGAGTTGTCGGCGACGTCGAGGATCGATCGCATCTGGATCATGGTCGCCTCCTCCTATACCTGGGTGGCGCGCTCGACGATGCGCGTCACGGTCCACCGCTTGCGGGCGCTCATCGGACGGGTCTCGGCAATCGCCACCCGATCGCCGACCTTCGCCGCGTCACCCGCGTTGTGCGCCAGGAAGCGGGTCGTCCGCTTCTGCGTCTTCCCGTAGACCGGGTGCTGGACCCGGCGCTCGACCGACACGACGACGCTCTTCTGCATCTTGTCGCTGACGACCACGCCCTGGAGTTCTGCCTTCACCGCCATGACTACTTCGCCTTCTCTCTGAGAATGGTCTTGATGCGCGCCAGGTCCCGCCGCACGTTCTTGATCTTCCCCGGGGCCTCGAGCTGCCCCAGCGACTTCTGGATGCGCATCCGGAACAGCTGGTCGTCGAGCTCCTGCTCCTTCGCGCGGAGCCCGTCGACGTCGAGATCCCTCAGCTCCACCGCCTTCATGACACCTTCTCCTCGGCGAACCGCGTCGCGAACTTCGTCTTGATGGGCAGCTTGGCCGAGGCCAGCTCCATCGCGCGGCGCGCCTCCGGCTCCGACACCCCCTCCATCTCGAAGAGGATGCGGCCCGGGCGGACCACCATCACCCAGCCCTCGGGCGCGCCCTTGCCCTTGCCCATGCGCGTCTCCTGGGGCTTCTTCGTGACCGGCTTGTCCGGGAACACCCGCACCCAGATCTTCCCGCCGCGCTTGACGAAGCGGGTCATCGCCACGCGCGCCGCCTCGATCTGCCGGTCCGTCAGCCAGCAGGGCTCCAGCGCCTTCAGGCCGTAGTCACCGAAGGCCACGTCCGACCCGCGCCACGCCTTCCCGCGCATCCGCCCGCGCTGCTGCTTGCGGAACTTCACCTTCTTGGGCATCAACATGATGTCGATCCTTCAGTCTCGATCGGCCCCGATCAGCCGCGGGCCTCCGGCCTCGGCCGCCGCGGGCCGCGGTCCCGGTCGCCCCGCGGGCCGCCGTACTCCTCTTCGCGCCCGACGCGCGGCGTCAGCCGCTCACCCTTGTAGAGCCACACCTTCACGCCGATCTGGCCGTAGGTGGTGCTCGCCTCCGCGAACCCGTAGTCGATGTCCGCCCGCAGGGTCTGCAGCGGCAGCTGCCCGTGCAGGTACCACTCCGACCGCGCGATCTCCGCGCCGTTCAGCCGGCCGGACACCCGCACCTTGATCCCCCGCGCGCCGAAGCGCAGGGCCGACTCCACGGCCTTGCGCATCGCCCGGCGGAACGCCACGCGCTTCTCCAGCTGCATGGCCACCGACTCGCCCACCAGCTGGGCGTCGAGCTCCGGCTTCTGGATCTCCTGGATGTTGATGAAGACCTCGCGGTTGGTCCGCTTCTGGATCTCCTGCTTCAGCTTGTCGACCTCCTGCCCCTTGCGGCCGATGATGATGCCCGGGCGCGAGGTGTAGATGTCGATCTTCAGCTTGTTCGCGGCGCGCTCGATCTCGACCTTCGCGACGCCGGCATGCTGGAAGCGCCGCTTCAGGTCGCGCTTGAGCCGCAGGTCCTCGTGCAGCAGGTCCGCGTATTCCTTGTCGGCGAACCAGCGCGACTTCCAGGTCTTGTTGAATCCGATCCGGAACCCGTACGGGTGAACTTTCTGGCCCACAGTGATCTCCCTTTACGCCTTGGCCGCCGGGGCGGCCTTCTCCGGCCGCGCCCCCGCGCGCCTGGCCGGCTTCCCGGTCCCGGTCCCCACCGCCTTGACGACCTGCGGCCGCTCGGTCACCTCGACCGTCAGGTGCGTCGTCCGCTTGACGATGCGGAAGGCCCGGCCCATCGGGGCCGGCCGCACGCGCTTCATCGACGGGCCGTTGTCGGCGTGGCACTTCGAGACGAAGAGGCGCTCGACCTCCCCGCCGAAGCCTTCCTTCTGCTGCGCGTTGGCCACGGCCGAGCGCAGCACCTTGGCCACGTCGCGCGCCACCGCCTTGCGGCTGAACTGCAGCGCCGCGAGGGCCTGGTTCACGTCCTTGCCGCGAATGAGGTCCATCACCAGGCCGGCCTTCTGGGCCGAGGTGCGGACGTACTTCGCCGTTGCCGCTGCCTGCACCATGGCTTAGCCCTTTCCGCCCGCGGGCGCCGAGGACGCCGACTTGTCGGCCTTGGCCGCGTGGCCCCGGAACTGCCGCGTCGGCGAGAACTCGCCCAGCTTGTGACCCACCATGTTCTCGGTGACGTAGACCGGCACGAACTTCCGCCCGTTGTGCACCGCCAGGGTGTGGCCCACCATCTCGGGGATCACCGTCGAGCGGCGCGACCAGGTCTTGACCACCTTCTTCTCGTTGGCGCGGTTCATCGCCTCCACCTTCTCGAGCAGGTGGGTGTCGACGAACGGCCCCTTCTTCAGTGAACGGCTCATATCAGGTCTCAGGGATCAGGGATCAGGGATCAGGGATCGCTCGATCCGTCCTACTTCGGTCTCCGCTGCACGATGAACGCATCGCTCGGGCGGCGCGTCCGCGTCTTGTACCCCTTCGTCGGCACGCCCCAGGGCGTCACCGGGTGCCGGCCACCCGAGGTCTTGCCCTCGCCGCCGCCGAGCGGGTGATCCACCGGGTTCATGGCCACGCCGCGCACGTGCGGGCGCTTGCCCAGCCAGCGGCTGCGGCCCGCCTTGCCGATCGACACGTTCTCGTGATCGAGGTTGCCCACCTGGCCGATCGTGGCGCGGCAGACCTGGGCGATCTTGCGGATCTCACCCGAGGGCATCTTCACCGACACGTAGTCGCCTTCCTTGGCCACCACCTGCACGCCGGCCCCGGCGCTGCGCGCGAGCTGGCCGCCCTTGCCGGGCTTGAGCTCCACGTTGTGCACCATGGTGCCGAGCGGGATGTGGCCGAGCGGCAGGCAGTTGCCCGGCAGAATGTCCACGGCGTCGCCCGCCACGATGGTGTCGCCCACTTTCAGCCCGAGAGGCTGCAGGATGTATCGCTTCTCGCCGTCGGCGTACGTGACCAGCGCGATGCGCGCCGATCGGTTCGGGTCGTACTCGATCGTCGAGACCTTCGCCGGGATGTTCTGCTTGTCCCGCTTGAAGTCGATGATGCGGTACAGCCTTTTGTGGCCGCCGCCGCGCCACCACGACGTCTGCTCGCCCGTGTTGTTGCGGCCGCCCGACACCTTCGCCGGCTCGGTGAGCGGCTTGTACGGGTGGTCGGTCGTGATGTCGTCGAACGTCTGCACCGTCATCTGGCGACGGGCAGGCGAGGTCGGCTTGTACTTGCGAATAGGCATCGGTTATGCCCCTTCCAGGAAGTCCGGCAGCTTCTGGCCGGCCTTCAGCGTGACGTAGGCCTTCTTCCAGTCGGAGCGCCGGCCGACGAACCGGCCCTGGCGCTTCAGCTTGCCCTGCGTGTTCGCGGTGCGGACGCCGTCGACCTTGGCGCCGAGCAGCTTCTCGACCGCCCGCTTGACGTCGATCTTGTTGGCGGCGCGCGCCACCTCGAACACCACGGTCCTGCCGTCCTCGCGGAGCAGCGTGGTCTTCTCGGTGACGAGCGGCCGGCGAATCACATCGGTGAGTTTCATCTCAGCTCTCAGCTTTCAGCGTCCGGGTCCGCGCGCTACGCCAGCGCGGCTTCCAGCTTCTCCAGCGCCGCCTGCGTCACCACCACCGTCCGGGTGCCGGCGACATCGCGCGCGGTGACGCGGTTGCTCGGCAGCAGGGCCACGCCCGGCACGTTGCGGACCGACAGGGCCAGCTTCTCGTCCGGCCGCACGTCCACCAGCAGCGCCTTGCCATTCACGCCCATCGTCTTCAGCATGCCCACCGCGGCCTTCGTCTTGACCTCGGCGGCCGCCAGCGCGTCCACCACGATGAGGGCGCCGCCCTGGATCTTCTCGGCGAGCGCCGCGCGGAGCGCGCCCTTCTCCACCTTCTTCGGCAGCTGGTACTCGTAGCTCCGCGGCTGCGGACCGAACACCGTGCCGCCCTTGCGCCACAGCGGATTGCGGATCTCGCCCACGCGGGCGCGACCCGTGCCCTTCTGGCGCCACGGCTTCTTGCCGCTGCCGCTCACGAGCGCGCGGTTCTTCGTGGCGTGCGTGCCGCGCCGCTCGGCGGCGTTGGCGCGGACCACGGACTCGTGGATCAGGTCCGTCTTCACGCGCCCGCCGAACACCTCGTCGCTGACCGACACGGTGCCGACCTTCTGGTTCTGTGCGTTGACCACATCTACGGTCATCGTCGTATCCCTGCTCGCCAATCGTTCTGGTTACACAGTCGCGGCCAGCCGCCTCATCTGCGTCATCGGCGCCATCTGTGTTCTACTTCTTGCCCTTCTTGGGCTTCTCCTGGAGCTGCGGCTGGGGCTCCGGCTTGGCGGCAACCGCCTTCCGGATGACCACGTACCCGCCGTTGGCCCCGGGCACCGCGCCCTTGACCAGCAGCAGGTTGTTCTCCGCGTCCACCTTCAGCACCTTCAGGTTGCGCACCGTCACCCGGTCCACGCCCATGTGGCCGTGCGCGCGCATGCCGGGCAGCACCCGCGAGGGGTACGACGAGGCGCCGATGGAGCCCGGGGCGCGGTGGAACATCGATCCGTGCGTCTTGTCGCCGCCCCCGAAGTGATGGCGCTTGACGACGCCCTGGAAGCCGTGGCCCTTGCTCGTGCCGACCACGTCCACGCGCTCGCCCTGGTTGAAGATCGACACCAGGACCTGCGCGCCCGGCGCCGGCGCCTCGGCCCCCTTCGCCACCCGCACCTCGCGGCGCACGCGGGTCGCGGGCACGTTGGCCTTCCTGAAGTGGCCCGCCGTGGGCTTGTTCGCCTTGTACCGGCCCTCGACGAAGCCGATCTGGACCGCCTCGTAGCCGTCGGTCTGCGCGGTCTTCGCCTGGACGACGACACACGGCCCCGCCTGGAGCACGGTCGCCGGTTCCAGCGTCCCGTCCTCGAGGAAGAGCTGCGTCATGCCGACTTTCTTCCCGATGATTCCAGTCACCATGTCGGTCTCGCCTTACTTCCCGTGTTCCTTGCCGAACGCCTTGATCTCGACGTCCACGCCCGCGGGCAGGTCGAGCTTCATCAGCGCATCCACGGTCTGCGGCGTCGGCTCGAAGATGTCGATCAGGCGCTTGTGCGTCCGGATCTCGAACTGCTCGCGCGACTTCTTGTCCACGTGCGGCGAGCGCAGGACCGTCCACTTGTTGATCTCGGTCGGCAGCGGGATGGGCCCCGCCAGCCTGGCCCCGGTGCGCTTGGCCGTCTCGACGATCTCGCCCGTGCTCTGATCGAGCACGCGCGCGTCGTAGGCCTTCAAACGGATTCGAATCTTGTCGCCCAGCATCTCTGATCCTTGTCGGGAGTCGGGAGTCGGGAGTCGGGAGTCGGCTGACTCGTCGTGTCCCGCGACCGGCGCTCCCCGCTACTTCGTCCCCTGCACCCTCGCGATGACTTCCTCGCTCACGTTGCTCGGCGCCTGCTCGTACCGATCGAAGTGCATCGAGTAGGTGGCGCGCCCCTGCGTGCGCGACCTGAGGTCGGTCGCGTAGCCGAACATCTCGCTGAGCGGCACCCGGGCCGAGATGATCTCGGTGCCGCCGCGGTTCTCCTGCGCCTGGATGCGGCCCCGGCGCGACGCCAGGTTGCCCATCACGTCGCCCAGGTAGTCCTTCGGGCAGACCACTTCCACCCGCATGATGGGCTCCATCAGCACGGGCTTCGCCTTCTTCGCCGCGTCCTGGAACGCCATCGACCCGGCAATCTTGAAGGCCATTTCCGACGAGTCGACCTCGTGGAACGACCCGTCGTAGAGCTCGATCCGCACGTCGTCGATCGGGTAGCCGGCGAGCACCCCGCGCGTGAGCGCCTCCTGGATGCCCTGGTCGATCGGCTTGATGTACTCCTTGGGGATCGCGCCGCCCACGATCTCGTTCTCGAACTGGTAGCCCGTGCCAGGCGGCAGCGGGACCAGCCGAATCTTCGCCTCGCCGAACTGGCCGCGACCGCCCGTCTGGCGGACGAACCGCCCGTGCCCCTCGGCCGGCGCCGTGAGCGTCTCCTTGTAGGCCACCTGCGGCTTGCCCACCGTGGCCTCGACGCCGAACTCGCGCTTGAGGCGGTCCACGATGATCTCGAGGTGGAGCTCGCCCATGCCGCGGATCACCACCTGGCCGGTCTGCTCGTCCGTCGCGACGCGGAAGGTGGGGTCCTCGCCCATCAGCTTGCTCATGCCCTGGCCCAGCTTCTCCTGGTCGGCCTTCGTCTTCGGCTCGATGGCGAGCGAGATAACCGGCTCGGGGAACTCCATGGACTCGAGCAGGACGGGCTTCTTGTCGTCGCAGAGGGTGTCGCCGGTCGTGACCGACTTGAGGCCCACGGCCGCGGCGATGTCGCCGGCATGGACCTCCTTGATCTCCTCGCGCTTGTTGGCGTGCATCTTGAGGAGACGGCCCACGCGCTCGGTCTTGCCCTTCGTGGAGTTGAGGACCGAGGACCCCGCGTTGAGCGTGCCGGAGTACACGCGGAAGAACGTGAGCTGGCCGACGAACGGGTCGGTCATGATCTTGAACGCCAGCGCCGCGAACGGCTCCTTGTCATCGGCCCGGCGCTCGATGAGGGCGTCCTCGTCCTTCGCATTCGGGTCGGTGCCCGTGACCGGCGGGATGTCGGTGGGCGACGGCAGGAAGTCCACCACCGCGTCGAGCATCGGCTGCACGCCCTTGTTCTTGAACGCCGACCCGCAGATGACGGGCACGAACGGCGCGTCCTCCTTACGGACCGACTCGATGACGCGCTTGCGGAGGGCGACCTTGATCTCGTCGATCGTGATGGCCTCGCCGCCCAGGTACTTCTCGAGCAGCTTGTCGTCGGCCTCGCTCACCTTCTCGATGAGCTTCTCGCGGTAGGCCTGCGCCTCGGCCATCATGTCGGCCGGGATCTCGCCGACGATGTAGTCGGCGCCCATCGTCTCGTCCTTGTAGGTGAGCGACCGCATGCCGATGAGGTCCACCACGCCCTTGAACTTGTCCTCGGCGCCGATGGGCAGCTGGATGGCGACGGGGTTGCCCTGCAGCTTCGACTCGATCTGGGAGAGGCACGCCTTGAAGTCGGCCCCGATGCGGTCCATCTTGTTCACGAAGCAGACGCGCGGGACGCGGTACTTGTCGGCCTGACGCCACACCGTCTCGGACTGCGGCTCCACACCAGACACCGCGTCGAACACCGCCACGGCGCCGTCGAGCACGCGCAGCGAGCGTTCGACCTCGACCGTGAAGTCCACGTGGCCCGGCGTGTCGATGATGTTGATCCGGTGATCGCGCCAGAAGCACGTGGTCGCCGCCGACGTGATCGTGATGCCACGCTCCTGCTCCTGCTCCATCCAGTCCATCACCGCGGTGCCTTCGTGCACCTCGCCGATCTTGTAGGTGATGCCGGTATAGAACAGGATGCGCTCGGTCGTGGTCGTCTTGCCGGCATCGATGTGGGCCATGATGCCGATGTTGCGCGTCCGTTCGAGTGGAGCTTGGCGAGCCATGTGCGTCAGTTCAACGAGACAGGGTCAACGTTCGGAGTTCAAGAGTTCAAAGTCCAGCGCTCGAAGCGACGCGCTACCAGCGGTAGTGCGCGAAGGCCTTGTTGGCCTCGGCCATCCGGTGCGTGTCCTCGCGCTTCTTCACGGCGCCGCCGCGGAGGTTGGCCGCGTCGAGCAGCTCGTTGGCCAGCTTCTCCTGCATCGTCTTGCCGTCGCCGCGCGACCGCGCGTAGCTGACCAGCCAGCGGATGCTGAGCGAGAGCCGGCGGTTCGGGTTCACCTCGATGGGCACCTGGTAGTTCGAGCCGCCCACGCGCCGCGACTTCACCTCGAGGGCCGGCTTCACGTTGTCCACGGCCTTCTTGAAGATCTTCAGCGGGTCGTCGCCCGAGCGCTCCTTGATGATGTCGAAGCTCTGATAGAGGATGCGCTCCGCCGTCGAGCGGCGCCCCTCCAGCATGATGGTGTTGATGAACTTCGTCACCAGCGGGCTCCCGTAGAGGGCGTCCGGGGGCAGTTCACGCTTCGCGATTTCTCGTCTACGCGGCATACAGAAGATCCTGAGGTCTTGGGTCCTGGGTCCTGGGTCTTGGGGCCTGGGGCTACTGCTTCGGCCTCTTCGCGCCGTACTTCGAGCGGCCCTGCTTGCGGCCCTGGACGCCTACGGCGTCGAGCGTGCCGCGCACGACGTGATAGCGCACGCCGGGCAGGTCCTTCACACGGCCGCCGCGCACGAGCACCAGCGAGTGCTCCTGCAGGTTGTGGCCGACGCCCGGGATGTAGGTCGTCACCTCGATCTGGTTCGTGAGGCGGACGCGGGCCACCTTCCGGAGGGCCGAGTTCGGCTTCTTCGGCGTCTGCGTGAACACGCGGACGCACACGCCGCGCTTCTGCGGGCTCTCCTGCAGCGCCGGGCTCTTGGTCTTCCACCGAATCTGTTCGCGTCCCTTGCGGACGAGCTGACTGATCGTCGGCACGCTTCGCTCCACTCCAAGCGACAAAAACACCCACGGCCGCCGTAGCGGCGGCTGTGGCGCCCCAGGCCTGAAAGTCCGGTGGGACTTGGCGCCTCGGGCAGGAAACCCTACTTTTTCGTGTTGTCGGCATCGGCGGACGCTCCACTTCTCATGGCGTCACGATGCAACTGAGCCTAGATAGGGTGTCCCAGGCTCACGAGAACCTGACGAGCATAGCACGCCGCGGCGGCGGCGTGCAACTCCGCTAAGATTCGGCCTGGCCTGGACCGGAGCGTGCGCCCTCACGGGGCCCAGGCCGGAAAGGCGTTTCGCCCATGATCCGGCTCGTCCATTGCACGCTCCTCCTCAGTCTTGCCTTCCCCCCGGCCGCCACAGCTCAGCAGCGCCCGCCAAGGCCGCCCGAGAACGTCCAGGTGCTCACCGAGCTCCAGGGCCAGCCCCTCCGAGCCGAGATGCAGCGCATCGCGGCCGCCCTCGGGGTGAAATGCGACCACTGCCATGTCCAGGGCAACTTCGCCAGCGACGAGAAGTCGCCCAAGCGGGCCGCGCGGCGGATGATCGAAATGACCCGGGCCCTCAACGCCCGACACTTTCCCGATTACGAGGTGAAGGAGGGCGACTCGGTGCTGGGCCGCGTGACCTGCTACACCTGCCACCGGGGCATGACGGCGCCGATGGCCGCGCCACCGGCGCCATGAGCGCGCGCCGGGCTACTTCCGCCCGGCCAGGTAGCGGGCCAGGGCCTCGATCTGCGCGCCGGTGAGCTTGTCCTTGAACCGGGGCATGGACGACTCGCCGTAGACCAGCGATGCATCCTCGATGATGGCCTGGATCTCGGCCGGATTCCGACGCCGCCCGACCGCCGAGAGGTCGGGGCCCAGGGTCCCGCCTTCGCCCGACACTCGGTGGCAGACGACGCAGGTGCTCGCGTAGGTCATCGCCGCGAGCCGCACCCCCGGCTCGAGGGGTGGCGGCTCGATGCCCGCGTGCCGCCGCCGCAGATAGGCGACGACCGCCTGCGCCCCGAAGCGGCCCATGGCGCTCCGAGGGGCCCGGTCCTCCGCGGTGCGCACGCCTGGCGCGATCGCGACCGGGTCGGTCATGTGGTTGAGGAGCCACTCCTCGTCCCGCCTCAGGCTGGTCCGCTCCATCGGCGCCGCCGGCCCGCCCGCAACGTGGCAGCGAGCGCACACGCTGTTCTCGCCGGTGGCCAGTTCCAGCCCGGCCACCGGCAGCAGGCCCCAGTCATTCGCTGCCTTCCCCTCGGGCCGATCGCGAAGGCCGAGGCCCGTCAGCCCGGCCACCCCCGCCGCCAGCACCGCCATGCCCACGCTGTAGGGCAGTCGCGCCCTGGCCCAGGGACGGCGCTCCGGGTGTCGATCGAGGAACGGCAGCAGCGCGAGGAATCCGACGGCCAGGCCCGGTATCAGCTGCGTGGCCACGGGCTCGGCCGGTCCCGGAAAGTACTTCAGCAGCTGGAACAGCGACAGGAAGTACCACTCGGGACGGGGCACGTAGCTCGCGTCGGCGGGATTGGCCATCTCGTCGAGGGGCGCCCTCACGAAGTACGCCAGCGTCAGCAGCGACGCGAAGACCACCGCCATGACCACGGTGTCCTTCATCACGTGCCACGGGAAGAACGGCGTGGCGGAACCTGGCTTCGGACCTAGCGGGCCCGAGATGCCATGGCGACGCATGAGGAACAGGTGCGCCACAGCGAAGGCGAGCAGCACGGCCGGCAGCAGGAAGACGTGTGCGGCATACCACCGGCCCAGGGTGAGCGCCCCGAGCTCGGGGCCGCCGCGGAGCCCGTTGGCCAGCCACTCTCCCACCAGCGGCGCGCCACGTGCCACGTTGATGGTCACCGTGGTCGCCCAGTACGCCTTCTGGTCCCACGGCAGCAGGTAGCCGCTCAGGGCGAAGCCGAGGATGACCAGCAGCGAGGCGAGGCCGCTCAGCCAGGTGAGCTCGCGCGGCGCCTTGTAGGCACCGTGGAGGAACGCGCGCAGCATGTGGGCGACGGCCGCCACGACCAGGAAGCTGGCGCCCCAGACGTGCAGGCCGCGTACGAGGTAGCCCATCGGCAGGTCGCGCATCACGTAGCGCACGCTGTCGTACGCCAGCAGCGGCGACGGCACGTAGTACATCGCGAGCACGAAGCCCGAAAGGAACTGGACGCCGAGCAGCAGCATGATCACGCTGCCGAGGGTGAAGGCCCAGCCGGTGCCGCCGGGCAGGCGCTCGTCGAGGAGATGGTGCAGGCCGGCGCGATAGCCGGTTCGCGCGTCGCACCAGTCGAGCAGCCGCGCCAGCATGGCTAGACCTGCACCAGGATGCGGGTGCCGTCGACCCGGGTCGGCAACTCGTCCAGCGGCCGCGGCGGCGGGCCGGCGACGACGCGCCCCTCGAGGTCGTAGACGCCTCCGTGGCAGGGGCACTCGATCTGGAGGGCTTCGGCATTGACGCGCGTACGGCAGCCCAGGTGCGTGCACGTGGAATCGAGCGCGCGCACGCCGCCGTCGCCCGACCGGACCAGGAACACCACGCGACGGTCCACGGCCTCGGTCGCGCCGTCCTGCCGCGCGACGCGGAGCGTCACCGCGCGGGGCTCACCGTCGCGGAGCGCGGACAAATCGCCCGCGCTCAGCCACATGCGCTCCCGCCGGGTGAGCCCCGGCGCGAGCGCCGCGCCGCCGAGCACGAAGGCCAGCGTAGCCCCGATCGTGGTGTGAACCCCCTGAATCACCCGCACCAGGAACGTGCGCCGTTGGTTCTCGGGCAGGGATGAAGAGGAAATGCGCGCCGGCTGTTCGATCACTGAACCCCCCGATGAAGCAGGAGCGGATCCGCCGGCGCGACGGGACGCTCACGTTGTGCGACGCAGTATACGCAGCGCCGCGCCGAGGGCGTCGTCATTTGTTGTCACGATCCGTCCATCGGTGTCATGCACGGCCGAGCACCGCGGCTCGCCCGTCCCCTATAGTGAAAGGGTGACCGTCGAACCAGCTGCGCCGCGCCTCTTGCTCCTCGTCGGCGACGACGAGCACGAGCTTTGCGAGGCGGGACACGCGCGGGTCCTCGAACGGCAGGCGACGCGCCCCGGAGCCCGCGTCATCGCGACTCCTCCACCCGCCCACTGGCCGTTCCTGTTCCCCTTGTGCCCGCCCCTGCCGGCCGGGCCGGTCATCCTCTGGGCGGACAGTGCGCATGGCGCATTCGAGAATCACCAGACGTCGAACACGCGCCTCGTCACGACGCAGGCGTCGTATCTGATGGCGGAGTGGGACGCCGCGCTGGCTGCCCACGGCGACGCCTGGCTCGTGGCGACGGTCATGCGCGGGCCGGCGGCGCGACATGCCGAGGAGATCCTGCGGCGGCGGGGAATCTTCGCCGGGGCCCGCGTCGAGGAGCCCGCGAACGCCCTGGCGGCGTCCGGGAGGCCAGTCGCCGCCAGCGTGGCGCCCGCGGACCAGGAGAGCCGCGTCGCGCGGGACCTCCTGGCCACAGCCTTCCGCGAGGCCGATCCCGCGTCGCGCCTGCGCCTCTGCGTCGAGGCGCTCGGCCACGGCCGCACGCCGCCGGCGCTCCTCGCCACCGCCAGCGTCTGCCAGGAGGTCAACGACCTCGCCGGCGCCGCGCGCGACCTGGACGAGGCCATCGCGTTGGCCCCGGCGTGGGCTGCCTCCCGCTTCGAACGCGGCAAGACGTGGCTGCGGCTCGACGACATGGAACAGGCGGCGGCCGCGTTCCGGGCGGCGGCCGAGCGCCTGCCGTCCTTCGGCGGGGCGTGGGGCAATCTCGGCGCGACGCTGGGCGAACTGGACCGTCCCGCCGAGGCGCTCGAGGCCTTCGAGCGGCTGCTCGCGCTCGATCCCGACAGCCCGCAGGCCGTGAACAACGTCGGCGTGGTCACCCGCGAGCTGGGGCGCCTGCCGGAATCGGAGGCGGCGTTCCGCCGCGTGATCGAGCTCGAACCGAATCTGGCGTTTGGCCATTACAATCTGGGACACACCCTGTTCCTGCAGGGCCGCTACCAGGCGGCGGCCGCCGCGTACGGGCAGGGCCAGGCGCGGGACCCGGATCGAAATCCGGTGCAGGGATCCCGGCTGGCGATGTGCCGGCTGGCCACGGGGGACGCCGCGGGGGCGCTGTCGGAACTGCAGCGCGCCACGGGCGCGATGCCACGCGAGTATCGTCGCCAGCTGCTGGCCGACACGAGCGCCATCCTGTGGGCGCTGGTCACGCACCAGCCGGAGCTGGCCGGGTGGCAGATGGTGCACGACTGGCTGCAAGCCGAGTTGTCGAAGCTAGCTTGAGGAGGCGCATGAGCGGCACGCGTCCCAGTGCAGGGAGCCAGATGCTCCACGATCGCGGCATCCGCCTGGCCCTGGGCCTCGCGGTCGTCGTCGCGATCCCGGTCGCCGTGCTGTTCTACTTCCAGTCCCGGTCGCTCAGGGACCTCGAACAGACCTCGGCCGTCGTCCTGCGGCAGCTGAGCAGCGACGCGGTGGACGGCCTGGCCAAGTCCATCGAGAACGCGCTCAAGCGCCCGCACATCAGCGTCCTGCTCGGCATTCCCCAGGCCCGCGTGGAACCGCCGGATCTGGCCTTCATCGATCCCGTCTTCGCGGAGGGCCTGGGCGAGAGCCCCTTCATCGACGAGTTCATCGTCTGGGCCGCCGACGCGCCGGGGTCTCCGACCGGTCGCTGGCTGGTGTACGACCACACCAGCCTGACCGCTCCGGAGGGGGCGCTGGCGCAGCGCTTCCACGAGGACCCGGAGGGCGGAGGGGCCCTGCTGGTGAAGCTCCGCGAGATGGCCACCCGGCGGCGCGCCATCGTGGCGTTTGCCGACGAGCTCCACGGGCGGAAGCACTACATCCAGGCGCAGCTGCGGTGGGCCACGCCCGCGCGCGAGGAGCTGACCAGCTTCGTCGCGTTCGCCGTGGACGCCGAACGCCTGCGCCGCGAGTACTTCCCCGCGTTCGTGGGCGCGCACCTGAAGGGACTGCAGCAGCCGGCGGGCTTTCCGCCGCTCCGCGTCACCCTGGCCGACGACAACGGGAACCTGGTAGTGCCCGGCGAGGGCGGCGCCGCGGAGGCCGTCGTGGACGAGCGGACGTTCCCGCTGGTGTTCTTCGACAAGGAACTGCTCGAGTTCGCGGCGCCCTACGAGGCGCACCGGGAAATCTGGCGGCTCCGGACGAGCTACGGCGATGCCACGATCCCCGAGATCGTCAGCGCGAGCAGCCGGCCGCAGTTCGCGCTGATGCTGCTCGTGGCGGGCGTGCTGGGCATCGGCGTGTTCCTCATCGCCGGCGCGGCGGCGCGCGAGGTGCGCCTGGCCGAGCTGAAGTCGAACTTCGTGGCCTCCGTGTCGCACGACCTGAAGACACCGCTCGCGCTCATCCAGCTGTTCGCCGAGACGCTGGAGCTCGGCCGCGTGCGCAGCACCGATCGGGCGCAGGAGTACTACCGGATCATCAACGGCGAGGCGAAGAAGCTCACCCGCCTCATCGAGAACCTGCTGGACTTCTCACGGATGGAAGCGGGGCTGCGCCCGTACACGCTCGAGCCGACCGACATCGGGGCGCTGGTGCAGCGTGTGCTGAGCGTGATGGAGCGCCAGTTCGCGCAGGGCCAGTTCGAGGTCACCACGACGGTCGCGCCGGGCCTGCCGGCGATCATGGCCGACGGCGTCGCGGTCGAGCGGTCGGTCGAGAACCTGCTGGCGAACGCGATGAAGTACTCCGGGGATGCCCGGCGCATCGAGGTGACCGTGCTCCCGGCCCACGGCGAGGTGGTGGTCCGCGTCCGGGACTACGGCATCGGCATCGCGCGGCGCGAGCAGCGCAGGATCTTCCGGAAGTTCTACCGCGTGCACCATGAGCTGGGCGGCGGCCCGCAGGGAACGGGGCTGGGCCTGGCCATCGTGGACCACACCATGCGGGGGCATGGCGGGTATGTCGGCGTGGAGAGCGAGCCCGGCCGGGGCTCCACCTTCACGCTGCACTTCCCCGTCCCCATCCAGGCCTCTCAGGGAGTCGTTGATGAAGCGAATTCTGGTGATCGAGGACGAGCCGCAGATGCTGCTCGGCCTGCGTGACAACCTCGAGCTCGAAGGTTATGAAGTGGTGACGGCCACCGACGGCGAGGAGGGCCTCGCCAAGGCGGCGGCCACCGCGCCCGACTTGGTCATCCTCGACGTCATGCTGCCGCGAAAGAGCGGCTTCGACGTCTGCCGCGAGCTCCGGGCACGTGCCAACGGCATCCCCATCGTAATGCTGACGGCGCGGTCGGCCGAGACCGACAAGGTCCTGGGCCTCGAGCTCGGGGCCGACGACTACGTCACCAAGCCGTTCTCCATCACGGAGCTGCTCGCGCGCGTGCGCGCGGTGCTGCGGCGCACCGGCCAGCAGAAGCCCGCCGCCGACTCGGTGAAGATCGGCGACCTGGAGGTGGACTTCAAGCTGCACCAGGCGCGTCGCGGCAAGGCGCGCGTGGAGTTCACGGCCCGCGAGTTCGAGCTGCTCCGCTATTTCGTGCAGCACACGGGCCAGGTGGTGACGCGCGAGCAGATCCTCAACGAGGTCTGGGGCTACGAGGAGTTCCCCACCACGCGCACCATCGACAACTTCGTCGCCAAGCTCCGGCAGAAGATCGAGCGGGCGCCCCACGCGCCGGAGCACATCCTGACGATTCACGGGTCGGGGTACAAGTTCGTCGGGTAGAATCGCGCAGGACACATGGACCCCAAGACCATCCTGATCGCCCTGTTGATCGTGATCGCCATCGCGTATCACGTGTTCTGGTACATGAGCGAGAAGCCGCGCCGGCACCACCACCCCGGCGACCTCAAGCCGAGAGGGCTGGCACTCGTCGCGGCGTTCATCGCCAACTTCTTCGACACCCTGGGGATCGGGTCCTACGCGACGACGACGTCGATGTCGAAGCTCTGGAACATCATGCCGGACGAGAAGATCCCCGGTACGCTGAACGTCGGCTACGTGATGTCGACGGTGTTCCAGGCGGTCATCTTCATGACGATCGTCGAGGTCGAGTTCCTGACGCTCGTCAGCATCATCGCCGCCGCCGTGCTCGGCGCGTTCTTCGGCGCCGGCATCGTATCCGGCTTCTCGCGCCGCCAGGTGCAGATCGGCATGGGCTCGGCGCTCCTGGTCGCGTCGGGCCTGATGGTGCTGTCCATGTCGGGACAGGGGCCGGCGCCGGGTGTCGCGCTCGGGCTGTCCGGCGCCAAGCTCGGCCTCGCGGTCGGGATCTCGTTCGTGCTCGGCTCCCTGATGATGCTCGGCATCGGCTACTACGCGCCGTGCCTGATCATGATCAGCCTGCTCGGGATGGACCCGAGAGTGTCGTATCCGATCATGATGGGCGCCTGCGCGTTCCTCATGCCCTCGGGAAGCATCCAGTTCATCCGCAAGGGCTCGTACGACCTGCGGACCGCGCTCGCCTTCCTGGTCGCCGGCCCCATTGCGGTCCTGATTGCCGCTCCCCTGGTGGACCGGATTCCGCTCTTCTGGCTCCGGGTGCTCGTTTTGGTCGTGGTGCTCTACACCGCCATCAGGATGCTGCGCTCCGCGGCCATCGAGAGGGCCGCGGCGGCCGCCGCGAAGACACCCGGAATTGCGGAGGCATAGCAGGCGGCGCTTCGCGCCGCGGGCGTTCCGTGGGCGGCCCTCCGGGCCGTGGGCGCGCCTCCGGCGCGTGGGATTCGGACCGCCGAGGCCGCACGGGCGGCTCGAATCGTCCAATCACCCAATCGCTTAATCCCCCAATCCCCCAATCACGCAATTCCAACGCGGCCAAGCCGCGCCCACCGCAGGCCCGCCGCGCGAAGCGGCCCACGGCGCGCAGCGCCGCCTTCCCGGTGTTACCATGCGCCCGTGAAGCTGCTCGGGTGGCTCGCCAGTCTCGCCCTCTTCGGCGCCGCCCTCCAGCCGCCGCCTCCGCGTCCCAGCACCGCCACCGGCGAGTGGCCCACCTACGGCGGCGACCTTGCGAGCACCAAGTACTCGCCGCTCGATCAGATCACCCCGCAGAACTTCTCGTCCCTGCATGTCGCCTGGCGCGCGCCGTCCCCGGACGGCGTGCTCACGATGACGATGCCCGGCGGAGGCGAGTGGACCTCCGACGCCCGCGCGGTCTTCGCGGAACTGAGCCGCATCGACCCGACGCGCTGGCGCGACAACCAGCCGCCCATCATCGGCAACTTCAAGGCCACCCCGCTGATGATCGGCGGCACGCTCTACTTCAACACGCCGCTCTCCATCGGCGCCGCCGTGGATGCGCGGACCGGCCGGACCAGGTGGGTCTACAACCCACGCAGCTACGAGGCCGGCACGACGACGATGAGCCTCCGCTGGAACCAGCGCGGCGTCGCCTACTGGCGTGACGCTGCCGGCGCGGACGAGCGGATCTTCTGGGGGACTGGAGACGGATACCTGATCGCGGTGGACGCGAAGACCGGTCGCCCCGTGCCCGGCTTCGGCGTGAACGGTCGCGTAGACCTGATGGAGGGGCTGCCGCGCGCCAGGCGGGGCACGCGCGACTACCTCAACGCGCTCACCTACTCCGTCCAATCGCCGCCGGTGGTCGTGCGCGATGTCGTCATCGTGCCCGCGTCCATCTCGTCGCTCGTCTCGCAGAAGGAGCAGATCCCCGGATTCATCCGCGGCTACGACGCGCGCACCGGCCAGGTGCGCTGGACGTTCCACACCGTGCCGCGCCCGGGCGAGCCGGGCCACGACACCTGGCTCGACGGCTCCTGGGAGCCCGCGGGCAAGGTCACCGTGTGGACGCTGATGAGCGCGGACGAGGAGCTGGGCTACCTCTACCTGCCGACCAACACCACCGCGCCGGATTTCTACGGCGGCCACCGCCCCGGCGACAATCTCTTCGCCGAGAGCCTGCTCTGCCTGGACGTGGAAACCGGCCGTCGCGTCTGGCACTTCCAGACCGTGCACCACGGCCTGTGGGACTACGACAACCCGGCCGCGCCGAACCTCCTGGACCTCACTGTCAACGGGCGGCGGATCAAGGCGGTGGCGCAAGTCACCAAGCACGGCTTCGTCTTCACCTTCGATCGCGTGACCGGTGAGCCGGTCTGGCCCATCGTCGAGAAGCCGGTGCCGCCCTCGGACGTGCCGGGCGAGCGCGCGTCGCCGACGCAGCCGTTCCCGTCGAAGCCCGCCCCGTTCGAGTACCAGGGTGTGACGATGGACGACCTGGTGGACTTCACGCCGGAGCTGCGCCGGATGGCGCAGGAAGCGGTGAAGGGCTTCCGGATGGGGCCGCTCTTCACGCCGCCGTCGCTCGAGGGAACGCTGGCGCGCCCGGGATCGGTGGGTGGGGCCAACTGGTCGGGCGCGGCGGTGGACCCGGAGACGGGGATGCTCTATGTGCCCTCGCGCAACGGCTTCGCGGCCTTCACCTTGTCGAAACCCGATCCCGCGCTCAACAGCAACCTGCTCTACATGCAGGTGCCCGGGCGCAGCCCGCAGATGCCGCAGGGCCTGCCGCTCCTGAAGCCGCCCTACTCCCGCGTGACCGCGATCGACATGAACACGGGCGAGCATCGGTGGATGCTCCCGGCCGGCGAAGGCCGGCGCGTCCGCAACCTGCCGCCGCTGAAAGGCCTGGACCTGCCGCCCCTTGGCGGCGATAGCACCTACAGCGGCCCGCTGGCCACGAAGACGATGCTCGTCTACGCGCTCACGACCGGTGGAAGCTCGGGCGGGCCGCGCCTGGTCGCGCTCGACAAGGCCACGGGGCGCGAGCTCGCCTCGGCCGATTTGCCAGGCATCGCCATCGGGACGCCGATGACCTACCTGGCGGAGGGACGGCAATACATCGCGCTGACGGTTCAGGGTGAAACGCCGCGCGATGTCCCCGAGCTGGTGGCACTGGGGTTGCCACGGTAGGCGGAGGTTCGAGGCACGGAGGTTCGAAGCCCGAGGGTTCGAAGCCGGATGGGCCCAAAGCACGAAGGGGTTCAAAGCACGGCCGTGCCTTGAACCCCTGGGTGGTGAACGTCCGTGGTTCGAACCTTCGTGCCTACTCCGCCTCGCCGATGCCCGGCCCGAGCGCCTCCTCGGGCTCGACCAGGTACTCCATCTCGCGGTCGAAGTCGACGTCCTCGTCGCTCGGCTGCTGGATGGGCGGCGGCGGCGGCGGCTCGTCCGGCGGGATCTGGACGTGGCGGTACCACCAGAAGCCCGTGCCCGCCGGGATGAGCCGGCCCATGGTCACGTTCTCCTTCAGCCCGCGCAGGTAGTCGATCTTCCCGGAGATGGCGGCCTCGGTGAGGACGCGGGTGGTCTCCTGGAACGACGCCGCCGAGATGAACGACTCGGTGGAGAGCGACGCCTTGGTGATGCCGAGCAGCAGCGGCTGCGCGGTGGCGGGGCGCCCGCCCGCCGCGATGACGCGCTCGTTCTCCTCCATGAACCGGAAGCGATCCACCTGCTCGTCCACGAGGAACTCGGTGTCGCCCACGTCCTCGACGCGGACCCACCGCATCATCTGGCGCGTGATCACCTCGATGTGCTTGTCGTTGATGTTCACGCCCTGGAGCCGGTAGACCTCCTGGATCTCGTTCACCAGGTACTTCTGCAGCTCCTTCTCGCCCAGCACGTGCAGGATGTCGTGCGGGTTGCTCGGGCCGTCCATCAGCGGATCGCCCGCGCGCACGCGCTCGCCCTCCTGGACATTGACGTGCACGCCGCGCGGGATGCTGTACTCCCGCGCCTCGGCCGTCCCGTCGTCGGGGACGATGAGGATCTTTCGCTGGCCCTTCACGACGCCGCCGTACTTCACCGCGCCGTCGATCTCGCTGATGACGGCCGGATCCTTCGGCTTGCGCGCCTCGAAGAGCTCGACCACGCGCGGCAGGCCGCCCGTGATGTCCTTGGTCTTGGTGGTCTCGCGCGGGATCTTCGCGAGCACGTCGCCGGCGCGGACCTCCTCGCTGTCGCTCACCATCATGTGGGCGCTCACGGGCATGATGTACTTGCGGATCACCGCGCCCTTGGCGTCGCGGATTTCGATCGTCGGCTGCTTCTTCTCGTCCGGCGAGTCGACGATGATGTAGCGCGAGAGGCCGGTGACCTCGTCCACGGCCTCGTGGACGGTGACACCCTCGATGATGTCCTTGAAGCGGACCTGCCCCTTCTCCTCGGTGAGGATCGAGAAGGTGTAGGGATCCCACTCCACCAGCACGGTGCCGCTCTCGACGGTCTGCCCGTCCTTCACCTTCAGGTGGGCGCCGTAGACGACCTCGTACCGCTCGCGGTCGTGGCCCTTCTCGTCGCGGACGGCGATGTGGCCGTTGCGGTTCATGACGATGAGGTCGGTGCCGCCCTGGTTGTTGGCGCGCTCGACGTAGGTGAGGTTCTCGAACTTCACCACGCCCTTCTGCTTGGCGTCCAGGGTGGACTGCTCCGAGATCCGCGAGGCCGTGCCGCCGATGTGGAACGTGCGCATCGTCAGCTGCGTTCCGGGCTCGCCGATGGACTGCGCGGCCACGACGCCCACGGCCAGGCCGAGCTCGACGAGCTTGCCCGTCGCCAGGTCACGACCGTAGCACCGGGCGCACACGCCGCGGCGCGACTCGCAGGTGAGCACCGAGCGGATGCGCACCTTCTCGACGCCGGCGTCCTGCACCGCCGCCGCGAGGTCCTCGTCGATCATCTCGTTCTCTTCGACGATCACCTCGCCGGTGATGGGATCCACGATCCGGTCGAGCGTGACGCGGCCGATGATGCGGTCGCGCAGCGGCTCGATCACCTCGCCGCTCTCGACGATGGCCCGGGCCTCGATGCCGTTGGTCGTGCGGCAGTCGTGATCCGAGATGATCACGTCCTGCGCCACGTCCACCAGGCGGCGGGTGAGGTAGCCCGAGTCGGCCGTCTTGAGCGCCGTGTCGGCCAGGCCCTTGCGGGCGCCGTGGGTGGAGATGAAGTATTCGAGCACCGAGAGCCCCTCGCGGAAGTTCGCGCGGATGGGCGTCTCGATGATCTCGCCCGATGGCTTGGCCATCAGGCCGCGCATGCCCGCCAGCTGGCGGATCTGCTGCTTGCTGCCGCGGGCGCCCGAGTCGGCCATGATGTAGACCGGATTGAAGCTGCCCTCGCGGTCGCGCCGCTCCATCTCGCCGAACATCGCGTCGGCGATCTTCTCGGTGACGTCCGACCACACGGCGATGACCTTGTTCAGGCGCTCGCCGTTGGTGATGGCGCCCTCGAGGTACTGCTGCTCGACCTTGATGACCTCGTCGCGCGCCTTCTGCACGAGCGTGGTCTTGTCGGCCGGGATGATGAGGTCCTCGATGCCGATGGACATGCCGGAGCGCGTGGCGTAGGTGAAGCCCATCTGCTTCAGCCCGTCCAGCATCTCGACGGTCGTCTCGAGACCCTCGGTGAGGTAGCAGCGCTGCACCAGCTGCTGCAGCCCCTTCTTCTTGAGCATGCCGTTGACGAACGGCATGCCGTCCGGGAGGGCCGTGTTGAAGATCACGCGGCCGACCGTGGTGTTGATGATCTTGCCCTCGACCTGCTGGACGTCGGTGTGCAGCACGTCCTGGTCGTCGCGCGATGCCGTCAGGTCCTGCAGCGGGCCCGTGTAGCGGAGGCGGATCGGCGTGAGCGTCTCCACTTCCTTCGCCTCGAGCGCCAGGATCACGTCGTCCACGGAGGCGAACGCGCGGCCCTCGCCCTTCGCGCCGGGCTTGGCCTTGGTCAGGTAGTAGCAGCCGAGCACGACGTCCTGCGACGGCACCGCGATGGGCGTGCCGTTGGCGGGCGACAGGATGTTCTTCGACGACATCATCAGCTCGGTGGCCTCGATCTGGGCCTCCGGAGAGAGCGGGATGTGCACCGCCATCTGGTCGCCGTCGAAGTCCGCGTTGAACGCGGTGCAGACGAGCGGGTGGATGCGGATGGCCTTGCCCTCCACCAGCACCGGCTCGAACGCCTGGATGCCCAGGCGGTGCAGCGTGGGCGCGCGGTTGAGCAGCACGGGGTGCTCGCGGATGACCTCCTCGAGCACGTCCCACACCTCGGCCACCTGCTTCTCGACCATCTCCTTGGCCTGCTTGATGGTCGCGACCAGGCCCCGCTCCTCGAGCTTGTTGTAGATGAACGGCTTGAACAGCTCGAGCGCCATCTTCTTGGGCAGCCCGCACTGGTTCAGCCTGAGCTCCGGGCCCACGACGATGACCGAGCGGCCCGAGTAGTCCACGCGCTTGCCGAGCAGGTTCTGGCGGAACCGCCCCTGCTTGCCCTTGAGCGTGTCGGAGAGCGACTTGAGCGGCCGGTTGTTGGCGCCGCGCAGCACGCGGCCGCGGCGGCCGTTGTCGAAGAGCGCGTCCACGGCCTCCTGGAGCATGCGCTTCTCGTTGCGGATGATGACATCCGGCGCCTTGAGCTCCATCAGCTTCTTCAACCGGTTGTTGCGGTTGATGACGCGACGGTAGAGATCGTTGAGATCGGAGGTGGCGAAGCGGCCGCCATCCAGCGGCACCAGCGGGCGCAGCTCCGGCGGAATGACCGGGATCACGTCCAGGATCATCCACTCGGGCTTGTTGCTCGACTTGCGGAAGGCGTCCACCACCTTGAGCCGCTTGGCGAACTTGAGCTTCTTCTGCGCCGAGGTCTCCACGCGCATCTTGGCGCGCAGTTCCTCGGCCAGCGACTCGACGTTGACACGCCGCAGCAGCTCCTTGATGGCCTCGGCGCCCATCTGCGCCTTGAACTTCGAGTAGCCGTACTCCTCGCGGGCCTTGCGGAACTGCTCCTCGTTGAGGAGCTGGTTCTGCGTCAGCTTGGTCTCGCCCGGGTCCACGACCACGTACGCCTCGAAGTAGAGGACGCGCTCGAGGTCGCGGAGCGAGATGTCGAGCAGGTGGCCGATGCGGCTCGGCAGCCCCTTGAAGAACCACACGTGGCTCACCGGGGTCGCCAGCTTGATGTGGCCCAGCCGCTCGCGGCGGACGCGGGCCTGCGTCACCTCGACGCCGCACTTGTCGCAGATCACGCCGCGGTGCTTCATGCGCTTGTACTTGCCGCAGAGGCACTCCCAGTCCGTGATCGGGCCGAAGATCTTCGCGCAGAACAGCCCGTCCCGTTCCGGCTTGAAGGTCCGGTAGTTGATCGTCTCCGGCTTGGTCACCTCGCCGAACGACCAGTTCTCGATCTTCTCCGGGGAAGCCAGGCTGATCTTGATCGCGTCGAAGTCGGCCCTGAGGGCCGTCTTGCTGTCCGTGAAGCTTGGTCTCATGGATCTTCAGCCCTCCAGCACCGGTTCGGCGGCCTCGGCCGCCGGCTCCAGCGGCCGTTTCTTCGTCGTCACCAGTTCGACGTCGAGGCACAGCGACTGCAGCTCGCGGATGAGCACGTTGAACGACTCCGGCAGGCCCGCCGTGAAGGACGCGTCGCCCTTCACGATGGACTCGTAGATCTTCGCGCGGCCGGTCACGTCGTCCGACTTCGCGGTGAGCAGCTCCTGGAGGATGTGCGCGGCGCCGTAGGCCTCGAGCGCCCACACCTCCATCTCGCCGAAGCGCTGGCCGCCGAACTGCGCCTTGCCGCCCAGCGGCTGCTGGGTGATGAGCGAGTACGGGCCGATCGAGCGCGCGTGAATCTTGTCGTCGACCAGGTGCGACAGCTTCAGCATGTAGATGTAGCCGACGGTGACGCTCTGCTCGAACTTGTCACCGGTCATGCCGTCGTAGAGATCGGTCTTGCCGCTCGACGGCAGGTCCGCCTGCTCGAGCCACTTCTTGATCTCCGGCTCCAGCGCGCCGTCGAACACCGGCGTCGCGAAGAACAGGCCCAGTGCGTGCGCGGCCCACCCGAGGTGCGTCTCGAGGATCTGGCCCACGTTCATGCGCGAGGGCACGCCCAGCGGGTTGAGCACGATCTCGACCGGTGTGCCGTCCGGGAGGTACGGCATGTCCTCCTCGGGCAGGATCCGCGCGATGACGCCCTTGTTGCCGTGGCGGCCGGCCATCTTGTCGCCGACCGACAGCTTGCGCTTCATCGCCACGTACACCTTGACGAGCTTGATCACGCCCGGCGGCAGCTCGTCGCCGCGGCGGATCTTCTCCTTCTTCTCCTCGAAGACGTTGCGGATGACCTCGATCTGCCGCTCGGTCCGCTCCTCCACCTTCCGGAGCTCGTTCTCGAGCACGATGTCGTCGGTCTGCAGCTTCGCCTTCACCAGCGCGCTGTAGGGCAGGGCCTCGAGGACCTCGGTGGTGAGCACCGTGCCCTTCTTCGCCAGCCGCTCGCGGCCGAACTCGTCGAAGAGGTCGGAGCGCAGCGTCTGCCCCTGCACCATCTGGACGACGCGCTTCTTCGTCTCGTCGTGCAGGATGCGGATCTCGTCCTGGAGGTTCTTCTCCATCATGTCGAGCTCGTCCTGCTCGATCGCCTTCGCGCGGTCATCCTTCTCGATGCCCTTGCGGGAGAAGATCTTCACCCCGACGATGATGCCCTCGATGCCCGGCGGACAGATGAGGGAGGCGTCGCGGACGTCGCCGGCCTTCTCGCCGAAGATGGCCCGCAGGAGCTTCTCCTCGGGCGTGAGCTGCGTCTCGCCCTTCGGCGTGACCTTGCCCACGAGGATGTCGCCCGGCTTCACCGACGCGCCGATGCGGATGATGCCGCTGTCGTCGAGATCGGCCAGGTACCCCTCCGACACGTTCGGGATGTCCCGCGTGATCTCCTCGGGGCCGAGCTTGGTGTCGCGCGCCTCGATCTCGAACTCCTCGATGTGGATCGAGGTGTAGTAGTCCTCGCGGACCAGCTTCTCGCTGACGAGGATCGCGTCCTCGAAGTTGTAGCCGCGCCAGGGCATGAAGGCCACCAGCACGTTGCGGCCGAGCGCCAGCTCGCCGAGCTCCGTGCAGGGGCCGTCGGCCAGCACCTGCCCCTTCTGCACCTTCTGCCCGACCCGCACGATGGGCTTCTGGCTGATGCAGGTGTTCTGGTTCGACCGCTTGAACTTGGTGAGCGGGTAGATGTCCGCCCCCATCTCCTTGCTGGTCTCGTCGCCCTCGGCGCTCTCGACGCGCACCACGATGCGGGTCGAGTCGACGAAGTCGACCGTGCCGGTCCGCCGGGCCACCGCCACGGCGCCCGAGTCGCGCGCCGTGATGTACTCCATGCCGGTGCCGACGTACGGCGCCTGCGCGCGGAGCAGCGGCACCGCCTGGCGCTGCATGTTCGATCCCATCAGCGCGCGGTTCGCGTCGTCGTTCTCGAGGAACGGGATGAGCGATGCGGCCACCGAGACGAGCTGCTTGGGCGAGACGTCGATGAACTGCACCTGGTCGCGCGGCGCCAGGATGAAGTCGCCCTGCTGGCGCGCGTTCACGCGGTCGGCCTTCAGCCGGCCGTTCTCGTCCAGCTCGACGTTGGCCTGCGCGATGATGTACTGGTCCTCCTCCCACGCCGACAGGTAGAAGCAGTAGGGCTCGAACTCCACGCCCTTCTTCTTCGACCGGCCGTCGGCGCCGACCAGCTCGTCGGCCTCCACGATCTCGCCGTTCTTGTACTTCGGGTTGCCGCCGGCGTTGGTGACCATCACGTAGTCGATCACCACGCCGTTCTTCACCTTGCGGTACGGCGACTCGATGAAGCCGAACTCGTTGATGCGCGCGTAGCTGCTCAGCGAGCTGATGAGGCCGATGTTCGGGCCCTCCGGCGTCTCGATGGGGCAGATGCGTCCGTAGTGCGTCGGGTGCACGTCGCGCACCTCGAAGCCCGCGCGCTCGCGCGACAGCCCGCCCGGCCCGAGCGCCGAGAGGCGCCGCTTGTGCGTGACCTCCGAGAGCGGGTTGGTCTGGTCCATGAACTGCGACAGCTGCGACGACCCGAAGAACTCGCGAATCGCGGCCATGACCGGCTTCGCGTTGATGAGGTCGTGCGGCATGGCGGTCGCCATTTCCTGGTAGACCGACATCTTCTCCTTGATGGCGCGCTCCATGCGGACCAGCCCGATGCGGAACTGGTTCTCGAGCAGCTCGCCCACGGAGCGGACCCGCCGGTTGCCCAGGTGGTCGATGTCGTCCACCGCCGCCGCGTTCTTGCGGAGCTTGAGCAGGAACTTGATGACCTCGTAGAAGTCCTGCGGGTGCAGGATCTTCTCGTCGAGCGGCGTGTTCAGCCCGAGCTTGGTGTTCAGCTTGAGCCGGCCGACCCGCGAGAAGTCGTACTTCTGCGGGTTGAAGAACATGTTCTCGAAGAGCGTGCGCGAGCTGTCGAGCGTCGGCGGATCCCCGGGCCGCAGGCGCCGGTAGATCTCGATGAGCGCCTCCTCGTGCGTCCGGATCGGGTCCTTCTTGAGCGTCTGCGACAGGATGGGCCCGACGTCGTCGCGCTCGGGGAAGAACACCTCGAGCTTCTCGACGCCCTTCTCGTGCGCCAGCGAGACCACGCGGGGCGTGAGCTCCTCGTTGGCCTCGAGCAGCACCTCGCCCGTGCCGGGGTCCACGATGTCGGCCGCCGTGTAGGCGCCCTGCAGCGCCTCGTCGGTGACCTCGATGTCCTTGACGCCGGCCTTGCGCAGCCCCTCGAGGTGGGCCTTGGTGATCTTCTTGCCCTCGCTGATGCTGACCTCGCCCGCCTTCACGTCGCGGCGCGCGCGCTGGCCCACCAGGCTGTCGGCCACCGCCCAGTGCTGGGCGTTGTCGCGCAGGTACACCGTGTCCACCGCGTGGAACGCGCGGATGATCTCGTCGGCGCCGCGCAGCCCGAGGGCGCGCAGGAACACCGTGGCGAGGAACTTCCGCTTGCGGTCGATGCGGACGTACAGCAGGTTCTTGGCGTCGTACTCGAACTCCACCCACGACCCGCGGTACGGGATGATCTGGGCGACATACAGGCTCTTGTCTTCCGAGTGGAAGAACGCGCCGGGCGAGCGGTGCAGCTGGCTGACGATGACGCGCTCGGTGCCGTTGATGATGAACGTCCCGTTGTCCGTCATCAGCGGGATGTCGCCGAAGTAGACCTCCTGCTCCTTGATGTCGCGGATGGTCTTCACGCCGGTCTCGGGGTCCTTGTTCCAGACCACCAGCCGGATCGTCACCTTCAGCGGCACGGCGTAGGTCATGCCGCGCTCCTGGCACTCGTCCACGTCGTACTTCAGCTTGAGCGCGACCGTGTGGCCGCAGATGTCGCAGACGTCGCCGCGGGCGACGTTGGCGGTGCCGCACTTCGGGCAGAGCACGTCCTTGTCGCCGTACGGATCGGCGATGAGGGTGTGCCCGCAGTTCCTGCACGGCTTCCGGAGGTGGTGCAGGCCCTGCAGCTTGGCGCACTTGCACTCCCAGTTGCCGATCGAGTACTCGATGAACTCGAGCGACGAGTTCTCCCGGAAGTCGCTGATCGGGAAGACGGACTTGAACACCGACTGCAGCCCCTGATCCTCGCGTTCCGAGGGCAGGCGGTTCATCTGCAGGAAGCGCTCATAGCTCTTCCGCTGTATTTCGATCAGGTTCGGGATGGGAACCGTCGTCTTGATCTTCGAGAAATCCCTGCGCTCGCGGTAGACGTTCTTCGGAAGGCTGTACATGCTGTGCTCGAAGGGGGCCAAGGCCAAAGACACGCCGGGCACCGGAGCCCTTCCCGGTGCCCGTCAATCCCGAGATCCGACGGCCGGGACCTACTTGATCTCGACCTTCGCGCCGGCTTCCTCGAACTTCTTCTTGATGGCCTCGGCCTCGTCCTTGGGGATGGCCTCCTTGATCGGCTTGGGCGCCCCCTCGACCAGGTCCTTGGCTTCCTTGAGGCCCAGGCTGGTGACCTCGCGGACGACCTTGATCACGTTGATCTTGTTGCTGCCCACGTCGGTCAGCGTCACCGTGAACTCGGTCTTCTCCTCGGCCGCCGGCGCCGCGGCGCCGCCGCCCGCCATCATCGGCATGCCCATCATCGGCATCGCCGCCGCCGCCGACACGCCGAGCTCCGCCTCCAGCGCCTTGACGAGCTGCGAGAGCTCCATCACGCTGATGCCCTTGATGTAGTCGATCACCTGCTGCTGGTTCACTTCGGCCATTGCTCTCTGCTCCTTAAAGTCTGCTATCAGCTCTCAGCTCTCACCCGTTCCGAGGGCGCCCCGCCGCGCCGCTACGATTCCTTGCGCTTCTGCTCCGCCTGGGCCAGCACGCTCACCAGGTCGCGCGGCACCGCGCTGAGGACCCGCACCAGGTTGGTGGCCGGGGCCTGCAGGACGTACAGCAGCTTCGCGTACAGCTCCGGCTTGCCGGGCATGTTGGCCAGGTCGGTGACCTCCGCCGCCTGGATGGCCTGCCCCTGCACCACCGCCGCCTTGATCTGCAGCGTCGGCGCGTTCTTCATGAACGCCGTCAGGGCCTTCGCCAGCGCCACCGGATCGCCCTCGGTGTAGGCCACCGCGGTCGTGCCCTCGAAGTGGGCGGTGAGCGTCTCGAAGGTCGTGCCCTTCAGCGCCCGCCTCGCCAGCGTGTTCTTGACGACCTTGTAGCCGGCCTTCGCCTTGCGCAGCTCGCGCCGCAGCTCGGTCACCTGGGGCACGTTGATGCCCTTGTAGTCCACCAGGATTGCCGCATCGGCGCCCTTGAAGACGCCCTCGAGCGCGGTCAGCTCGGTTTCCTTGTCCGCTCGTGTGACTGCCATGATCTAAACGTCTCCTCGGCGCCTAGCGCTTCGCCGCCGCTTCCACGCGGGTTTCATCGACGCGCACGCCCGGGCCCATCGTCGAGGACACGGTGATGCTCTTCAGGTACTTGCCCTTCGCGGCCGACGGCTTGGCGCGCACCACGCTGTCGAGCAGCGCCGAGGCGTTCTCGATGAGGTTCTGCGCCGGAAACGACGTCTTCCCCACCGGGGCGTGGACGATGCCGGTCTTGTCCACGCGGAACTCGACCTTGCCGGCCTTGATCTCCTTCACCGCCTGGCCCACGTTCGGGGTGACGGTGCCGGTCTTGGGGTTCGGCATCAGGCCCCGGGGACCCAGCACCTTGCCGAGCTTGCCGACCGCGCGCATCATGTCGGGTGTCGCGACGACGGCCTCGAAGTCCACCCATCCGGTGTTGATCCGGTCGACCAGCTCCTCGCCGCCCACGACGTCGGCACCGGCCTCCTCGGCCTCCCTCTGCTTGTCGGGACCCGCGATGACGACCACGCGCTTCGACTTGCCCAGCCCGTGCGGGAGCACGACGGTGCCGCGCACCATCTGGTCGGCGTGCTTCGGATCCACGCCGAGGCGGATCGAGAGCGCCACCGTCTCGTCGAACTTGGCGAACTTCAGCTTCTGGACGAGCGGCAGTGCCTCGTCCAGGGCGTAGGGCCGGTCCTCGACCTGCTGCTTCGCCGCCGTGTACTTCTTGCCGTGAGTAGCCATGGTTGCCTTACTGGATGACGTCGAGTCCCATCGATCGCGCCGTGCCCGCCACCGTCCGCACCGCCGCCTCGAGCGACTCGGCGTTGAGGTCCGGCATCTTCTGCCTGGCGATCTCCTCGACCTGCTTTACCGTGACCGTGCCCACCTTGTTCTTGTTGGGCTCGGCCGATCCCTTCGCGATGTTCGCCGCCCGCTTCAGCAGCACGGCGGCCGGCGGCGTCTTGGTGATGAACGAGTAGGACCGATCCGAGTAGATGGTCACCACCACCGGGATGATGAGCCCGTCGTCCTTCGCCGTGCGCGCGTTGAACGCCTTGCAGAAGTCCATGATGTTCACGCCGTGCGGGCCGAGCGCGGTGCCCACGGGCGGCGCCGGCGTGGCCTTGCCCGCCGGAATCTGGAGCTTCACGAAGCCTTGAACCTTCTTTGCCATATCTCACTTTCAGGGGTCGGGGGCCGAGGTCAGGGGTCAGGGACGTCTGTTCCCCGATCCCTGGTCCCTGATCCCTGGTCCCTGCCCTAGAGCTTCTCCACCTGCAAAAAGTCCAGCTCGACCGGCGTCGAACGGCCGAAGATGGTGACCATCACCTTCAGCGTGTTCTTGTCGGCGTTGACCTCGTCCACGATGCCGTTGAAGCTGGCGAACGGGCCCTCGTTGATGCGCACCTGGTCGCCCTTGTCGAACGAGTACTTCGGCTTGGGCTTCTCGGCCGCCGACTTCACCTGCTCGAGGATCTGCTCGACTTCCTCCTTCGTCAGCGGCGTCGGCTTGGCGCCGGCCCCCACGAAGCCCGTGACCTTCGGCGTGTTCTTCACCACGTGCCACGCGTTGTCGGTCATGTTCATCTCGACCAGGATGTAGCCGGGAAAGAACCGCTTGGAGGACACGATCTTCCGCCCGCCGCGCATCTCGATCACGTCCTCGGTCGGGATGAGGATCTCGCCGATCTCGTCCGTCAGCCCGTAGGCCTTGGCGCGCTCCGCGAGCGACTCGGCCACCTTCCGCTCGAAGCCAGAGTAGGTGTGGACGATGTACCAGTGCTTGGCGGCGGCGTCGGTCATACGCCACCCGCGCCGAAGCGGCGCAGCACCCACTGCACGCCCGCGCTCCACAGCAGGTCGACGCCGAACAGGAACAACCCGAAGAAGACCGACGTCAGGATGACCACCACGGTGGTCGCGTAGACCTCGCGACGCGACGGCCACGTGACGCGCTTCATCTCGTTGCGCACCTCGGCGAAGAACTCGCCCGCGCGCTGGTACCAGCCGAGCGGTCCGCCTCGGGCGCCCTCGCCCGTCTGTTCTATCGTCTCAGTCGCCAATGCACGTTCCTCGACCGCGGTTGAGTGTGGCAGGCCAGGAGGGACTCGAACCCCCAGCCCCCGGTTTTGGAGACCGGTGCTCTACCAATTGAGCTACTGGCCTATCCGCCTTCGCCAAGGCTGCGGCCGGCCGGCTGCCGCCGTCCGCTCCTGCCTTGCGCGCGCCTTCTGCCTCCTGCCCGGTGCTTCGGGCCGGCTACTTCTGCTCCTTGTGCGGCGTGTGCTTCCGGCAGTGCCGGCAGTACTTGCTGAACTCGAGGCGCTCGGTCGTCTTTTTCTTGTTCTTCGTCGTGCTGTAGTTCCGGCGCTTGCACTCGCCGCACGCCATCTGGATGATGTCTCGCATTGCTGAACTCCCATGGCCTCGGCCGGCTCGCGCCGGCCTCGGTCGGCCTTCGGCAGGCTGTCAGTGGGCCGTCGGCGGGAAGAGCACTCCTGCCCTTCCTGCCACCGGCCCACCGACGCCGCAGGCGAGGCCCACCAGAGGCCCACGCGCCGCCGGCGCGCCTACTCGATGATCTCCGTCACGGTGCCGGCGCCCACCGTGCGCCCGCCCTCGCGAATCGCGAACCGGGCGCCCTTCTCGAGGGCCACCGGCGCGATCAGCTCGGCCGAGATCTGGGTGTTGTCGCCGGGCATGATCATCTCCACGCCCTCGCCCAGCTTCAGCGTGCCGGTGACGTCCGTCGTCCGGATGTAGAACTGCGGACGGTAGCCGTTGAAGAACGGGGTGTGGCGGCCGCCCTCGTCCTTCGAGAGCACGTACACCTCGGCCTTGAACTTCGTGTGCGGCTTGATGGAGCCGGGCTTGGCCAGCACCTGGCCGCGCTCGACGTCCGACTTCTCCACGCCGCGGAGCAGGATGCCGACGTTGTCGCCCGCCACGCCCTCGTCGAGCAGCTTGCGGAACATCTCGACGCCGGTGACCACCTTCTTCTCGGTGGGCCGGAAGCCGACGATCTCGATTTCCTCGCCGACCTTCACCTTGCCGCGCTCGATGCGGCCCGTCACCACGGTGCCACGGCCCGAGATCGAGAACACGTCCTCGATGGGCATCATGAAGGGCTTGTCGACGTCGCGCTCCGGCAGCGGGATGTAGGCGTCGAGCGCCTCCATCAGCTTGACGATGCTCTCGACGCCGTCGGCCTCGCCGTTGAGGGCCTTGAGGGCCGACACGCGCACCACCGGCAGGTCGTCGCCCGGGAAGCCGTAGCCCTTGAGCAGCTCGCGCACCTCGAGCTCGACGAGATCCAGCAGCTCCGGATCGTCCACCGCGTCGACCTTGTTGAGCGCCACGACGATGAAGGGCACGTTCACCTGCTTGGCCAGCAGCACGTGCTCGCGCGTCTGCGGCATCGGGCCGTCGACCGCGCTCACGACCAGGATGGCGCCGTCCATCTGCGCGGCGCCCGTGATCATGTTCTTGATGTAGTCGGCGTGGCCCGGGCAGTCGACGTGCGCGTAGTGACGCTGCGCCGTCGCGTACTCGACGTGGCTGCTCGCGATCGTGAGGATCTTGGTATCGTCACGGCGACCCTGCGACTCGGAGGCCTTCGCGACCTCGTCGTAGGGCACGAACTTCGCCCACCCCTTGTCGGCCGCGACTTTCGTCAGCGCCGCTGTCAGCGTGGTCTTTCCGTGGTCGATGTGGCCAATCGTGCCAACGTTGACGTGTGGTTTGGACCGGTCAAATTTCTCTTTCGCCATGACTCGCTCTTCGCTTCCTCGAGACCGACCTTCCGGCCCCGTGCCGGAGTCGTTGATTCATACCCGGGTGCCCGCCTTCCACCATTTCGGCAGTAAGGCACCCGGAGGCCTTACCGCACCGCACTGGAGCCGATGACCGGGATTGAACCGGTGACCTCGTCCTTACCAAGGACGCGCTCTGCCAACTGAGCTACATCGGCCTTCGCTAGACGCTCGCCACGCTCGCAGCTACGGCCGACAGGCCGGCCTGTCGTTCACCTGCTTCTCTCCGACGCCATCGCTGGCTGGCCATCCGAAGCCGCGAGCGAGGCGAGCGATTGGCGGAGGATGGAGCGGGAGACGGGGATCGAACCCGCGACCAACAGCTTGGAAGGCTGTGACTCTACCACTGAGTTACTCCCGCCTTCGCGACCCACGTGCGCCGCTCGCCACGGCGCCTTCGTGCCCACCCTCGCCCAACACTTCGGCGGGCAGGCCCGCCCTTCGACTCGCTGCGCTCGCTCAGAACCAGCCCTTCACGCCCGGCCCAACCTGCCCTCTCAACCGGCGCATCGCTCGCGGCCCTCGGGCCCGCCACAAGCGAGACCCGAAGGGCCGAGTCGAATGGTGGGCAGGGGAGGATTCGAACCTCCGTAGCCCATGGGGCGGCAGATTTACAGTCTGCTGCGATTGACCGCTCCGCCACCTGCCCGTGAATCGACCAGTTTTTGAGGATGAATCCCGTCGTGCCCCGCGACCCTGCGCTTTCCGTCTGTCCGCCCATCGGGCGCCCGCTTGCGCCTCGCAGGGCCGATGGAGCTGGCGGAGGGATTTGAACCCCCGACCGGCTGATTACAAATCAGCTGCTCTACCGGGCTGAGCTACGCCAGCCAGACAAAGAATGAAATGCTAGCACGTCTTGTGCCAGACGCGCAACCCACGCAGGCAGGACACCAATCATGGACCTCCTCCGGAGTCGTAACGGCGGGCAGCCTGTCTGGCCGGGGCATTCCGCCCCGGCGACCTGGCGCGCCCGGCTTCCGCCCGGCGACCGTTCCAGGCCCCCTACCTCCCCCGGCTTCGCTGACGATCCGCCTCGTACAGGACGATGGCGGCCGCCGCAGAAACATTGAGACTGCCGACATGGCCCCGCATGGGAATGCGGGCCAGGCCGTCGCACCGTTCCCGCACGAGCCGACGCAGCCCGTACCCTTCCGCCCCCAGGACGAGAGCGGTTGGAAGGGTGAGATCCCACTGATGATAGGCCAACTCGGCCCCGGCGTCCAGCCCGATGGTCCAGACCCCCGCGGCCTTCAGCGCCTCGATGGCGCGCGCGATGTTGACGACATCCGCAATCGGCACGTGGTGCACGGCGCCGGCAGACGCCTTGGCCGCCGCGCCTTCGAGCGGCGCGGCCCGGCGCGTCTGGCGTACCAGCCCGGTCGCGCCCACCGCATCCATCGTCCGGAGGATGGCGCCGACGTTCTGCGGATCCTCGACCTCGTCGAGCACGACGATGAGGGGCGGCGGATCGCGCCGGGCGGTGAGCTCGTCCAGGGTCGCCGGCGCGAGCGCCTCGACATCGGCGGCCACGCCCTGGTGGACGCCGTGCCGCGTTTCGCGATCCAGGGCCTCGCGCGTCACGCGGCGCACGGGTACGCCTTGGGCGTCGGCCAGTTGGACGATGCCGGCGGTGCGCTGGTCGAAGCGATCCGCGAGCCGGATCGCACGCACGCGCTTTGCGCGCAGCGCCTCGAGCACGGGATTGAGGCCGTAGATGAGCATGGGGACGGGCGGCGACGCGCGCGGTGACGAGCGGCTGCCGAGCAGTATAGTGCCGCGTCGGCCATCGAGCGGCATCGGCATCCTCGATGGTGTGTTATAGTCCGCGCAAAATAATCCCACCCCTTCCACTCGCGGCGGGCGTACTTCATACACGGAACGCTTCAGCCCTATTAGGTGACCCCGATATCACCGGGAGAGGAGGGTGCATGGGCGTTCGTGTCGTGTGGTACTGCCTGGCTGCGCTGTTGTGGCTGGGTGCGGGAGCGGCTGCCGCTCAGGAAGCGTCAATCGTCGGGTCCGCAACCGACGAAACAAAGGCGGCGTTGCCCGGTGTCACCATCACCGCCACGGCGCTCGATACGGGTCGTGTGTTCACCGCGGTGACGGACGAGCGCGGCGAGTACCGCCTGCGCGGGCTGCCGCCCGCGCGCTACAAGGTGCAGGCGGAGCTGGCGGGCTTCTCCACGGTGGTCGTGCCCGAGGTGGAGCTGCTCGTCGGCCAGAACCGCACCGTGCCCTTCGCCATGAAGGTGGCCTCGCTGGAGGAGACCGTCACGGTCACCGGCGAATCCCCTCTGGTGGACATCACCTCCACGCAGGTCGGCGGCAACGTGGACCGGCGCCAGATGGAGGAACTGCCGCTGCAGGGCCGCAACTGGATGGAGCTGGCCATGCAGGTGCGCGGCGTGACCGCCAACGCGGTGGACAACACGCCGGGCGTGCGCGACCGCCAGTTCCAGCTGAATCTCGACGGCCAGGAGATCACCCAGCAGGTGGCGGGCGGCGGGTTCGGCCAGCCGCGCTTCAGCCGCGAGGCCATCGCCGAGTTCCAGATCGTCACCAACCTGTTCGACATCACGCAGGGCCGGTCGCTCGGCATGCAGGTGCAGGCCATCTCGCGCTCGGGCACCAACAACCTCACCGGCAGCGTCTACGGCTTCTTTCGCGACGACGCCCTGAACGCGAAGGACTTCATCGCCAACCGCGTGCTGCCCTACTCGAACCAGCAGATCGGCGCCGCGCTGGGCGGCCCGATCATCCGGGACCGGCTGCACTACTTCGTGTCCTACGAGCGCGAGAACGAGCCGAACACCATCTTCGCCGCGCCACCGGCGCTGCCCGGGCAGAGTTTCTCGTTCGACACCAAGACCGTGCAGAACAGCTTCCTGGGCCGGGCCGACTGGCAGATGCGGCCGCAGGATCACCTCACCGCGCGCGCCTCGTACTGGGACTGGGGCAACCCGTTCACGCAGGTGTCGGGCACGGAGCATCCCTCGCAGGCCGCGGATCGCTCGCGGCGTGCCATCAACGTGGTGGGCACGTGGGCCAAGGTGTTGAGCAGCACCACGCTGCAGGAGGTGCGCGTCGGGTACACGCACTTCGACTGGCAGAACCAGCTCGCCATTCCCGAACTGGCCAACACGCCGAACTACGTGTTCCCGGGGCTCACGGTGGGCCAGCGGCGGAACTACCCGCAGGAGTTCTTCCAGGACACGTTCAGTTTCCGGTACGACCTGAACATGACGAAGGGCCGGCACGACATGAAGTTCGGCGCGGAGTACCTGCGCTGGCACGACACCGGCCAGTGGCAGTTGCTGTCGCGGGGCGAGTACGTGTTCACGCGGGTGCCCACGGATCTCAACCGGCGCTTCCCGGCGAACGCGTGGAACGACCCGTCCCAGTGGGACGTCACGGGCCTCGACGGGTTCGTCCAGCGCTACGACCTGAACTTCGGCGACTGGACGATCGATATTCCCAGGCCGACCGTCGCGCTCTGGTTCGGCGACACGTGGCGCGTGAGCAACGACTTCACCACGAACTTCGGCGTGCGGTGGGACGCGGACTGGGGCGCGCTCGACCCGCCGTACGTGACGAGCACGGCCGCCTTCAACCCGCGGGGCGGGAACCAGTATGCCGACATCGACCTGACGCCCGGTGAGCCCCTGTACCCGGGCGGGCTGCGCGACATCAACAACATCGCGCCGCGCGGCGGCTTCAACTGGAACGTCGGCGGGACGGGCAAGCTGGTCATCCGTGGCGGCAGCGGCCTCTACTTCAGCATCCCGGACTCGAACACCACGTTCAGCCAGCAGTCGTTCAACGCGCAGCGCATCCTCGTGAACTCGTTCCCCTACGACGGCCTGCCGGGGTTCGTCGAGGATCCCACCCGCGGGCGCACGCCCGAGGACTTCATCAACGGCCTCTACCCGCTGCCCGCGCAGTCGCCGCGCGTCATCGCGCACGACTACAAGATGCCCTACACGTGGCAGAGCACCATCGGCGCCCAGACCCAGTTCGCCGAGATCTGGGGGGTCGAGGGGGACTTCACGTTCTGGGAGGGCTACAACTTCGCCCGCCAGCGCGATCCGAACCTGTTCTTCAACCCGGCGACGGGCTACAGCCTGAACCCGACCACGGCAGGGCGGCCCGACCCGAACTACGGCGTCATCCAGTGGCTCGAGTCGAAGGGGCGCGCCGACTACGGGGCCTTCTCGATGGCCGTGAACCGGCGCTACCGCAACAACTGGCAGGCGTCGGCCAGCTACACCCTGCTGCTCTACAACAACGACGACACCACCAACTTCCAGTACCAGGCCAACAACCCGTTCGACCCGGCCGCGGACTGGGCCCGCTCAACCGAGTTCCAGCGCCATACGCTGCGCGTCAACGGGATCTGGCGGATGAAGTGGGACTTCAGCCTGTCGGGCGCCTACCTGTTCGGCTCGGGCAACTACTACGTCACCAACTACGCCGCCAACCCGTTCGGGCACGGCGGGACGAACCGCTACGTCACCGCGCCGGTGACCGTGTCCGGCGACGTGGCGGACCGCTTCGACGGCCCGACGTCGTTCGCGGTCGGCGACCTCGTCCCGCGCAACGCGCTCAAGGGGTTCCCCCTCCACCGCGTGGACGTGCGCCTCTCGAAGGACATCAACCTGCCTGGGAACGTGAAGATCACGGGCATCGCCGAGGTGTTCAACCTGTTCAACCACGAGAACTACGGCTCCTACAACGGGCAGCTGAACTCCACGACGTTCGGCGCGCCCCGGCAGAACCTGCTGAACGCCTACCAGCCGCGCGTGATGCAGCTCGCCTTCCGCGTGGGCTTCTGAAATGCGCCCATTGGTGATTGGTGATTGGCGATTGACGATTCATTGAAGGATTGAGTGATTGGGGCAATGCGGCAATCGATTGAATTGAATGCCGCAATGCCCCCATCGCCGATCACCCGATGAATCGCCCGATCACCAGTCGCTCAATCATCAATGGTCATTGCCCACCAGCTGCTCCACACTGTACGGCCGGCCGTTCGCGATGACGTGCCGCACGCGTGAGGTGGCCGCGATATCTGCGAGCGGGTCGCCGTCGATCACGATGATGTCCGCGAGCTTCCCGGCCTCGATGGTGCCGGCGTTCAGGCCCAGGGCCTTCGCCGGGTTCACCGTCGCCGTCTTCAGCGCGTCGAACGCGCTCATGCCGGCCATGGTGTAGGACATGAGTTCCCCGTGCAGGTTCACGCCATTGGGGGTGTCGGTGCCGGCCACGACCAGCCCGCCGGCCTTCATGATGTCGAGCACCATTTTGCCGCTGCCGCCGCGGGGATCGCCGCCGCCGCCCGGGCTGGCGGCGGTGGGCTGCGCCGCCACCTGCCGCCGCATCCACTCCGGGTAGAGCCCGAAGCGCGGGTCGTTCTTGAGCGCGGGGTCGAGCTCGAACAGGCGCCTCGCCCCGAACCCGGAAATCATCGGGCAGAAGATGCGCGCGCTCTTTCCGAACAGCTGCACCACGTCCTCGTAGGCCATCTGGCGCGTCGCCATCTTCGGCGAGTAGCCCCGGCGGCTGGTCGCGGCGGTGTGCTCGGTGTTGTCCACACCGACGAGCGCCGCCGGGAAGATCTCGTGCGTGGCCACCGGCACGCCAATCTCGTGCGCGAACTCCACCATCCGCTTCTGCTGCAGATCGGGCAGGCGAACGTAGCTCTTGATGAGATCGTGCTCGAGCACCTTCGCCCGCTGCAGCTCCATCTCGAACTGGCTGACGCTCGAGATGGCGATGCCCATCTTGTAGTAGACGCGGTTCCATTCCATGAGATACCCGGTGCCGTAGACGCGCGGGCCGGGACGCACACCCGCCTCGTTGGCCTCGCGATCCTCGACGGCCTCGTACGGCGTGTTGCCCGGGCTGCGGACCGTCGTCACGCCGAAGGCCAGCCACGCGCGCCCCTGGGCGGCCCCGAAGTCCTTCTGGAGATGCGAGTGGAACTCGACCAGCCCCGGCATGACCGTCTGGCCCGCGGCATCGACGACGCGCGCCCCCGCGTGATTGGCGTCGGCGTGCGCGACGACCCGCGCGATGCGGTTGCCCTCCACGATGACGTCCACGTTGGTCCGTGACGCCGGGGACGTCATGTCGAGCAGCCGGCCGGCATGGATCACGACGGTGCCGGTGGGGATGGCGGGCGTCCACTGCAGGTCGAGGGGCACCGTGCGGCTCTCCCCCGTTTCGATGTCCAGGATCCGCAGCGTGTCCAGCGACTGGTAGAGGATGTGGCGCGAGTCGCCCTGCCATGACGGCGCGTGCGCGCTCTCGGAGGTGACCTTGCGGGGCGGGCCGAGCGGCGCGCCGGACGTCGAGACGGGCCACACCGAGAGCGTCCCCTCGTACACCGCGGCCATCTTCGTGCCATCCGGCGACCAGGCCGGGCCGCCGCCGCCCCGCGAGTCGATGCCGAGCATCGGGATGGGGGCGTGCCACTCGTCGGCCCCGCCCTCCGTCGAGATTGTCAGGATCTGGTTCGTCCCTTCCCGGAACCTCCTCGTCAGGGGGGCAACGCCTGCGATAGCCACGCGCTTCCCATCCGGCGACCAGACGGGCGTCCCCGGCTGCGGCAGCGTGTCGTGGATCTTCGTCACCGTGCCGCTGGCGACGTCGAGAATCGACATCTGGGCCACGCGCCACATGCCATCCACGTTGAAGAAGGCGACCTTCTTCCCATCGGGTGAGAACGACGCGCCCTGCGGCTGCGTGCTCAGCTTCGTCACCTGCCGTGCCTGCCCGCTCTTCATGTCGCGGATCCAGAGCTGCAGGTGCAGGCTGTCCTTGTCGGACGAGTACACCAGGCTCGAGCCATCCGGCGACCAGGCCGGATCGGTGTCGAGCGCCGAGTCGTTGGTGAGGTTGACGGGCTTGCCGCCCGTGGCGGGCACGACGTAGATGTCACCGACGGCGGCAAACGCGATCTGGCTGCCGTCGGGCGAAATGACGGGGCGGACGATGCCGAGCGCCTTGCGCGGCTTCGTGGAGGTGAAATCGCGCACGCGGCGCGTGTACTGCGGCTGGGTGACCTGCAGGGTGGCGTCGAAGGCGACGGTCTGGGCCGCGGCCGCGCCGAGGGAGCGGCGCCGGATCTTGCCGTCCGACACGTAGAGGAACTCCGTGGGTGAGGCCCACGAGGCCCGGAAGGCGAACACGTTCTCGGTCCCGGTGATGGTCTTGCCGTCCACCTCGTACCGGCTCTCGGTACCCGCCGTCACGTGGTAGATCACCTGGCCGCCCGGGCCCCAGGACGGCGCGTCCACGCGCCCGCCGGTCACGGTCGCGAGCTTGCGCTCGGTCAAGTCCGCGACGGAGACGGCCCATGCCGACTGCCCGTCCTCCCGGGTGGAAGCAAACGCAATCTCGCGATCGTCGGGCGACCACGACGGCATGTAGTCCTCGGCGCGGTCCTTCGTCAACTGGCGCAGCGCGCCGGTGGCCACGTCGAGCACCCAGATGTTGTAGTCGCTGCCGAGGGGATTGCCCCGATCGGACGAGAAGGCCACCCGGGTCCCGTCGTGCGACCACACGGGCTCGCGGTCGTCGAAGGGCCCCCAGGTGAGGCGGTGCTGGCCGGTGCCGTCGGGCGCCACCGACCAGATGTCATAGCCGCCGTCGCGGTAGCCGAAGTAGGTGATCCACTTCCCGTCAGGCGACCACCGCGGCTGCCGGGCGTCCTCGAACACGCCGGTCACGCGGCGCGCGGTCCCGCCGGTTGCGGGAACGGTCCAGATGCCGCCCTGCAGGTCGATGGCCAGCGTGCGGCCGTCGGGCGAGATGGCCACAGACATCGACGTGCCTTCGTGCACGGTGACGTCGATGAGCGCGGAAGAGGACGGACGGGCCTGGCGGGCACCGACCACGGCTGCGCACATCACGGTCGCGACAGCCAGCAGGACAAGACGAGACGAACGGCGCATTTCTCACCCCCGGGGCGGTTGGCGAACGGGAAAACCTGGCGGGCATTCTATAACCCCACTGCCCGCCCCGGTCGCCCGCCGCCGGAGGATCGGCGGTCAGACGTGCGCGTGCCGGCGCGTCCAGAGGAAGTATTTCTCGAAGGCCAGCTTCGCCCAGTGGGCCTCGGGACCGGGAATGATGAACTCGTGTTCGCGAGGCTTGAGCACGTGATCCCCGGCGATGATCATGCCCATGTTGCCCGTGTCCATGATGCAGTACGAGGCAATCTCGCCGAACGGCTCGGACTTGAAGGGCAGGCCCTTGATGTCGGCGACGATGTTCCGCACCGCGGTCTTCGCCATTTGTTCCGTGGGCCAGCCCGTCTTCGGCACACCGCAGGGCACGGCCGTCGGCTCGGGCGGCTTCACGTGGACGGCCACGCCGGCGGCGAAGACGTTCTTGTACACGGGATGCTGGTAGGTGTCGCCTACCTCGATGAACCCGCTCGCATTCCCCAGCCCGGGCGCCTTCCTCACCGCGTCGATGCCCAGGAAGCGCGGCATGATCATCGTGAACTTCGACGGCAGGAACTCCCCGTCCTTCAGGTGCACGCCCTCCGCGGTCACCGAGTCGATCTCCGCGTTCATCCGCGAGTGGATGTGATAGCGGTGGAACAGCCACTCGCACAGCTTCTGCGCGTTGCCGAACCCGCCGATGCCGAAGTGCGCGGCATACGGCTCGGCCGTGACGTAGGTAATGGGCGCCTTCTCGACCAGGTGGTGCCTGCCCACGTGGTACCGCGTGTTGAAGAGGAACTCGTAGGCAGCGCCGAAGCACGCGGCGCCCTGTGCCGACCCGACGACGATGGGGCCGGGACTGGCCAGGAACCTCTGCCAGCCCTCGCGGGCGCGCTCGGCTGCCGCCAGGCCGACGATGGAGTACGAGTGCTCGCGCAGGCCGGGGATGTAGTCGTAGTCCACCTTCGGACCGGTGCCAATCATGAGGTAGTCGTAGGCGACCGGACCGCGGTCCCTTGTGATGAGCTGGTTGCCCGGGGGATCGAACAGCTCGATCTCGGCCTCGACGAACTCGATGCCGTGGGCCTCGTAGACGGGCCGCACGTCGAAGGTGACGTCCTTCTCCTCGCGCCGGCCGAACGGATACCAGATGAGTGACGGGAAGAAGACGAACTTGTGGGTGTTGGCCACGACGGTGACGTCGTGGTTGTCGCCGACGAGCTCCTTGAGCTCGAGCGCGGCAGTGTAGCCGGCGAAGTTGGTGCCGGCGATGACAATGCGCTTGCGGTCCATGGCCGCCTCCCTGGCAGCCGCGGCCAACGGCTGCGACGCCAATGCCGGACCCCTTGGATGAGGCCCTGATCCCGATGTTACTCCTCTCCGCGGCTCAGGAATGGCCCAGGAGCGCGCTGCAGGCACGCGCGCGCTCGCGGCAGCCCTGGACCGGCGCGAGCCCCTCGCTGGACGGCAGATCGGCGGCATTGTCGATGGCGGGAACGATGACGTCCAGTTCCGGTCCCTGCGCGGTTCCCGTGAGCGCGACGCGGATGGGATGGAACAGCGCCTTGCCCTTCTGCCCCGTCCGGTCCTTCACCTCGGCCGCCGCGGCACGGAAGGCGGCGCGGTCGAGCAGCCTCGGCGCTGTGGCCAGTGTGTCCGCGAGCGCCGCCACTACAGCCCGGGCGGCGGGGTCCGACATCTCGGCGGCCAGCGCCTCGTCGGCCAGCATCGCACCGGGCTCGAAGCGGAACACGTCGCGCAGCCGCTCCGGGATCTGGCTGAGGCGATCCACCGAGGCCGCCATCGGCGGGAGCACTGTCGTCAACCAGGTGAAGGCGGACAGGCCGGGCGCTCCCGTCACCAGGCCCGCGTCGCGGAGGAACGGCAGCGCCTCGGCGACCAGCCGTTCCGCCTCCAGCGCCTTCAAGTAGTGGCGGTTCACCCATGCGAGCTTGTCCTCGTCGAACACGCCGGCGCTGTGCGACACGTCCTCCAGGCGGAACCGCCGCGCCAGCTCGAGCGCCGGCAGCAGTTCCTCGGCGGCCGCATCGGCTTCTGATCTCTCCTCCGGCCCCGGCTGAGCCGCTGGCCCCTTGAACCTCGAAGGGCGTGGCGACCACCCGATGAGCGCGAGGTAGTTGACCAGCGCCTCCGGCAGGTAGCCCTTCGCGCGGAACTCGGCCACGGAGGTTGCGCCGTGGCGCTTCGACAGCGGCGCGTGGTCGGGCCCGAGCACCAGCGACAGGTGCGCAAAGCGCGGGGGCGTCCAGCCGAACGCCTCGTACACGAGCAGCTGGCGTGGCGTGTTCGAGATGTGATCCTCGCCCCGGACGACGTGGGTGATGGCCATCAGCTGGTCGTCGACGACGACAGCGTAGTTGTAGGCGGGGATGCCGTCGGAGCGGACGAGGACGGGGTCGCCGATGACGTCGGTATGGAACGTCACGGGGCCACGAACGAGGTCGTCGAACGTGATCTCGCGACCCGCGGGCACCTTCAGGCGGATGACGGCGCCTTCGCCGGCCTCGCGGCGCCGTGCGGTTTCCTCGGGGGAGAGCGCGCGACAGGTGCCCGAGTACTTTGGTGGCAGACCCGCGGCGAGCTGCGCCTTGCGCTCGGCCTCCAGGGTCTCTGCGCTGCAGAAGCAGTAGTAGGCGTGGCCGGACGAGATGAGTCGATCCGCGTGCGCGCGGTAGAGGTCCAGCCGCTCGGACTGCCGGTACGGTCCCAGCGGGCCGCCGGCCTCGACACCCTCGTCCCAGTCGAGCCCCATCCAGCGCAGGTCCTCCAGGATCTTCGCCTCGGATGCCTTCGTGGATCGCTCGAGGTCAGTGTCCTCGATTCGCAGGACGAAGGTGCCGCCTTGTCCTCGCGCCAGCAGCCAGTTGAACAGCGCCGTCCGGGCATTCCCGACGTGGAGGTGCCCGGTGGGCGAGGGGGCAAAACGTGCTCTCATGTCCATTGATGATTGCCAATTGGTGATTGATGATTCATCGGGCGATCGACGATCGGGGGATTGGGCCATTCAATTGGGGCAGTGGCGCCAATGCTCCAATGCGCCAATGCTCCAATGCGCCAATCCCAATGCCGCAATGCCCCAATCCTCAATCACCCAATGAATCATCAATCATCAATCGGCAATCGACAATGGGCGCTGGCGGGCCACGAGGGCGACGGCGTGGCACGCCATGGAGTCACCCTGGCCCATGCTGTCCATGTGCTCGTTGGTCTTGCCCTTCACGCTGACGCGCCCGACCGGGACCCCAAGGGCGGAGGCCAGGTTCGCGCGCATGGCGCCGATGTAGGGCACCAGCTTCGGTTTCTGGGCGATGACGGTGACGTCCACGTTCGCGACGTGCCAGCCCTGCTCGTGGAGCCGGGCCACGGCACCCCGCAACAGCGCCAGGCTGTCGGCGCCCTCCCACTGCGGGTCGGTGTCGGGAAACAGCCGGCCGATGTCGCCGGCGGCGGCCGCGCCGAGCAGCGCGTCGGTGACGGCGTGACACACGATGTCGGCGTCCGAGTGTCCCTGGAGCCCCTTCTCGAACGGGATCGTCACGCCGCCCAGGATCAGCGGGCGCCCCTCCACCAGCCGGTGGAGGTCGTAGCCAATCCCCACCCTCGCGGCGGGCTCCGCGCGATCCGCCGGGGCCAGACGCTGCCGGGCGGCCTCGAGGTCTTCGGTCGTGGTGATTTTCATGTTGTCCGGATCGCCGGCGACCAGATAGACGGGGTGCCCGGCCCGCTCGGCCAGCATGGCTTCATCCGTCGCGTCGATGCTTTCCTCTCGCCCCTTCTCCAGCGCGTGCGCCAACACGGCGCGCCGAAACGCCTGGGGCGTCTGGGCCAGGAAGATGTCCTCGCGCGGCAGCGTGGCCGCAATCGGTCGCGCGTCCCCCGCTCCCGGTCCGCCGGCCTGCTTCACCGTGTCCCGCACGGGGAGGGCGGCAATAGCGGCGCCGTGGCGGGACGCGGCGTCGATGGCGCGATCGATCAACGCGGCGGTGACCATCGGCCTGGCCGCGTCGTGAATGACGACCACGGCCGCCTCGGGGCTCACTCGCGCGAACGCGTTGGCCACCGAGTCCTGCCGGCGCGCCCCGCCCTCGACACACAGCACATGCCCGAGCCCCAGCTCGCGCAGGCGGGCCGCCACGGCCTCTACGCGATCCGGCGGCAGCGCTACGACCACCTCGCCGATGGCCGGATGCCCCGCGAACGCCGCGATGCTGCGCTCCAGGATGCTGCGCCCGTCGATCTCGAGGAACTGCTTCGGTACCTCCGCGCCGAGCCGCACGCCTCGGCCGCCGGCCGCGATAATCGCCGACACGAGCGGACGGTCGCCGGCCGTCATGCGTGCCACCGCCCGGCCTCCCGCCCGCCGCACACCAGCGCGAGGCGCGAGGCAGTCGTGTCCAGCACGGTCGCCAGACGTGCCGGCTGGATGGCCGCCGGCGCGTACACGACGACGAGCGCGTCGCGCGTCTCGGCTGTGACCATGGTGCGGGCGGAGTCCGACGTCGGGTTGCCGAACGGCCCCTCGTCATCGGCCACCGTGATGCGGCCCGCGACGTGCACCTCGTCCTTCCGGATGCCGGCGTACGACTCGCCCTCCCGTCCCAGGCGCAGCGTCGGAGCACCGCGCATCCGCGCCCGATCGTAGAGGCCGTACGGCAGCTGGAACTCCACCGAGCACCAGTTGATCACATCCACCATCGAGTTGATTCGCGGGATCTGCCCGCCCTTGCGGATGCGTCGGAGCAGGGCTTCGTTGGACGGTCGCGTCTTCGTCGGGTCGAGACCCACGCGCTTGTACATCGTCCGGACCGCGGCGGTTTCCTCGGGCGGCATTCGCCGCACGAGTGCCTCGGCCTCGGCCAGCAGCCTCTCGAGCGAGGCTGCATGCTCCACCACGGTGGCGCCGTCCCACCACAACACCCCGGCGCGGACGATGCCGGCCAGTGCGGGGTCCACGGTGAAGGAAGGCGCGGCGATCACGGTCCCGTATTGTACCGTGGCCCTTCGCGGATAGACTGGTGGCGGATGATTGACCTGCTGCTCCACGCCGACGAACAACTCGCGCTCTGGGCCACCCAGTACGGCCCCATCGTCTACGGCATCCTGTTCGCCATCATCTTCGCGGAGACGGGCCTGGTGGTGACACCGTTCCTGCCGGGCGACTCGCTGCTCTTCGCCGCCGGCGCCCTGTCGGCCGCCTCGGCGCTCCGCATCGAGGTGATGGTGCCGGTCCTCGTCGCAGCGGCGGTCCTGGGCGACGCCGTCAACTATTCGGTGGGCCGGCGATTGGCCCACCGGTTCCTCGAGGACAGTCCCGACAGCCGGACCGGCCTGCACCGCTGGGTGAAGCGCGAGCACGTGGCGCGGGCCCACGAGTTCTTCGTCAGGCATGGGGGCAAAGCGGTCGTGCTGGCCCGATTCGTCCCCATCGTCCGGACGTTCCTGCCGTTCGTGGCGGGCGGCGCGGACATGCCGTACCGTACCTTCGCGTTCTACAACGTCACCGGCGCGATCCTCTGGGTGGGCGTCTGCGTCGGGGCGGGCTACCTGTTCGGCAACATCCCCGTCGTGAAAGAGAACTTCGAGCTGGTGGTCCTGGGCATCATCGGCGTGTCCGTGCTGCCGCTGGCCTACGAAGTGGTCCGTTCCTTCAGGAAGCGCGAGGCCTCCGCATGAGCGAATCGATCGGGTCGTCCGGTCCCGGCATGAAGCTCCATACGAAGATTCTGCTGGGCCTGGCCCTTGGCGCGGCCGCCGGCGTGCTGACGAACCTCACCGTCGGGCCGGCGCATCCGGCCATCACGGCCATCAACGACTACATCGCCTACCCCGTGGGGCAGATCTTCCTGCGGATGCTCTTCATGGTGGTGATGCCGCTGGTGTTCGCGTCCATCTCTCTCGGAGTGGCTGGTCTCGGCGACATCCGGAAGGTGGGCCGCGTGGGCGGCAAGGCGGTTGGCTACTTCATGGTGACGACGGTGCTGGCCGCGACGCTGGGGCTGATTGTGGTCAACGCCATGCGGCCCTGGGAGCGCGTGAGCCCCGAGACGCGGGAAGAGCTGATGGCGCGCTTCTCCGGGGACGCGTCGGGCCGGGTCGAAGCGGCGGCCACGTCCGAGTTCGGGGTGCAGACGCTGGTCAACATCGTGCCGCGAAACCCCATCCAGGCGGCGGCCAACACCGACATGCTGGGCGTGATCTTCTTCGGGCTGGTCTTCGGCGCCGCCCTCACCCTCATTCCGCCGGAGCGCGCCAAGCCGATGACCGACGTGCTCGAGGCCCTGAACGACGTGGTGATCCAGATCATTCACTTCGCCATGCGGATCGCCCCCTTCGGCGTGGCGGCCCTCATCTTCGGCGTGGCCTCGCGCTTCGGCTTCGATCTGCTGGTGGCGATCGCGGCGTTCGTCATCACGGTGCTGCTGGCCCTGCTGCTGCACGTGGGCATCACGCTGGCGGCCATCCTCCGGTTCTTCATCGGGCTGTCGCCGGTCCGCTTCCTGTCGCGGGTCCGGGCCGCGCTCATCACCGCCTTCTCCACCAGTTCCAGCAGTGCGACCCTGCCGACCGCGCTGGAGGTCGTCGAAACGCAGCTCGGTGTGCCACGCCGGATTGCAGGGTTCGTCCTCCCCATCGGCAGCACCATGTGCATGAACGGCACCGCCATCTTCGAAGGCATCACGGTCATCTTCGTGGCGGAGATCTTCAACGTGGACCTCAGCATCACGCAGATGGCCATCGTCATGGTGATGTCGGTGATCACCGCCGTCGGCGCGGCGGGCGTGCCCGGCGGCTCCATCCCGCTGCTGGTCGGCATCATGACGATGTTCGGCGTCCCCGGCGAGGGCATCGCCATCGTCCTCGGCGTAGACCGCATCCTCGACATGTCGCGCACGACGGTGAACGTCTTCAGCGACATGACCGCCGCCACGTGGGTCGCTCGGAGTGAAGGGGCCTGGAAGCCGGCCGACGTGCCGGAAGCCGGCTAGCCCGGCGCGCGCCGGCCTGTCCATTGACGATTGCCGATTGGTGATTGAGCGATTCATTCGGCGATTGGTGATTGCGGGATTGGACATTTGGATTGGGGCATTGGGGCATTGGGGCATTGGGGCATTGGGGCATTGGGCATTGTCGAATCCTCTGGCGCTGGAACGGCACCGTCAAGGAGCGCCCCCGACTGGAACTCTGCGGGGTAGCTGCGCAACAGGTCGAAGGAGATTCCCTCCCCGAAGAGCCTGGCTGTGTCGAGTA
>JBFWQE010000001.1:138539-172050 GCA_050249615.1 Vicinamibacterales bacterium
GGCTCGTGCACGGTGAGCGTGACGAACCCCGGGCGCGTCGTCAGCTGGCCCTTCCGCATCACGTGCCGGCTGCCGACAATCGAGAGCGGCACGATGGGCAGCCCCGCCTGCATCGCGAGGTAGAACGATCCGCCCTTGAAGACCCCCACGCGCCCGTCCGGGCTGCGCGTACCTTCCGGGAAGACAATCAGCGAGAGCCCCTTCGAGGTCAGCGCGTTCGCCCAGCCGAAGATGCCGCTCTTGTCGGGCCGGCTGCGGTCCACCAGCATGTGCCCGGTGCGCTTCAAGTGGGGGCCCAGCATCGGAAACCGCCCGAGCGACTCCTTCGCGATGATCCGGAGCTGGAACGGAATCCACCAGAAGATGACCGGGATGTCGTAGATGCTCTGGTGGTTCGACACGAAGACGTACGTCTTGCCGGGCTTCAGCCGCTCCAGGCCGCGCACCTCGACCTCCACGCCCGTGGTCGCCAGGATCAGCCACGCCCAGAGCCTCGCGCAGCCGTGCGCGAAATAGCCGCTCCGATCGAGGAAGCTCGATCCGACCGAGAGCGTGCCGAGGACGATGGTGTAGAGCCCGATCGCGGGGATCAGGAAGAAAACCGTGCGGAGGAGGTGGAACACGCCCTACTTGCTGCTCGCCGGGACAATGGCCGGGCGGGACGGCGATTCGGCTGGCGGCGTGACTGCCGAGCCCGAAGCCGGCCCCGACGCGCCGGACGAGGAAGGTGCCGCCGGAGTGCCGGCCGACGAGGCCGAGGGCTGCGACGGGGCAGGCATGACCTGCGAGCGCGACCGCGGCCGCTCGTCGCCCTGGACCTGAGACACCTGGCTCGGATCCAGGAACCGGCCGAAGATCATCTTGCCGGCCGTCGTCTGCAGCACGCTCGTCACGACGATGTCGATGTTCCGGCTGATCATCTTCCGGGCGTTGTCCACCACGACCATCGTGCCGTCGTCCAGGTAGGCGACGCCCTGGTTGTATTCCTTGCCTTCCTTCAGGATGAACACCTTCATGAGCTCGCCGGGCAGGACGACCGGCTTGAGCGCGTTGGCCAGCTCGTTGATGTTCAGCACGTCCACGCCGCGCAGCTGCGCCACCTTGTTCAGGTTGAAGTCGTTGGTGACGATCTTCCCGGAGAGCGAGCGCGCCAGCTCGATGAGCTTCAGGTCCACTTCCCGGATCTCGGGGAAGTCCGCGTCCGACACGATGACCTCGGCGCCCGACATCTTCTGGATCTTCTGGAGGATGTCGAGGCCCCGGCGCCCGCGGTTCCGCTTCATCGAGTCCGCGGAGTCGGCCACCAGCTGCAGCTCCTTCAGAACGAACTGCGGGATGACGATGGTGCCATCGATGAAGCCCGTGTCGCAGAGGTCGGCGATGCGGCCGTCGATGATGACCGAGGTGTCGAGGATCTTGTAGCGGCGCTCGGGCCCGACCGCGCGAAACAGGCTCATCAGGCGGGTCGGCTCCAGCCACTCGCCCTTGCGGCCGCCCAGGACCAGCCCCAGGTAGGGCAAGAGGAGCAGGACGAAGCTGTGCAGGAACGCGACCCGCTGGTCGCCCGGGTCCGCCCAGAAGAGCGCCGCCCCGACACCCTTGGCCAAGGCCAGACCGACGGCCCCGCCGATGAGGGCGCCGAACATGTGGGTGACCGGGGTCTCGCGGAGCTGCCACTCGAACACCACGGCAAGCGCCGCGAGCCCGAGCCCGAACAGCAGGTTGCCCGCCAGCTCTGGCCCCAGGGGCCGCAGCAGGAAGGCGGAGTACACGACCGCGCCTGTAAACAGCAGGCGGGCAAGGACGAACCAGGCCATGACGCTCCAGTATGACGACGGGATGAACAGGGCAAAGGTAGAACTCCGGAGGCTGTGCGGTCAAGCACGGGTCTCAGCGGGCCTTCGGGCGGGTTGGCAGTATCATGCGCTGGGCCGGATACGGCCCGGCTCCGTCGGCCCCCGGTCCGGGAATTCGTCACTCCGAGGAGGAACCCATGGCCCGTCTCTCCATTCGAGCCCTCTCTGCCGGTGCCCTTGCGGCTGCAGGGCTTGCCGCAGGCGTCCCGGCCGTCCTGGGCCAGGGGCCCCAGCCACCGGCCACGCCGTCCATCCAGAGCCTGTCCGAGCCGGGTGAAGGCCTGGCTATCCAGGCCCGCTCGCCGCAGACGGGCCTGGTGACCTTCGCGTCCAGCCGGGGCCAGGGCGTGCTGCTGAGAGGGATGGGCGCCGCGCCGGCGGAGGAACGGGCCATGGCCTTCGTGGACCAGTACGGGGGCGCCTTCGGGCTGGCCGCCCGCGCCAGCGTGCGCGCGGTCCGGGCGGCGCAGCGTGACGCACTCGGCCTCGAGCACGTGCGGCTCCAGCAGGTGGCCGATGGCATCCCGGTCACGGCGGGCGAGCTCATCGTCCACCTTCGCGGCGACCGGGTTGTCGGGGTCAACGGGCACACGCTGCCCGGTCCGATGCCGTCGCTGGTCCCGGATGTCACACCGGGCGCCGCGCAGGAGGCCGCGCGCGTGCTCATCGAGAAACACAAGGCCGATCTGGCGCCTGGAGCGTTCTACGGCGAGCCCCGGCTCGAGGTGTTCAATCGCGGGTTGATTGAAGAGGGCACGCATCCCACGCGGCTGGCCTGGTTCGTCGAGGCAACCGGGGAAGGACTGCGAGAGTTCATCTGGGTGGACGCGCAGACCGGCGGCGTGCTGCTGAACTTCAGCCAGCTGACGGATGCGAGGAACCGCACCGTTTACGACGTCGCGATGGGGACCACGCTGCCGGGTACGCTCGTTCGGTCCGAAGGAGGTCCGGCCACGGGGATCGTCGACGCGGATCAGGCGTACGACTTCGCGGGCGCCACCTACGACTACTTCTTCAGCACGCACGGCCGCGACAGCTACGATGGCGCCGGAGCCGGCATCATGTCGTCGGTCCGCTATCGGCACCCGTCACAGCCCGGCGTCCCTTATCAGAACGCGTTCTGGAACGGCACGCAGATGGTCTACGGCGAGGGCTTCGCGGCGGCGGACGACGTCGTCGGGCACGAGCTGACGCACGCGGTCACGGAATACTCGGCCAACCTGTTCTATTACTACCAGTCGGGCGCGCTGAACGAGTCGTTCTCCGACATCTTCGGTGAGACCGTCGACCTGGGGTTTGGCAGCGATGCACCTGCCGATCGGTGGGGGCTCGCCGAAGACCTGTCGATCGGGGCCATCCGGAACATGATGGATCCGACAATCTTCGGTGATCCCGGCAAGGTGAGCGACCCGCAGTTCTTCTGCGTCAGCAACGGGTGGACCAACCCGAATGGCGACAACGGCGGCGTTCACATCAACAGCGGCGTGCCGAACCACGCGTTCGCGCTGATGGTGGATGGCGGCACCTACAACGGGCGCACCATTACAGGCATCGGCCTCGCCAAGGCCGGGCGCATCCAGTACCGCGCCTTGACGATGTACCTGACGTCGGGATCGACGTTCGCCGACAACTCCACGGCCGTGAACCAATCGTGCACGGACCTGGTGGGGACCGGCGGCATCACGGCCGGGGACTGTGCGCAGGTGGCCAACGCGATTCTGGCGGTGGAAATGGCCAGCCCCTGGCCCTGCACCGGCGCCACGCCGCCACCGGCCACGTTCTGTCCCACGGGCGGCGCGCCCGTTCCGGCCTTCTCGGACGGGTTCGAGAGCGGCGGCGCCAACTGGAACGTGTCCACCACGAGCGGCACGAACTGGGGGCTGGCAAACTTCTTTGCCAGGTCGGGAGACATCAGTGCCTACGGCGAGGACACCAGCGCCATCGCGGACCGCCGAATTGCCATGACCAGTCCCGTTGTCATTCCCGCCGGGGGACGAATGTACTTCGACCATGCTTTCGAGTTCGAACACTCGGGCACGACGACGTTCTACGACGGCGGCGTGCTGGAATACAGCACGGACGGCACGAACTGGAACGATGCGGGAACCCTCATCGACGGAGGCCACGCCTACGCCGGCACGCTCGACGCGGGGAACGTGCTCGGTGCGCGGAGCGCGTTCGTGCGGTCCAGCTTCGGCTACACGGGCACGCGACTGAACCTGGCATCGCTGGCCGGCCAGTCGGTGCGCTTCCGCTTCCGGATCGGGACGGACACCTCGGTCGGCTCGCTCGGCTGGCTCGTGGACAACGTGATGATTTATTCGTGCGGGGGCGAGCCGCCGCCAACCTCGGCGCAGCCGCCCACTGGCCTCTACGTCTCGTCAGTGACCGGCAACGTCGTCACCATCCGCTTCACGCCTCCGGCGGCCGGATCGCCGCCCACGGGCTACGAGCTCCGGGGCGGGATCGCGCCGGGCCAGGTGGCAGCGGCGTTGCCCATCCCGGGCACGTCGCCCATCTACACGTTCGTCGCGCCGACGGGTGCGTTCTTCATCCGCGTGCACACCCTCTCGGGCGCGAGCGCCAGCGGGCCCTCCAACGAAGTCCCGCTCGTGGTCAACGCCCCGCTGGCGCCATCGGCGCCGGCGAACCTGCTGGGCCTCGCGAACGGATCGTCGCTGACGCTGGCGTGGCGGAACACGTTCGGCGGCGGCGCCCCCACGTCGCACGTGCTCGACGTCACGGGCGCCATCGTCACCTCGCTGCCGATCGGCCCGGGCAACAGCTTCAGCTTCAACGGCGTCCCGGCGGGCACGTACACCCTCAGCCTTCGGGCTACCAACGCCGGCGGCGCGAGCCCCTCGTCCAACAGCGTGACGCTGACCTTCCCGTCCGCCTGCACGGGCGCACCGGGAACGCCGGAGAACTTCCTCGCCTACAAGGTGGGCAGCACCGTGTTCGTGGTGTGGGATCCGGCGTCCACCGGGCCGGCGCCGACGGGCTTCGTGCTGAATGTCACCGGATCGTTCGTCGGCAGCTTCCCGACGCCAGCCCGTGCGATGAGCAGCCCCGTGGCGCCGGGAACCTACAACGTGAGCGTGGTCGCCACGAACCCCTGCGGGTCGAGCGCGGCGACGGCGGTGCAGGCCGTGACGGTGCCTTAGGGGCTTGGGGCTTGGGGCTTGGGGCTTGGGGCTTGAGGTCTTGAGGTCTTGAGGTCTTGAGGTCTTGAGGTCTTGAGGTCTTGAGGGATCTGAGTGGAGCGCCGGGGCTTCAGCCCCGGCGTTTCCTTTCTCAGGAGAGCAGCACGTCCAGCGCCTCGCCGACGGAGCGGACGCCTACGAGCTCGGCCCGGGCCTCGTCGCGCCCCGTGGCCGCGGCATCGACACCAGCCTCGACGTTCGCCGCCGGAAGGACGATGCGGGTGAAACCCATCTGCTCGGCCTCGCGGATGCGGAGCGGCGCCTGGGGCACGCCCCGAATCTCGCCGCCCAGGCCCACCTCGCCAAAGACTGCCGTTCCCTGCGACACGGGCCGGTTGCGCAGGCTGGACGCCACGGCCGACACGATGGCCAGGTCTGCCGCGGGCTCGTCGATGGTCATGCCGCCCGCGATGTTCACGAACACGTCATCGCTCACGAGGTGGAGGCCGGCGCGCTTCTCGAGGACCGCCAGCAGCAGCGTCAGCCGCGCCTGGTCGAGGCCCACCGCCATGCGGCGGGCCATGCCGTAGCTGCTGGTGCTGACGAGCGCCTGCACTTCCACGAGGATGGGGCGGGACCCCTCGAGGCAGCAAAGCACGGCCGATCCGGGCGTGGCCTGCGGGCGTTCCGCGAGGAAGAGCGCCGACGGGTTGGGCACGGGCTTGAGCCCGGCCCCGGTCATCTCGAAGACGCCCAGCTCGCTGACCGCGCCGAACCGGTTCTTCACGGCCCGGACGACGCGGTGCGAGTGGTGGCGCTCGCCTTCGAAGTAGAGCACCGTGTCGACCACGTGCTCCAGCGCCTTGGGCCCGGCGATGTTGCCGTCCTTGGTGACGTGCCCGACGAGGAAGGTCGGGATGTTGTGGCCCTTGGCGGTGAAGAGGAACTGCGTGGCCGCCTCGCGCACCTGCCCGATGCTGCCCGGCGCCGACTGGAACTTCAGCGAGAAGACGGTCTGCACCGAGTCCACGACGAGCAGCTTCGGCTTGACCCGGCCCACCTCTTCGAGAATCCGCTCGATGCAGGTTTCCGCCAGCAGGTAGAGGGGCGCATCGCCCACGCCCAGCCGATCCCCGCGCGACTTGATCTGGTGCTCGGACTCCTCACCCGAGGCGTACAGAACGGACCCGACGCTGTGGGCGAAGTTGGCCGTGGCCTGGAGCAGCAGCGTGGACTTGCCGATGCCCGGCTCGCCGCCGAGGAGCACCAGCGACCCCGGCACGATGCCGCCGCCCAGCACGCGGTCGAATTCGCCAATGCCCGTGGAGATGCGCTCGGCGTGTGTGGACTCGATCTCCGAGTAGCGCACGGCACCCTGCGAGGTGCCCCCCAGCGCATAGCGATGCCCCGCCACCGAGGCCACGGCCGCGGGCTCGACGGCCCGCTCCTCGACGAACGAGTTCCACGCGCCGCAGTCCGGGCAGCGGCCCTGCCACTTCGGCGACTGCGAGCCGCACTCCTGACACACGAACACGGGCCTGGGCTGCTTCATCGCGATGAGTTCATTGTCTCATCGTCGGGGGTCAGGGACTTGGGACTTGGGACTTGGGACTTGGGTCCTGGGTCTTGGGTCTTGGGTCTTGGGTCTTGGGGCGTGGGGCGTGGGGCGTGGGGCGTGGGGCGTGCGTGGGTCTTGAGATCTCGGAGGCTTGGGCCTGGGGGTCTGGGAAGCTGGGGGGAGGATCGAGGGCGGGCATCGGCACTGAGCTGCAAATGTACCAATCCCCAATCACCCAATCGCTCAATCCAATGCCCCAATCCCACAATCTTCAATCGCCCAATGAATTGCCAATCGTCAATCGGCAATCATCAATGGACAGGCGTCAGTACACCCGCTGTACCCTGGCCCCGAGCCGGCAGAGGACCTCGTAGGGAATGGTGCCGATCCAGCTGGCCATCTCCCGGGCGTCGATGCGCTGCCACGACTCGTCTCCCTGGACGCCGAGGAACACGACTTCGTCGCCGGGGTTCACCTCGGGGATGTCCGTGACGTCGACGGTGAGCATGTCCATGCTCACCGCGCCGACGATCGGCGCGCGGCGGCCGCGAACGAGCGCCACGCCGCGGCCCTCGAGGCGGCGGTCGAGGCCATCGGCGTAGCCGGCGGGCACGATGGCCAGCGACGTCGGGCGCTCCGCGGTGAACCGGGCACCGTAGCCGACCGGCTCGCCGGTACGCACGCCCTTCACCGCCACCACGCGGCTCGACAGCGACATCACGGGGCGCAGCGCGAGCATGGTGTGCAGCGGCGGCGGCACCAGGCCGTAGAGCAGCAGGCCTGGCCGCACGAAGTCGTACCAGACCCGTGAATCGCGCACCAGCGCCGCGGAGCTGGCGGCATGCCGCAGGCGAGGCCCGCCGCCGAGGTCGTTCACCTCGAGGCACGCGGCCTCGAATCGGCGGCGCTGCTCCTCGAAGAGCGGCGACTCCGGGTCATCGGCCGTGCCGAAGTGGGTGTGCACGGCTTCCAGCCGCAGGTGCGCCGAGGCCAACAGCTCGGGCAGCGTCCTGCGAAGGTTGTCGTGGCGGAAGCCGAGGCGGTTGAGGCCGGTGTCGATCTTGAGGTGATAGCCGAGCGTGACGCCCCGCCCGGCCGCGGCCGCCTGCAGGGCCCGTCCCGCCGCGGGGCTCGAGATGGTGGGCGTGAGCCGGTAGTCGAAGACCCCGGACACGTCGCTCACGCTGAGGGCGCCGAAGACGAGGATGGGCGCGCGGATGCCGGCCTCGCGCAGGTCCGCCCCTTCCTCGATGTCGGCCACGGCCAGCATGGCCGCGCCCGCGCCCTCGAGCACGCGCGCCACGGGCCGCGCGCCGTGGCCGTAGGCGTTGGCCTTGACGACGGCGATGATGCCCGGCGCGCGGGGCACGCCCGCGCCGGCGGCGCGATTGATCGCGGCCTCCGACGCGAGATGCTCCTGAATGGCCCTGAAGTTCGACGCAAGCGCGTCGAGATCGACGCGGGCCGCGGTGCAACGAATCAGCGACACGGATTGGGACACAGATGACGCAGAGGACGCAGAGGACGCAGATGGCGCAGAGGACGCAGATGGCGCAGAGGACGCAGAGGACGCAGAGAACGCAGAGGACGCAGCGAACGCAGATGGCGCAGCGAACGCAGATGGCGCAGCGAACGCAGATGGCGCAGAGGGCGCAGAGGACGCAGAGAACGCAGAGGACGCAGCGAACGCAGATGGCGCAGCGAACGCAGATGGCGCAGCGAACGCAGATGGCCATCCAGCAGATCGTGCAGAGGCGGCTGGTCGTCCAGATGTTGAAAACGGTTCGGGTGAGCCGGCAGCGAACGGCGCGACTGGCGCAGGCGAAGCAAGCGTCCCTGACTCATCTGCGTCATCTGCACGCCATCTGCGGCGTCCGCGTCATCGGCGGCTTCCCCGTCACCTGCGCCATCTGCGGCCTCCGCGTCACCGGCGCCATCTGCGGCCTCCGCGTCACTTCCGCGTCGTCTGCGGCTTCCCCGTGATCTGCGTCATCTGCGCCATCTGCGGCCCCCGCGTCATTGTCGCCATCTGCGGCGTCCCCGTGATCTGCGTCATCTGCGCCATCTGCGGCCTCCGCGTCCGACATCGGCGTTCATCCCGCGTCCCCTCCGTGTGCGAGGTTGGCGAACCGCGTCTGCTCGCGCAGGAACGCCAGCTTGATCGTCCCGGTGGGGCCGTTGCGCTGCTTGGCGATGATGAGCTCGGCGACCCCGTCGTTCTCGCTGGGCTCGTCGCCCAGCTTGTACATCTCCTCGCGGAAGATCAGCACGACGACGTCGGCATCCTGCTCGAGGGCGCCGGATTCGCGGAGGTCCGACAGCTGCGGCCGCTTGTCGGAGCGGGCCTCCGGCGCGCGCGACAGCTGCGACAGCACGATGATGGGCACGCTCAGCTCCTTCGCGAGGCCCTTCAGCGACCGCGAGATGGACGCCAGCTCCAGGGTGCGGTTCTCGAAGCGGCCGCGCCCGGTCATCAGCTGCACGTAGTCGATGGCGAGCAGGTGCAGGCCGTGCTCGGCCTGGAGCCGGCGCGCCTTCGCGCGCATTTCGAGCACGCCGATGCCCGCGGTGTCGTCGATGAACAGCTGCGCGTCACCCAGCGTCTCGAGGGCGTGCGTGATCTGCCCGTACTCGCGCTGGCCGATCTGCCCGCTCAGCAGGCGGTAGGTGTCGATCCGCGCCTCGGACGCGAGCATGCGCATGAAGAGCTGCTCCTTCGACATCTCGAGGCTGAAGAAGCCCGCGACGCGGCCCTGGGTCGCCACGTGCTGGCAGATGTTCAGCACGAGGCTGGTCTTGCCCATCGAGGGCCGCGCGGCGACGATGACCAGGTCGCCGGGCTGCAGGCCGCGCGTCTTGCGGTCCAGGTCGTCGAAGCCCGTGGGCACGCCCGTGATGTAGCTCTTGTGCTCGAAGAGCTTCTCGATCTTCGGGAAGCTCTCCTTCACCAGCTCGCGCATGGGCATGAAGCCCTGCTTCACGCGGTCTTCCGCCACCGCGAAGATGGCGCTCTCCGCGTCGTCCAGGATGAGATCCGCCTCCTGGTCGGCCTCGTAGGCGTTGGCGAGGATCTTGTTGGCCGAGAAAATCAGCGCGCGCAGCGTCGCCTTCTCCTTCACGATCTGCGCGTAGTACTCGACGTTGGTCGAGCGCGGGACGCCGTCCACGAGCGAGGCGACGTAGGCGGGCCCGCCCACTTCCTCCAGCTCGCCCGAGCGCTCGAGCGCCTCCTTGAGCGTGACCAGGTCGATGGGCTGGCTCCGCTCGGCCAAATCCGTCATCCGCTCGAAGATCCGCCGGTGCGCGTCGCGGAAGAACGCCTGCGCGGTGATGACCGCCGCGGCCAGGTTGAACGTGTGGTTGTCGATGAGGATGGCGCCCAGCACCGACCGCTCCGCCTCGAGGTTGTGCGGCAGCGTGCGGGCGGGCGATGCAACGGACTCGGCCACGCGCGGATCTTAATACGGAGGATGCGGGGAGATGTCAGCGGAGATCGCGAGCCGGGAGCCGGGGAGCGGCGGAGCCGCGGCCGACTCCCCACCCCCGGTTCCCGACTCCCGACGCGTGCCTATTCTTCCTTCACGACCGCCACGCGCAGCTGCGCGGTGACGTCGCGATGCAGCTTCACGGGCACCGTGCTCTCGCCCAGCGCCTTCAGCGGGTCGGGCAGCAGGATCTTGCGACGGTCGATGTCGAAGCCCCTGGCCTTCAGCAGGTCGGCGATGTCGGCGTTGGTCACCGACCCGTACAGCTGATCGTTCTCGCCCACCTTGCGCGCGATCGACAGGTCGAGCGCCGTCAGCCGCGTCGCGATGGCCTCGGCGGCCGCCCGCTCCTCGGCCTCGCGCGCCTCGACGATCTTCCGCTCCCGCTCCACGCGCTTGCGGTTCGCCTCGGTGGCCTCGAGCGCCAGCTTGCGGGGCAGGAGGTAGTTCCTGGCGTAGCCGTCCGCCACCTTGACGATCTCGCCGCGGCGGCCGACGTGCTCCACGTGGTCTCGAAGAATCACTTCCATTGGCTGGCTCCCGCTAGTCCGACGCGTAGGGCAGCAGCGCGAGCTGCCGCGCCCGGAAGATCGCCACGCGCAGCGCGCGCTGGTGCTTCGCGCAGGTGCCCGAGATGCGGCGCGGCAGCACCTTGCCGCGCTCGGGGACGAAGCCGCTCAGCAGCTTGACGTCCTTGTAGTTGATGTCGTCGATGCGGTCCGCGCAGAACTTGCAGACCTTGCGACGCCGGAACAGGCCGCGGCGCTGGCCGCCCTGCTTGTCCCCGCCCGCCGCGCCCTTGCCCCGGCCGCCGGGGCCACTCGGTTTCCTTCCGCCAAATGCCATGAGCCTATGCCTCCACGTCCACGCCTTCGTACGTCAGGTCGGCGTCGTCATCGGTGTCGCGCTGCGGTCCCTCGCCCGGCTGGCGCTCGGGCGGCAGCCCGCGCGCGATGCGGCGCCGCCGCGACTCTTCCTGCCGCTTGGTGCGGGCGCGCTCGGCCACGAGCTGACGCTCGTCCACGCGCACCACCAGGTGCCGGATGAGGCCGTCGGTCACCTTCAGGCGACGGTCGATTTCCTTCATGAGCTCGCCCGAGCCCTGGATGACGTGGAGCACGTAGAAGCCTTCCTTGTGCTTCCCGATCTCGTAGGCGAGCTTGCGCCGGCCCCACGGCTCGGTCTTCTCGATCGAGCCGCCCAGGCGCTGGACGATGCCCTCGACCTGGGCCTGGAGGTCGGCGACCTCCTGCTCGGTGGCCTCGGGCTTGAGGATGTAAATCAGTTCGTACGTGCGTGCACTCATCAGTTCTCCTTGTGGACAAACCGGAAGGCAGTTGCTTGTGCCTTCCCTTTCGGCCACCGAAGTGGCAAGGAGGCGGCCCGCCTCAGTTGGCGGGATCCCGTTCTTGCGTTCCGTCCGTCTTCCGCTCTTCCGTCGCGACGTGCCCTGCATTGAACGCGTTCATCACGCGCTCGATTCCCTCGGCGATGAACAGCTCCGAGGCATCCGCGGCCCGCAGGATGGCCGCCGATATCGTGTCGCGCTCGTCCGGCCGGAACCGCCCGAGCACGTGGCCGGCCATGTCGGGACGCGCCACGATGCGCCCGTCGGCCGCCTGAATGTCTCCCCGCCCCACCCCGATCCGCAGCCGGGGATACGCCTGGGTGCCCAGCGACTGGGCCACGGACCTGAGGCCGTTGTGGCCGCCGTCGCTGCCCCCGCGCCGGGCCCGCAACCGCCCCAGCGGCAGCGCCGCGTCGTCGGCGATGACGAGCAGATCGGCGGGGTCGATCTTGTAGAAGTTCGCCAGGCCCGCCACCGACCGGCCGCTCAGGTTCATGTAAGTGAGCGGCTTGGCCAGCAGCACCGGCTCGCCGTCCCGCACGGTCTTCGCCGCCAGGGCTTCGAACGCCTCGCGCCACTGATCCACGCCCCACCGGCGCGCCAGCTCGTCCACCACCTGGAACCCGACGTTGTGCCGGGTCTCGCGATACTCGGCGCCGGGATTGCCGAGGCCGACGACGAGCTTCATGCCACTCCGGGTGAATAGCGCCATGGCGCAATGACGCAATGGCGCAATCTGCGTTATCTGCGCAATCTGCGCAATCTGCGTTACTTCTTCTTCTCGGCTTCGCCTTCCTTCTCGGTCTTGCCCTTCTTGATGACCTCGGGCTCGGTGCCCGCGGCCGCCGGGGCGGCCACGCCCTCGGCGCCAGGCGCGGCTTCCTCGACCGCGCGCAGCGCCACCACGTGCACCAGCATCGTGTCACCGTCGGTGATCGGCGTCCACGTCACGCCCTGTGCCACGTCGCGGAGGTGAATCGCGTCGTTGAGCCCGAGCCCGCTGACATCCACCTCGATCGAGTTGGGGATCTCAGCCGGGAGGCACTCCACCTCGATCTCGCGGTGCAGGAAGTCGAGGATGCCGCCCTCCACCTTCACGCCGCGCGGCTCGCCGTGCAGGACGATGGGCACCGTGACCTGGATCTTGCGGTCCATGTTCACGCGGTAGAAGTCCGCGTGCAGCGGGTGGTGGGTGATGGGGTCGAGCTGCACTTCCTTCACCAGCACGCGTGCGTCGGCTTCGCCCGGCACCTTCAGGGTGATCAGGGTGTTCAACCCCGACTTCGAGTGGAGGATGCGCATGAACGGCTTCGGGTCCACCGCCACCTGCACCGGCGCGACGGCGTCGCCCGCCTTCTGGGCGCCGTAGACGACCGCGGGAATCTGGCCTGCCGCGCGGGTGCGGTTGTTCTCGTTCTTACCGGTGGAGGTGCGCTTGACGACTTCGAGTACGGCTTCCATGGGTTCCTTCGCTCTCGGGCTCTCGATCGGGACTCAGACGAACAACGACGACACGGACGTCTCTTCGTGGATGCTCCGGATGGCCTGGCCGAGAAGCCGCCCGACGTTCAGCTGGACGATCTTCTGGCACTTCTCTTTCTCGGCGGACAGCGGGATGGTGTTGGTGATGATCAGGCGATCGATGGGCGCCTTCTCGATGCGATCGATGGCCGGGCCCGACAGCACGCCGTGCACCGCACACGCCATCACGCGCTCGGCGCCGGCGTCGCGCAGGGCCTGCGCGGCCTTCTGGATGGTGCCCGCCGTGTCGATGATGTCGTCAGCGATGACGCAGGTGCGGCCACCCACTTCGCCGATCACGTTCATCACCTCCGCCGTCCCGTCGTCGGGGCTGCGCCGCTTGTCGATGACCGCCAGCTCGGCGTCCAGGCGCTTGGCGTAGGCCCGGGCGCGCTCGGCTCCGCCGGCGTCGGGCGCCACGATGGTCAGGTTCGAGAAGTTCTGGCGCGAGAGGTGGTCGATGATGACCGGCGCCGCGAAGAGGTGGTCCACCGGGATGTCGAAGAAGCCCTGGATCTGCGCCTTGTGCAGGTCCATCGTCAGCACGCGATTGGCGCCCGAGGCGCTCAGCACGTTGGCCACGAGCTTGGCCGAGATGGGCACCCGTGGCTTGTCCTTCCGATCCTGGCGCGCGTAGCCGTAGTAAGGCAGAACGGCCGTGATGCGCGCCGCCGACGACCGGCGGAACGCGTCCACCATGATCATCAGCTCCATCAAGTGCTGATCGACCGGCGCGCAGGTGGGCTGGATGATGAAGACGTCCGTCCCGCGGATGTTCTCGTCGATCTGGAACGAGACCTCGGTGTCCGGAAACCGGCGCAGCCGGGCCTGGCCCAGGCCGCAGCCCAGGAATTCCGCAATCTCCCCGGCCAGGCGCGGGTGCGCACTGCCCGAGAACACCTTCAATTCGCCAAATCCCGTCGGTCGCATCGTGAACTGGTTGGGGCGGAAGGATTCGAACCTTCGAATACGGGTTCCAAAGACCCGCGCCTTACCGCTTGGCCACGCCCCAACACACCGGGGCAAACCCATATCGTATATGGGATTGCCATTCGAGGCAACGCCGACCCACGACACGGATGCCGCAGAAGGGAGGGCCGCAGGAGGGAGGGCCGCAGATTACGCAGATTACGCAGATTGAAGAAACCGCGAGACCAGGAACCGGAGAACCCAAAACCTCAGAACCTGAGAACCCGAGAACCCCAGGACCCCAGAACCTGAGAACCGAGAACCCCAGGACCCCAGGACCCCAGAACCTGAGAACCCGAGAACCCGAGAACCCGAGAACCTTAGAGCGTCAGTCTTACCGCCTGTTCCCTTCGAGTGAGGGTCCGGGTGACGACAACCGTCCATCCGGGCCGGGCCAGGTCCCGGGCCGTCCGGCGGGCCGCCTCCACCCGCTCGAACAGGCCGAACACCGTGGATCCCGAGCCGGACATCGCCGCGAACGCGGCCCCGGCATCGAGCAGCGACTGCCGGATGCGGCCGATGGTCGGGTGGTGCCGGACCACCGGGGGCTCCAGGTCGTTCCTGAGCGAGGCCGCCCAGGCCGGCCACCCCGCGGGCGTGGGCCGGCGCGCGGGCTCCTTCGGGGCCCAACGGGCCTCCTGGTCGAACCAGGCATAGGCCTCCGCTGTCGCGACACCAAACCCGGGGCGAATGAGGACGACGTGAACCCGGGGCAGATCGGCGAGGGGATAGATGTCGTCCCCGCGTCCCAGGCCGAGCGCGGTGCCGCCCACCAGGAAGAACGGCACATCGGAGCCCAGGGTCGCGGCCAGGCGGTGGAGCGCCGCGGCGTCGAGCCCCAGCTTCCACAGCCGGTTCAGGCCGATGAGCGTGGTGGCGGCATCGGCGCTGCCTCCGCCAAGACCGGCTTCGGACGGGATGCGCTTCCGCAGGTCGATGGTCACGCCGCGCGGTTCGCCGCGCCCACCGCGCCCCGTCCTCCACAACAGCGACGCCGCCCGCCATGCCAGGTTGCGGCGGTCCGTCGGCACCAGGGGATCGTCGGTGGTAATCGCGAGCGGCCCGCGCGTGCTGGTCAGCGTGACCTCGTCGGCGAGCGCGAGCGACTGGAAGACCGTGCGCAGGTCGTGATAGCCGTCGGCGCGCAGGCCGAGGATGCGGAGGTCGAGGTTGACCTTCGCGAACGCGGGAAGAGAGAGGGTCATGGTGTGCGAAGGGGCGCGACCGATCGCAGCTCCTCGATCGTCATCGGCTCGGTGTCGGGGGGAATGGCCACCTCGAACGCGGCGGCGTCGATGGCGGTGTTCACCTCGAGCTGCTGCACGCGGGCGGTCAGGTCCACCGCGCCGTCGGTGGACCGGAGGCGCACGGTGCGCGGGAACCCGTTGACCGTCTCGGCGTAGTCTGCACGCCATCCGCCGCCGTCCACCGCGGCCACGCGCCACGCGCCCGACTCCTCGCGCAAGTACGCGGTCCGCTCGCCGGCGACCGACACCGCACGCCATCCACCTGGCCACTGCCGGCCGTCCTCGACCGCCCCGCCCGCCCCCAGGCAGCCCGAGAGGGCGTGCAGGAGATCGTCGGCGCCGAGCGCGAGTCCCGTGAAGCGCTCGAGCACCTCGGCCACGGTCGTGGGCTCGAGGACGCGTCGGTCCCGCGGCAGCAGCAGCGTGGCGCGCTCGCCGCGCGCGGCCAGGATGAAGAGCGGCGCGCCGAAGGGCGCGAGGCCCTCGAGGCGCGCGGCGCCGCCGCGCTCGAGGCCGGTGATGACACGGCCGCGCAGCTTCTCGTCGCCGGCCCGGCCCGACAGGCCGAGCTCCATGGTCATGGTCCGGAGGCTGGCGCAGTGCGTCGTGGCGCCCGCGAAGATGACGGCGGCATCACCCGCTGCGGAGGGGGCACCGGACGGGCGGGGCGGCAGGCGCCCGGCGCACGACGCCGTTCCCAGCAGTGCGGCGCCCAGCAGCAGGATCCTGACGCTACCGCCTGCGCTGGGCATCCTTGATCTTCTTGTCGATGGCGTCGCGGTCGATGGACTCGCCGTCGCCAGCCAGCGCGCGCTGCCAGGCCGCCATCGCCTCGGCCCACTTGCCCTGCCGGGCCAGCACGTCGCCGTGGTGATCCTGGATCACCGAGTTCGCGGGCACGGCCGCCGCCGCCCGGCCCAGCGGGGCAGCGGCCTCGACGACCTTGCCCTGCTTGAAGAGCGCCCACCCCAGGCTGTCCAAATACGCGGGGTTGTCGGGCTCCACCTTGAGTGCGCGCTCGATGAGGGTGACCGCCTCGGGCGTGCGATCGGTCTTGTCCGCCAGCAGGTAGCCGAGGTAGTTGAGCGCGACGGCGTCCAACGGGTCCCGATCGATCATGGCGCGCAGCTCGCGCTCGGCATCGGCGAGGCGTCCGGCCTCGTCGTACAGGCTGACGAGCCTCAGGGCGAACTCCTGGTCCTCCCCGAACGCGTCCTGTGCCTGCTGCACCACCTTCACGGCATCGTCGTAGCGCTTCTCCGCCTCGTACGCGTCAGCGAGCGCGAGTGCCAGCTGCGGGCTGCGCGACTCGGCCTTGATGGCGTCCTCCAGAAACGAGATGGCTTCCGAGCCGCGCCCGAGCCGCGAGAGTGCCTGCGCGCGGAGACGGATGAGGCGCGCATCCTCCGGGTCGCGCGTGATCCCCTCGCCCGCGACGGACGCGGCGCGCTCGTACTGGCGCGCCGCCAGGAGCCCCTGCGCCAGGTAGAGGTCGAAGAGCGTGTCGGTGGGCGCGAGCGTCCGCGCCTGGCCGAAGGCGGCGATCGCGGCGTCGTACGCGCCGAGCTGCTGGTGCGCCAGCCCGAGCTGCGCGAGCGCCATCGCGGCCTCGCCCTCCCGCCCCTTGGCACGGGTAGCCGCGTCCTTCGAGAGCGGCGTGAGCAGGTCGACGACCTGCCGGTACTGGTAGCGGTCCGACAGCGCACGCGACAGCGCGTTGAGCCCGGCGAGGCTGTCGGGCTCGATGGCGAGGATGCGGCGGGCCGCGTCCTCCGCGCCCTCGCTGTCGTTCAGCTGCCGCGCGGCCGTGGACATGAGGTACAGCAGCCGCGTGTCGTTCGGGCTGCCCTTCAGCATCTCGGCCAGCGTGTCCTTCGCGCGCGCCGCGCCGACGCCACCCGGCACGTTGAGCAGCGCCGACACGTAGCGCAGGCGCAGGTCGCGGCTGGGCGATCGGACGCCCTCGATGGCCTGGCCGAACGCGCCCGCGGCGGCGGCCCAGCGCCCCAGCCGCTCGTACAGGTCCCCGAGCGACACGTAGTAGCGCGGGTTGATCTCGGCCGCCTGCGCCAGGGCCTCGGCGGCCTCGAACATCTGCCCCTTCGCCCGGCGCGCGTCGGCCAGCAGGACGAACGGCTCGGCCACGTACGGGGCCTGCTGTGCGACCTTCTCGAGCTCGACGATCGCTTCGTCGGTCTCGCCCGACCTGAGGAGGAGGCGGCCAAACGCCAGCTGCAGGCTGAGATCCGTCGCCATGGCCGGCGACGAGCGGATGGCCTTGAGGTGCTCGAGCGCCTTCGACCGAAGGGAGTCGGGCGTCTCGCCGGGCGGCGGCGGCGCGGCCCCCTCGGACCAGGCCGAGAACACGAGGCCGAGAATCCGGTGCGCCTCGACGTTGTCCTTGTCGATGGCCAGCGCCTTCTCGGCCGCGTCACGCGCGGGCCCCGCCTCGTTCCTGCGCGCGTGCAGCGCCGCGCGCTCGGCGAGGATCTCCGCGGAGCCGGGGTCCAGCTTGTGCGCACGCTCCAGCGCCGCGAGCGCGCCGGCGCTGTCACCGTCGGCCTCCAGGCGGCGCGCCATCATGAACTCGTAGTACGCCTGTGCCGACGGCGAGGCCTGGGTAGCGGCCGGCGGCTGCGCGAACACTGGCCACGCAAGCGTGATCAGGACAATGGCCGCCGCGGCGGGCGTGAGGCGCATGACCAGATTCTGACGCACTCCCCCAGCGGTGTATAGTCCTCTTATGCCCGTGGACAAGGAGCTGCTCGAGATCCTCGCATGCCCGGCCTGCAAGACGCCGGTCAGGCTGGTCAAGGACGGCACTGCGCTCAAGTGCGACACATGTCACCGCGTGTATCCAATCAGGGACGACATTCCGGTGATGCTCATCGACGAGGCCGCGGTCGAGCCCTGAACCCGCGCCGCATCCTGCTGGTCCGCCTGCGCCTCATCGGCGATGTCGTCTTCACGACGCCGATCGTGCGCGCCTTGAAGCGCCGGTTCCCCGACGCGCACCTCACCTATCTCGTGGAAGCCGCCGCCGCGCCCGTGCTGCGGCACAGCCCTCACATCGACGAGCTCGTCATCGTCGAGCGCCCGCGCGGTTGGGAGCGCCTGCTGTACGACTGGGCCCTCGCCAGGCGACTGCGACGCCAGCGCTTCGACGTAGCCATCGACCTGCACGGGGGCCCGCGAGCCGCCTGGCTCACCCGGGCGTCCGGGGCCCCGATGCGCGTCGGGTACGCCATGCCTGGCCGTGGGTGGGCCTACACGACGCGTGTGCGGTGGACGCCGTCGCTCCTGCCGCCCCGCCACTCGGTGCTGAACCAGTGGGACCTGCTCTCGCCGTTCGGCGTCGGCCCGGCAGATCCGGCCGCGGACGCGGTGGAGATGCCGCTCGATCCGGCGGCCGCCGCCCGGGTGGACGAGCGCCTCCGGGATGCAGGCGTCCCCGCCGAGGCCAGGCTGGCCGTGCTCCACGTCAGCGCCGGCAACCCGTTCCGCCGCTGGCCTGCCGAGCGCTTTGCCGAGCTCGCTGCGAAGCTGGCCACCGCGCCCCTCCCCCTCCACGTCGTGGTGACGTCGGGGCCGTCGGAGGCGGAGGCCGCCGTCCGCGTCGCCATCGAGGCGCGCCACCTGGCCTCGGATGATGGCGAGCGCATCGTGCGGTGCGGGGAGTTCGATCTCGAGGAGCTGGCGGCACTGGTCACGCGATCGGCGCTGTACATCGGTGGCGACAGCGGCCCGCTGCACATCGCCTCCACGACCCGCACGCCCGTCGTGGCGCTCTTCGGTCCCACCCTGGCGGAGCGCTCGTTGCCGTGGCGCGATCCGGCCATTCCGTCCCTGGGCGTGGACGCGGGGCCACTGCCCTGCCGGCCGTGCCACCAGCGCACGTGCGCCCCGGGGGACTTCCGCTGCCTGACCGGCATCACCGTGCCGATGGTCCTGGACGCCTGCCAGCGGGCGCTGGCCGCCGCGCGCGGCTGACCGGCTTCAGCCCGCGCGCCGGGTCGGAGTAAGCTGGACGCTCCGACCGGCATGCTGTCCGTTCCCCTTCCCCGGAGTTCCGCGCTCGGCCGTACCGAGCTGGTGGGCCTCGCCGCCCTGGCGGGCTTGGTCGCCACGATGCAGTTCTCCATCGCGGCGGCCCAGATCTTCCTGGGCATTTCGGGCCTGAGCTGGCTGGCGCTCCACCTCGCGCGGGTTACCGAGGTCGAGGGCCCGCCGTTCTTCTGGCCGCTGGCGGCGTATGCGGCGGTCACGCTGCTCTCCGCCGGCTTTTCGCTGGACCCCGCCGTCTCGGTGACCGACTGCAAGCAGCTCTTCCTGTTCCTGCTGGTGCCGGTGGTCTACGACTTCGCGCGCGGCTCGCGGGCCGACACGATGCTCACGATCATCATCAGCGTCGGCGCGGCCAGCGCCTTCGTGGGCATCGTGCAGTACGGCGTGCTCAACTACGACAACCTCGGCCGCCGCATGCAGGGCACGCTCTCGCACTGGATGACCTACTCCGGCACGCTGATGCTGGTCATCTGCGCCAGCGTGGCGCGACTGCTGTTCGGCTCGCGCGATCGGCTGTGGGCCGCGTTCGTGCTGCCGGCGCTCCTCGTCTCGCTGGCCCTGACCCTGACGCGCGGTGCGTGGATCGGCGCGGCGGCAGGCGCGGGCGTGCTCCTGCTCATCAAGGACGTGCGCCTCACGCTGCTGGTGCCGGTCATCGCGGCGCTGGTGCTCGTCGTCGCACCCGACGAGCTCTCGAGCCGCGTGAACTCGCTGGGGAACATGAGCGACCCGACGACGCGCGACCGCGTGGCCATGATCGAGGCGGGCGTGGCCATCATCCGGGATCATCCGCTGACCGGTGTCGGCCCCGACATGATCGGCCGCGTCTACCCGGACTACCGCACGGCGTCCGCGGTGCAGGCGAACAACCCGCACCTCCACAACGTGCCGCTGCAGATTGCCGCCGAGCGCGGGCTGCCGGCGCTGGCCGTCTGGGTCGTGTTCGTCGTCTCGGCCCTGGCGGGACTGTGGCGCCTGCTGAAGGACACGCGGGCGCGCCCGCTGGCGGCCGCGGGCCTTGGAGCCATGGTCGCGATGCTCGCGGCGGGCCTCACCGAGTACAACTTCGGCGACTCCGAGTTCCTGATGCTGCTCCTCGTGATGATCAGCCTTCCCTTCGCCGCCGCACGCGACGGCGGCCGCTCCCGATGACCACGAGCCGGCTCCCCGCGCCGGAGCCCTCCCGCGCGCGCCATCTCATCTCGCGCTTCGGCATCGGTCACGTGCTCGTCGTGGGCGACGTGATGCTCGACCGCTTCCTGTACGGGCGCGTCAGCCGCATCTCGCCCGAAGCGCCGGTGCCGGTGGTGGTGTTCGACCACGACGAGCACCGGCTGGGCGGGGCCGCCAACGTGGCGCACAACATCGCGGCACTGGGCGGCCCCGTCACGCTCATGGGCACCATCGGAGACGACGATGATGGGCGGCAGCTGGTAGCGGAGCTGGCCGCGCGCGGTCTGCCCGGGACGTCCCTCGTCACCACGCCCGATCGGCGGACCACGACGAAGGTCCGCGTCGTGACCAGCCGCAACCAGCAGGTGGCGCGCATCGACTACGAGACGGACGGCGATCTCGGCGCCACCTTCGAGGACGCCGTCGTGGACGTCGTGGACCAGCACCTCGACGCCGCGAAGGTGCTCCTCGTGTCGGACTACCAGAAGGGCGTGGTCACGCGCAGGGTGATGGCGCACCTGGTGGCGCGCGCGCACGAACGCGGCATCCCCCTGCTGGTGGATCCCAAGGTGCCGCACCTGGACTTCTACCGCGGCGCCACGCTCGTCACGCCCAACCACGTCGAGGCCGAGAGCGCGGCGAACCGCCGCATCCGCACCATGGAGGACGCGCGCGACGCCGCGCGCGCCATCATCGCCAGGGCCGGCGTGGACGGCGTGCTCATCACGCTGGGCGAGCGCGGCATGTGGCTGTCGCACGAGGGCGTGGACGGGTCGCTGCCGGCCACCGCGCGCGAGGTGGCGGACGTGACCGGCGCGGGCGACACCGTCATCGCCACGCTGGCGCTGGCCCTCGCCGCCGGCGCGCACCCGGCCGAAGCCGCTGCCCTCGCCAACGAGGCCGCGGGTGTCGTGGTCGGCAAGTTCGGCGCCGCCACCATCAGCGCCGACGAGCTCCGCCAGCGCTTCGCGGTCTAAAGGAAACCACGAAGACACGAAGGACGCACGAACCCTCAATCCCCAAGTCCCAAGCCCCAAGCCCCAAGCCCCAAGCCCCAAGACCTCAAGACTCAGTGCCTGAAGTGCCGCCGGCCGGTGAAGACCATGGCCAGGCCGTGCTCGTCGGCGGCGGCAATCACCTCCGCGTCCTTCACCGACCCACCCGGCTGCACGACGGCGGTGGCGCCGGCGGCGGCCACCGCGTCCAGGCCGTCTCGGAACGGGAAGAACGCGTCGGAAGCCGCGACGCTGCCCTTCAGCGTCGTCGTGGCGCCGCCCCAGCCCGAGGCCTTCGCCACGGCCACCTTCACGGCGTCCACGCGGCTCATCTGGCCCGCGCCCATCGCGAGCGTCCGCACCGCGTCGGTGAAGATCACGGTGTTCGACTTCACGTGCGCCATCACGCGCCACGCGAAGCGCATGGCCTGCCACTCGGCCGGTGTGGGCTGCCGCCTGGTGACCACGCGCAGGCCATCCGTCGGCCAGGACGTGCGCGCCTCGAGCACCTGGTCGCGCTCCTGCACGAGCAGCGCGCCAAGGACGGAGCGAATCTCCCGCCTGAGCGACGCCGGGCCGTCGGCCCGCCCCAGCGCCGCGAAGTCGCCGGTCACCACGCGCATGTTGGCCTTCGCCGCCAGGATGGGCCGCGCCGCCTCGTCCACGCCGGGCGCAATGACCGCCTCGATGAAGGTGGCGACGATGGCGCGTGCGGTGTCCTCGTCGATGGCGCGATTCAATCCGACGATGCCGCCGAACGCGGCCAGGGCGTCGGCCTCGCGCGCGCGGACGTACGCCTCGGCAATGGTGGCGCCGGTGGCCGCGCCGCACGGGTTGGTGTGCTTGATGACACAGGCGGCCGGCTCGTCGAACTCCAGGACGATGCGCGCCGCTGCGTCGAGATCCAGGAGGTTCGTGAACGACAGCTCCTTGCCCTGGAGCACGGTGGGCGCCCCGAGGCCGAGGGCCGGATCCAGCGCGTACCACGCCGCGGGCTGGTGCGGGTTCTCGCCGTAGCGCAGATCGCGGATCTTGTGGGCGTCCACCACGAGCTGCCCGGGTGCCAGCGGCGCGGAGGACTCCCGCTGGAACTCGTGCCCGGCCACGGTGACCTCCGCCAGCGTGGAAGCGATGGCCGTGTCGTAGCTGCCCGTGTGCGCGAAGGCGCGCCGCGCCAGGTCGAAGCGGAAGGCGGGCGTCGGGCCGCCTTCGCGATCCAGCTCGGCGAGCACGGCCGGATAGTCCCCGGGCGACACCACGACCAGCACGTCCCGGAAATTCTTGGCCGCCGCGCGCACCAGGCTGGGACCGCCGATGTCGATCTGCTCGATGAGGTCGTCGAACGCGATCCCGGGCTTCGCCGCCGTCTCCACGAAGGGATACAGGTTCACGACGACGAGATCCACCATCCCGATGCCGTGCGCGGCCGCCGCGGCCAGGTCCTCTGGGTGGTGCCGCCGGGCCAGGATGCCGCCATGGATCTTCGGGTGGAGGGTCTTCACCCGGCCGTCCATCATTTCGGGAAAGCCCGTCACGTCCGAGACGTTGACCACCGGCAGGCCGGCCCCGGCCAGCGCGTTCGCCGTCCCCCCGGTCGATACCAGCTCGAACCCCCGCGCCACCAGGCCCTGACCGAACTCCAGCAGACCCGACTTGTCCGAAACGCTCAGAATGGCTCTTTTCATGATCTCCACGTCAGCAATTGACACCAAATGTAACGGGCCGGTATGATGCGCGTGCGGTCCAGGTTACCGGACCCGGAAGGCCGCACAGTGCGGCCTTTTTTTGTGCCCGCTACAGGTCTTCGGGCCTGGGGCAGGTAGGACGACACGGTGGCGACGCCACCGCCAGCAGGAAGAAACACGATGCGCATTACAGGCAAGGTCAAGTGGTTCAACAACGCCAAGGGCTATGGGTTCATCGAGCGCGAGGGCGGCAGCGACGTCTTCGTCCACTACTCGGCGATCCAGGGCTCGGGCTTCCGCTCCCTCGAAGAGGGCCAGCCGGTGGAGTTTGAAATCGTCGACGGCCCGAAGGGGCCGCAGGCGGGCAACGTCACCCGCGTCTGAGCCGCTGAAGACCAACTGGTGCCGGGCGGTTCCGCTCGGCACCAGCCGCTCAGGATTTCCCCGCCTTCTCCGCCGCCAGCTTCACCTTCCCGTTCTTCAGCTCCACTCGAAACGCGACTTCCTCGCCGCCGGCGCCGAGCTTCTTCACCTGCGCCCGGACCAGTTCGGAGAAACGCTCGTACTCGACCGGCTTCTCTCCAGCCTCGCGGCGCGCCAGGGTCATCTGCTCGTAGAGCGCCTGCACGCGGTCCTGCTGGGCTCCCGGGTCCTTCAGGCTGGTCACCGCCACGACCCGATCTTTCGCCGCCGGGGCTGGCGCGGCGGACGGAGACTCGGGTGCGCGGGACTGGGGCGAGGCCTCCGCACCACGCGGCTCGGGTGGGCGGGACTCCGCGCGTGGCTCGGCGGCACGGGCGGTTCCGGCCGGCCGGCCCGGCCGGCGGCCCATCTCCTGAGCCTTCAGCTGGCGCTCCCATAGTTCGGTGAACGCTGCCCATCGCGCCTGAACGGTCTGGAACCGGAATCGATCGCCCGTGTTCTGGATGTGCATGCGATCCATGCGCTTGACCATCGCGTCCACGCGCGCCCGCTGATCCCAGGGCAGGCGGGGCAACCGTCCCGCGAAGAACATGTTGTAATCGGCTTCGAGCCGCTTCAACTCGGCTTCGAGCGCGTGCAGGTCGCGGTCGAACTCGGATCGGGAAGTGGCCATGGGCGCGTTCAGGGCAGGAGCAGGAACCAGACGAGCGGCAGCCACAACTCGCGGGCGTACGGGAGGGGGCGATCGTCCACCAGCACCTCGCACGTCGGCTGTGCGCCGATCACCTCGAACAGGTCGCGCATGCGCAGCGCCTCGCCCGGGAAGAAGCGGGCCCGGTGGCGGCGCTGGGGGCCCTCGCCCACCTCGCGGTACTCCGCCGACGCCTTGGCCATCTCGACCGCGCGTGCGTAGTCGGGGCCGTCGAACGGGCCGAACACCAGCGTGATGGAAAACGGCTGGGTGCGGGGCCCGAAGAGCGCCGCGTGCAGGTCCGGGTCCAGCGCCGCGAGCTCTTCGGCAGTGGGCTCCTCCGGCTTCTCGACGTAGGGCCAGAAGCGCTCCAGCGGGCGGGTGGTACGGCCGGTCTGCGACATGGAATCCCGGATCGTAGCAGGTTCACGAGGGTTCAGGAAGCGCGCGGAGGGGATACGATCGGAGGCCATGCCGTCGCCCCGGGACATCCCCTCCATCGACCTGCTGAGGAAGCGCGGCCGAGTGCAGCGCCTCGAGGAGCAATACGGGCCGGACGCCACCGTGGACGCGCTCCGCGCGGCAGCGGACGCGGCGCGGCAGCGCCTGCGCACGCCGGGCGACACTTCGGCGCCGGACGCGGAGCACGAGGACCTGGCGTCGGCCATCGAGACCGACGCCGAGGCACGGCTGCTGGGCCGATTCCAGGGGTCGCTTCGGCCGGTCATCAACGCCACCGGGGTCATCATCCACACCAATCTCGGCCGGGCGCCGCTCGCCCGCGCGGCGATCGATCGCATCGCGGCCACGGCCGGCGGCTACACCAACCTGGAGTACGACCTTGCGAAGGGCTCGCGTGGATCGCGGGCCGTTCACGCCGAGGCGCTCCTGACGACGCTGACCGGCGCCGAAGCCGCGGTCGTTGTGAACAACAACGCGGCGGCTACGCTGCTGATGCTGGCCGCCCTGGCGCAAGGGCGCGAGGTGCTCATCTCACGCGGCGAGCTGGTGGAGATCGGAGGCGGCTTCCGCGTCCCCGACGTGATGGCGCAGTCGGGCGCGGACCTGCGGGAGATCGGCACGACGAATCGCACGCGCGTCGCCGACTACACGGTGGCCGCCGGGCCGCGCACCGCGCTCATCCTGCGCGTCCACCCGTCGAACTTCCGCGTCGAGGGCTTCGCCGAACGGCCGACGCTGACCGCCCTGGTCAACGCCGGCCGCACGCTGGGCATCCCGGTTGTCGAAGACCTCGGCAGCGGCAACCTCGACGAGGGGCTGGCCGACGAGCCGTCCGTGCGCGGGTCGCTCGCGGCGGGGGCGGACCTGGTGTGCTTCAGCGGCGACAAGTTGCTGGGCGGGCCGCAGGCGGGCATCCTGGCCGGACGTCGCGCGCTGGTCGATCGACTCCGCCGCCACCCGCTGATGCGCGCGTTCCGGGTGGACAAGCTCACCTACGCGGCGCTCGAGGCCACCCTGCTGGAGTACCTCGCGGGCCGCGCCGGCCAGACCGTGCCCGTGCGGCGGATGCTGGCGACGGACGTGGATGCCATCGAGGCGCGCGCGCGCGCGCTCGCGGACCGGCTCGTGGCCCAGGGCTGGCGCGTGAGCCTCGTGAGCGGTTCGTCTGCGGTGGGCGGTGGCAGCGCGCCGGGGCTGGCGCTTCCTACCGTGCTCGTGGCCATCGAGCGCGAAGGGCTCACGGCCCATGCACTGGAGGCCCGACTGCGCGTGCTGGACCCGCCCGTCATCGCCCGCATCGTGGACGATCGCGTGGCGCTCGACCTTCGCACGGTCCCTCCCGAGTCGGACCAGCAACTCGGATTGTTGCTCGAAGGGGTGTGAAGATGAGAAGGCTTCGGCCTTATCCCTTCGGCCTCGCATGCTCGAGGATCAGGCCCACCGCCGTCCCCCGCTTGAACCCCTTCCAGTAGGTGTGCTCCGGCAGCGTCCGCCCCTCCCGGTCCACCGCCCAGACCGCGTCCTTCCCCTGGGGCACCAGCTCGAAGTATGCCTGCTTCGCCTCGTCTGTCTTCAGGTGGCGGTCGAACCAGGCCGTCGCGAAGTGCTGGAGGATGTTGTTCATGCGCACCGTGTCCCAGACGGGATCCGCATAGTGCGCGTACGGAGCGGGCGGCTCGCCGTTCGTGCCGAGAAGCTCGACAGGGGCGGGATACGGCGCCGCCGCATTGTGGTTCGCGTTCACGAAGGTCAGCAGGTAGCGGTCCGCGTTCACGGCCCCTTCGAAGAGCGCCCGCGTCCCCGTCTCGTACCCCGACACATCGTCCACGCTCCCGGCCACGAAGAGTACCGGAGTGCGGATGCCCTGGAGGCCCTCCGCGTCCCAGAAGCCGTTCTGCATGCCCCACGGCCCGATCGCAATGGCGGACTTGATGCGCGGGTCGATGCTGTCGCGATAGCGGGGATTGCCGGCGCCCCGATCGGCCAGCAGCCGGTTGGGCGGCGCGGAGGAAAACCCGACGCTGGCCGCGCTGAAGCCGCCACCGATGACGTTCACCACGCCGTAGCCGCCCATCGAGTAGCCGACGAGGCCCGCGCGGCTGGCGTCCACGATCCCCGAGAGGACGCTGCCCGAGCCCACGCGCCCGAGTCGCGCTATCTCGTTCAACACGAACAGCTGATCGATCGGGCGGTTGTAGAGCGTGCTGGCGAAGGCCTTCTGGTCGTCGTAGGTGCTGTCCTTGTGATCGATGGACACGACGACGTAGCCCTTGCTGGCGAGGTTCTCGCCGAGGTGGCTCAGCAGGTACCGGTTGCCCGGGTAGCCGTGCGAGATGATCACCAGGGGGAACGGCGCCCCCTCCACCCGCGGCCGCGCGTCGCGCACGGCCTGGCCGTGCAGCGCGGCGGTGATGGACGGGTCGCGGGTGATCACGCGGTACTCCCCGCCGGGCGACTGGCCGGTGCCCAGCACGGCCGGGTACCAGACCTCGAGCGTGAGCGTTCGGTCGTAGCGCGCGGTAGGCGCACCCACTTTCGTGTTGAGGATGTCGGGCCGGCCGGGATCCGTGGCCGTGAGGGTGCGCACGCCGACGGCGTGCGGGCCGTAGGCCGCCAGCTCGGGCGCCGTGGGCGCGATGATGTCGATGTGATTGGGCTGGGCCAGCACGCCAGCGCCGGCGAGCGACAGGCCCGCGAGCAGGATCGCCGGTTGCACACGAACCATGGGGCGCATTATGCGCGAGTCCGGCCCCGCGTGTCCGCCATCATGCGTCCCGCCAGCTCCTTGACGATCTTGCCGGCCACGCTGGCCGTCACGCCCTGCAGGTCCTGCCGGGGGTTGTACTCGACGACGTCCGCGCCGACGATGGGCCCTGGCACGGTGTGTACGAGGTCGATGACGTCCCGCACCGTGAGGCCGCCGGGCTCGCGATGGGAGACGCCCGGCGCGAAGGCCGGATCGATCCCGTCGAGGTCGATCGACAGGTAGACCGCGCCGCTCGTCGAGGGTCGCTCCCCCCGGCCCCATCTGCGCATGTCGAACACGGCCACGCCGAAGCGCTCCATCTGATCCCGCTGGTGCGGCGTGATGGTGCGCAGGCCAACCTGCACGAGCCGTGACGCGAGGCCCTCCTCCATGATGCGCGCGAAGGGGCAGGCATGCGAGTAGCGGTCGCCCTCGAAGACATCGTAGAGGTCTGCGTGCGCGTCGACGTGCAGGATTGTCGTCCCCGGGTGGACGCGCGCCACCGCGCGCAGGATGGGATGGGAAACGGAGTGATCGCCGCCGAGCGCGATGGGACGATGGCCCGCGGCGTAGACGGCCGCGACGCCGGCCTCGATGCCGGCGCGTGCCGTCGCGGGATCGTCCGTGAGGTCCAGGTCGCCATGATCCGAGAGCCCGTCTCCGGACGAGATGTCCTCGCCGAGCTCGGTCCACGGGTTGCCCTGCGGCGACCATAGCGCCTCGCGAATGGGGGCAGGCGCCTCCGCGGCGCCGCGAAGGAACGACGAGCTCGCGTCGTACGGAAGGCCAATCAGCCGCGGCGGGCCGAGGAGCGGGCCCATCATGCGTGGCGTCCGGTCCGTACGGTGTCGCGTGCTGCGGTTCGGTGCTTGTCGATCCAGTGCGCCCAGGGCGGGAACAGCCACAGCGCCAGCGCCCCGAGCGCAACCGCGGTCGAGGACGGCGGGGGCGGCGACCATGGCTGCGTGATCCAGATGAGAGTGGCCAGGGCAATCATCGCCGCCAGCGCCCAGCGCCCGACACGGTCGCGCGCGTCCGTCGCACGAAGGTAAAGCCACAGGCCCACGGCCAGCAGCGTGCCCTCGAGGACGATGGTGGCGGGAATGGAGTACCAGATGCCGAGGCCGACCTCCGGCCCGCCAGGCCACAGCGGCAGATCTGGACGATGCGTCAGGGCATCCAGCACCCAGTGGCTGAGCACGAGCGCGCCGACGACAACGCCGGATCGCACGGTGAACAGGCCACGCCAGGCCAGCCAGCCCGCAAGCACCGACCACACGAGCACGAGCAGCAGGCTGTGGCTCCAGGGGTAGGACTCGAACGCGAGGTTCGTGAACGCCGTGTCGCCGGGGCTGACGCGCACGGATTCCACCCCGGCAAGGACGAGCAGCGGCCACAGCAGGTCCAGCCCGAAGGCCGCCGCCACCGCGACCGAGAGCGGCACGCGCGGCTCCGCAGGCTTGGCGGCAAGCGCCGCCGCGAGATGTCCGACGAACATGATGATCACAGTCTAGCCGGTGCTGCGCCGGTGATAAGCTCCCGCGCATGTTTCCCAGACTTGCCGCGCTGTTCCTGCTTCTCGCGCTCGCCGCCTGCTCCCCTGCCCCGCGCTACGACGTCATCATCCGCAACGGCACCATCGTGGATGGCAGCGGCGCGCCCGGCGTGGTGGGCGACGTGGCCATCCAGGGCCAGAGGATTGCCGCCGTCGGCGCGCTGGGCTCCGCCTCGGCGGCGACCGAGGTGGACGCGACGGGCCTGACCGTCGCGCCCGGCTTCATCAACATGCTCAGCCACTCCGAGACGTCGCTCATCGCCGACGGCCGCTCGATGAGCGAGCTGAAACAGGGCGTCACGCTGGAGGTGTTCGGCGAGGGCTCGATGGGCCCGATGAACGACCAGATGAAGCAGCAATCGCAGGCGCGGCAGTCCGACATCAGGTTCGAGATCGGCTGGACCACGCTCGGCGAGTACCTGGACTGGCTGGTGGCCCGCGGCATCACGCCGAACGTCGCGTCGTTCGTGGGCGCGGCCACGGTGCGCGTGAACGAGCTGGGCTACGCCGACCGCGCGCCCACGCCGGAAGAGCTGGACCGCATGCGCGCGCACGTCCGCACGGCGATGGAGGAGGGCGCCATGGGCCTGTCGTCCGCCCTGATCTACGCGCCAGGCTTCTACGCGAAGACGGACGAGCTCGTCGAGCTGGCCAGGGTCGCCTCCGAGTACGGCGGCATGTACATCTCGCACATGCGCAGCGAGGGCAACCGACTCGTCGAGGCGGTGGACGAGCTGATGACCATCGCGCGCGAGGCGAAGATCCGGGCGGAGATCTACCACCTGAAGGCCGCGGGCGAATCGAACTGGCCGAAGCTGGACGAAGTGATTCGTCGGGTCGAGGCGGCACGCAAGGAAGGGCTCGAGATCACCGCGGACATGTACACCTACACGGCCGGGTCCACCGGCCTGGATGCCGCCATGCCGCCCTGGGTGCAGGAGGGCGGCTACCAGGCGTGGGCCGAGCGCCTGAAGGAGCCGGCCACGCGCGCGAAGGTGATGAAGGAGATGCTGACGCCCACCGACGCCTGGGAGAACCTGATGCTGGCGGCCACGCCGAAGGGCACGCTGCTCGTGGGCTTCAGGAACGAGGCGCTGCGCGGCCTCATCGGCCGGACGCTGGAGGACGTGGCGGCCGAGCGCGGCACGTTGCCGCAGGAGACCGCGATGGACCTGGTCATCGAGGACGGCAGCCGCGTGCAGGTGGTCTACTTCCTGATGTCCGAGGAGAACACGCGGCGCCAGGTGGGCCTGCCGTGGGTCAGCTTCGGTTCGGATGCGGGATCACTGGCCACGGAGGGGGTGTTCCTCAAGCAGAGCACCCACCCGCGGGCCTACGGCAACTTCGCGCGCCTGCTCGGGAAGTACGTCCGCGAGGAGAAGGCCACGACGCTGGAGGATGCCATCCGTCGCCTCACGTCCTTTCCGGCCGCTACGCTCCGCATCACGGACCGCGGGCTGTTGAAGCCCGGCCACTTCGCCGACATCGTCGCCTTCGACGCCGCGACCATACAGGATCACGCTACCTACGAAAGGCCGCACCAGTACGCCACCGGCATGCGCCATGTGTGGGTGAACGGCAGCCAGGCGCTGAAGAACGGTGAGCACACGGGCGCGAAACCCGGCCAGGTCGTGCGCGGGCCGGGATACAAGGGGAACACCCGGAAGTAGCAGGGCGAACCGAGGGCGCTCAGAGGAGCGTCACGGGGTCGCCCAGGCGAAGCGTGCCGGGAGAATCGATCACGGCGTACACACCCGCGCAGGGAAAACGCCCCGCCGTGCCCACCTGGAGGCGGTTGTAGCGCACGAGCGTGCGCAGGACGTCCGTATCGTCCGGAAGGTCGTCCTGCGCCAGCGTGGTCATCACGCACCGTGGGTCGGGCATCGTCACCTTGAGGCGGACGGCGTCGCCGACGGCGAGGTCGTGGCCCACCCATCCGTTCTCGACGAAGCCCGGCGTCTCGGTGGCAACAATCACGTTCATGCGGAACCGCCGCGGGTCGAACCGGCCCTCCTTGTGAAGGGCACTCAGCTTCCTCAGCGTGGACGTCGTCATCACCGTGGCGGGGAACAGGTCGAAGAACGCCCCCGCGGGCACCGGTGATGGCTGGCCCGCCTCCGCGAAGAACGCCGCACCGAGCTTGGCTTCCACGACGGTGTCCCGGTGGCCGGCCGGGTCCGCGTCCTCGATGTCTGGATGGTACTGGTCGATGGTGAAATCCGGCGGCGCGGCTTTGGCCAGGGTGACCTCTCGCCCGAAGTGCGCGGAGAGGGCGCGATCCGCCTCGGCGGTGCCGCTCGTCACCGTGTCGCCGTTCGGCAGGACGATGCGGACGGGAGGCACGGGGTGGTCCAGCCAGGGCGGCTCGACGAACGAGGCCCGGCAGTCCAGGATGCCCGGGAACAGCTTCAGGCTCTTCGCGCTCACGACCTTCCCGCTGAGGCTGTCGACGAGCGCGTAGGCGCGGTCGCCGACGATGCCCTGCGCGGTGATGTCCACATGGTCCACCTGCTCGCCGGTCATGGACTTGACCGGAAAGCGCCACAACTCGGCGACCGTGCCGACCACTCCGCTCGTCGTCATTCAGAGCCTCCCTGCCGCTGACCACCCCGCCCTGCCCGCTCCGCCAGCACACCCAGCTTGAGCATGGTGTTCCAGTTCCGTCCCGTGCCTCGCGTTCCGAGCGCGCGCTCGATGACCGCGGTGGTCAGCTTCGAGCGCCCGATACCATCCGGATAGACGAGATACGCGTGCGCACCCTTCGCGCGCACCACCTCACGCCCCTTGATGGATCTCTGCAGTGCCGCCACGGCTGCAGGTTCGGGGGCCTCCTTCAGGCACATTACCAGTAGATGGCCAGGGTCGCGCGCCGCTTCCTCCGGAAAAGGGTTGTTGGCGATGACGGCCTTCCAGTCCTTCGCGGTTCGAACGAAGACATCGGTCTCGATGCCCAGGTGCTCGGCCGCCGCCTGCGCCAGCAGGCGTTCCAGCGTCGCCGTCGAGGCCGTCTCGCTGCGGAACACCACGTTGCCGCTCTGGAGCAGGGTCTGCGCGTCCCGCATGCCGAGACGACCCAGGAGTTGGCGGAGGTCGCTCATGGCAACCGTGTTGCGGCCGGCCAGGTTCACGGCGCGAAGCAGGCCAATGTGCGTCGTCATGGCACGTCTGCTGCTGATTACATCATGGAGCGGCGGCAGGGCCCAGCGCCTTCGCCAGGTCGCGCGCGAACCGGTCAACGGCGTGCCAGTCGGTGAATTCGTACTCCTGCGACGTGTCGGTGGGCCCGCCGGTGCGCCCGGCGATCAGCTTCATGATCCAGCGGGTCACGACACCGTAGTGCCGATAGCGCAGCGCCCCGGCGAAGGTCGCGGTCCACCGCGGCTCCCAGCCGGTCTGGGTGCAGAACGTCGCGACGTATCTCCGGGCTGCATCCCGCCACTCCTTCAGGCTCTCGGGCGAGGTGCCGCTCACGGAGATGAATGCCGTCGGGCGTGAGCGCAGGGTCGTGGCATTGCGGCGCACGAACGCCCGGATGTACGCCTGGTACTTGCCGACGATGATCGATGCGGCCACGATGACGGCATCGAAGGCGTCCACGGCGAGGTCGGCCGGCACGGCGTCGCCCTTGAACGTCTGCACGTCATGGCCATGCTCCCGGAGGGTCGCCGCGACGCGACACATCACGGCTTCGGCCTGCCCGTAGGTCGATCCATAGACGGCCAGCACCTTCATCGGCCTGCCTCCTTCGGTTTCCGCTTCACCTGAAGGAGGCGTGTCACGTCCTCCAGGGCCTTCGCGCTGTCCACTGTCGTCACCATCCATGTGCCATCAGGATACGTGGGGCTCTGCCGATAGTCTTCGCGCACGTGAGACGTCAGGCCGGGCACGATGGCGTCTGCCTTCTCGCGGTCCGCAGCGCCGAACACGATGAGAACGCGGAACCGCGACCGTTCGGGAATCAGGGTGCAGAACGACTTCGACTTCTTGTAGCGCAGCGACCAACCGTGCTTCCTGCCGCCGAAGAGCCATTCGACGTCGAAGACGTCAGGATAGCGCCGGTCGATGAACGCCGCGAGGTCGGTCCAGCGCTTGAAGTTCCGCGCTCCGATCCAGGCCGCCACGCTGGCCGGCGTGGGCGTATGCGCCCGGTCGAGCATGCGGGCTGGCTCGCTGGCGGTCATGCTGGCTCGAACCGCATCTCGTTGGTCTGGACGAAGCCAAGGCGCTCGTAGAGGCGGCGCCCGTCGTCCGACGCGTGAAGGACGATGCGCCGGATGCCGCGGGCGGCCAGCGCGCCGAGGAGCGTGCGCATGAGGGCCTCGGCGACGCCGCGCCGCCGCCAGTCGGGCTCCACATAGACGTTGAGAACGAGTGCCTCCGGACCGAGCTCGAGGCCGTCCGGGCCGCGAATCGGGCGCGGGCGCGGAAGGATTGGACGCAGCTGGACACCGGCGCCGCCGACGGCCGCGGCGGAAACGGCGCCGCTTTCGGCGACCCACGCGATGTACTCGCCACGCGGCATGGCCTCGCGGAGGTACGCCGCCGTGGCTCGCTCCAGCGGAGCCTCGAGGTGTGAGGGAAGGTGTCCC
>JBFWQE010000002.1:0-30106 GCA_050249615.1 Vicinamibacterales bacterium
TGTACGAGAGTGCCGCCACGCGCGGGATGCCGCCATCGGTGTATCGGCGGGGCGGCGCGGGGATGCAGATGGCGTACTCCATCGTGCCCTGCCCGCTCGGCCGCCTGCTCGTCGCGACCACGGCGAACGGCGTGTGCGCGGTGAAGATCGGCGACTCGGATGCGCAGCTGGCCCGGGACCTCAGGCAGGAATATCGCGCGGCGGAGATCCGGGAGGGTGAGAAGGCCCGCCACGACTGGGTCCGGGCCATCGTCCAGCACCTGCGCGGCGAGCTGCCGGCGCTTGATCTGCCCATCGACGTGCGTGCGACGGCGTTTCAGTGGAAGGTGTGGCGAGCGTTGCAGGCCATCCCGTACGGCGAGACGCGCCCGTACGCGGAGGTGGCGCGCTCCATCGGCGAGCCCCGCGCCGTGCGCGCCGTGGCGAGGGCCTGCGCGACGAACCCGGTCGCCCTGGTCGTGCCGTGCCACCGCGTGGTGCAGAGCGGAGGCGGGCTGGGCGGCTACCGGTGGGGCGTGGAGCGGAAGAAGAAGCTGCTGGCACGCGAGGCCGGGAAGGGGGACTAGTCAGCGGTTCCCAGGTTCTCGGGTTCTCAGGTTCTGGGGTTCTGGGGTTCTGGGGTTCTGGGGTTCTCAAGTTCTGGGTTCTCAGGTTCGGGGGTGCGGTTGCTATGCCTGCTGCAGCGCAGAACTCCAGAACTCCAGAACTCCAGAACTCCAGAACCCGAGAACCCGAGAACCCGAGAACCCGAGAACCCGAGAACCCCAGCCTGTTAATATCCCCCCGTGCCCGCCACCCGGTATGGCGTCTCGCCGTGGCTCGACAAGTTCCCTGCCAGCAAGCGCCCCGCCTTTCCTGCCTTCAAATCGAGGGATCCGGTCGAGGTGCCGCTGGTGGTCATCGGGGGCGGGCTGGCCGGCGTCATGACGGCGTATGCCTGCGCGGCGGCAGGCGTGCGTGTGGTGCTGCTCGAGGCTGACAGGCTCGGCAGTGGGGGCAGCGGGCTCGGGACAGGCATCGCGTCGGCGGAGGGCAGCACGTCGTTTGTCGAACTCCAGGCCCTGGCTGGCCGCCGCGTGGCACGGGCGCACTTCGAGCACGCACACCGTGCGGTGCTGGATCTTGCGGCCGCCGCACGGCGGCTCGGGATCAAGGCCGAGATGGACGCGCGGGATGCCTGGCGCGTCGCGCCCGTCGGCTACCCCACCAAGGCGCTGCAGAAGGACGTGGACGAGCGCCGCGGGGCGGATCTCGACGCGACGTGGCACAAGCCCGCGGCCGTGGCCAGGTCCGTGGCTGTCGAGGTGGCAGGTGGGGCGCGACTGCCCGGCTGGGCCCAATGCGACCCCTATCGCCTGCTGCTGGGTTTTGCCAGGGCGGCGGTTGCGCGCGGCGCGCAGATCTACGAGCGGTCCGCCGTGACGAGGGTGACCTTCGATCGGAAGGTGGCGACCGTCGTGACGGGTACGGGACGCATCACGGCGGCGCGCGTGGCGCACTGCACGGGTGAGCCCACCGCCCTGGTCAAGGCCCTCGTGCGCCACTTCCGTCTCGAGGAGCGCGCGGTCGTGCTCAGTGCGGAGCTGCCCAGGGTCGTGCGCAAGGCGGTCGGCCCGCGCGCCAGCATCGTCACCGACATCGAACGGCCCGCGCACCTGATCCGGTGGACCGGCGATCACCGCGTGATGGTGGCCGGCGCGGACGGCCCGCGCCTCCCTGTGCGGCTGCGCGAGAAGGCCCACGTGCAGCGGACGGGCCAGCTCATGTACGAACTGACCCGGCTCTACCCCGACATCTCCGGGGTGCTGCCGGCGTACGGATGGTCCATCCCGCTGGCGCACAGCCACGACGGCGGGCTCTACGCCGGACCGCACCGGAACTTTCCTCACCAGCTCTTTGCCCTCGGCACCCTGCACGATCCCGCGCGGGCCTACCTCGCCAGCCGCATTCTGCTGCGGCACGTGACCGGCGAGACGACGTCCGACGACGAGCACTTCGGCTTCGTGCGCAGCCTGTAATCCACTTGTAAAGGACTGTCACGGGTTGCGCGGTCGCCCTGCAGGGACTGTCCCCGTCTTCACCGGGGCTGTCCCCGAAACGGCGGGTGCGCCTCCGGCGTCGAAGGATCTCGGTGACATATACTCCGAAGTCGGACCTTTCCTGGAGGCGTTCCCCAATGCTCCGCATCATTACTGCATTCCTACTGGCCCTGGCCACCGTGCTGCCGGCCGCGGCGCAGACCACGGCCATCAACGGCACCATCGAGGGCACGGTCGTGGACGAGCAGGGCGCCGTGCTGCCCGGCGTCACGGTCACGGTCACCAACGTGGACACGGGTGGCACCCGCTCGGTCATCACGAACGAGAGCGGGCTGTACCGCGCGCCGCTGCTGCCGCTGGGCACCTACCGGGTGGAGGCCGAGCTGCAGGGCTTCAAGAAGTACGAGCGGAGCGGCGTGACGCTGCGCGCCGGGCAGACGGCGGTCATCGACTTCGAGCTGAGCGTCGGCACGCTGCAGGAGACGGTGACGGTCACGGCGGACGCGCCGCTGGTGGACCTCGGGAAGATCGAGCAGGGGCGCACGCTGAGCACGGCCGAGGTGAAGACGCTGCCGCTGACCTCGCGCAACCCGTACAACTTCGCGCTGCTGCAGCCGGGCGTCGTCGGTTTCGAGACCAACGAGTTCGGGGTGCCGCGCCTCACCGCCAACGGCGCGCTGTTGCGCGTGAACTACCAGGTGGACGGCAGCAACAACACGCAGAAGGATCGCGCTGGCCTGCGCCAGATGCCCATGTCCGAGGTGATGATCCGCGAGGTCAAGGTCGTCACCTCCGGCTACGCGCCGGAGTTCGGGCAGACGATGGGGCTGGTGTACAACGCCATCACGCCGTCGGGGACCAACGCGTTTCGTGGGCAGGCGAGCTACCGCCTGCAGCGGCAGTCGATGGTGGCACGGCCGTTCTACGCGTCGCCCACCGCAACGAAGCCGCCCACGGACGTCAACGTCTACACGTTCGACCTTGGCGGCCCGATCAAGCGCGACAGGACGCACTTCTTCGGCGGGTACGAGCACACGGAGCGCGACCTGTCGGGCCTGAGCGTCATCACCATCAGCCAGGCGAACCAGACGGCGCTGGGCCTTCGCGAGCCGGCCTACCAACCGCGCGGCCTGAACACGGAGTTCGCCATCGGCAAGGTGGACCATCAGATCAACCAGGCGAACCGCCTGTCGGTGCGCTACATGTTCTTCGACAACTTCATCACGGCGAACGTGGGTGGCGGGCTGACGTCGGCGCAGCGCGCGACCGACTTCGCGGACCGCCAGCACTCCACGGGCGCGCAGCTCATCTCGACGATTGGCGGCACGGTGCTCAACGAGCTGCGCGTGCAGTACGCGACCCGCGATCAAAGCCGCGTGCCGAGCGCGCTGTCGGGCACGGGGCCTGCCGTCAACATCTCGGGCGTCGCCAATATCGGCGGCCCGATTGCGAGCGTGAGTGACGCAGGGTTCGGCTTCACCCAGAACGTGACGCAGGTGAACAACAGCACCACGTGGCTTCGGGGCGACCACGCGCTCAAGGCGGGGCTGGACCTGCAGTTCGTCTCCGATTCGCGGACGGCCGCGCCGGCTGCGCTCTATACCTTTGCGAACGTCGCCGCCTACCAGGCGGCGGTGAGCGGTGCCAACCCGTTCGGCTATCAGTCGTTCACCCAGTACTTCGGCCTGCCGGAGCTGGAATACAACACCGGCCAGTACGGCTTCTTCGTGCAGGACGACTGGCGCGTGACGCCGACGCTGAAGCTGCTGTACGGCGTGCGGTACGACCGGTACGGCGTACCGGACGGCGTGGCCGGTGGGCCGATTGCGACCTCGCAGGAGCTCCCGGTGGACAACAACAACTTCGCGCCGCGCGTCGGCGTCGTCTGGACGCTGGGTGAGCAGCGCCGCTCCGTGCTGCGGGCGAACACCGGCATCATGTACGACCAGACGCTGAACGCCATCTACGAGCAGGCGCTGCAGAACGACGGGACCAACGCGCGGGCCTCGGCGACGCTGCAGCCCACCCAGGCCGGCGCGCCGGCCTTCCCGAACATCCTCAGCGCCGGCGCGGGCGCCCAGCCGAACACGGCGTGGACGGTGGACCCGGACTTCCAGATCGCGCGGTCGTGGCAGAGCAACGTGCAGTTCGAGCACGCGCTGAACGACCGCTACTCGTTCGGCGTCGGCGCCTCGTACGTGCGCGGGAACAACCTGCCGGTGGTGACCAACATCAACCTGCAGAACCCCATCGGCACCCTGCCGAGCGGCATCCCGATCTTCAGCACCAGCGTCGCCACGCGCGTGGACCCGCGCTACAACGTCATCAACGCCACGCAGTCGATCGGCGAGTCGACGTACAGGAACATGACGTTGCAGCTGACGAGGCGGAACGTGAACGGCATCGGGTTCGACCTGGCCTACACGCTCGGCAAGAGCGAGGACAACGCGCCCATCACCAGCGCGCTGTCGGTGCAGGGCGACGCGGGTCGCTCGGACATGACGAACCTGGATCGAGACAAGGGCCCGAACATCCTGGATCAGCGCCATACCTTCAGCGGGAGCATCGTGGCCACGCCGCAGTTCGATCGCGAGGGCGCGCTCGGCGCCATCCTGAACGACAACGTGTTCGGGATCATGATGCAGTTCGCCAGCGGCATCCCGGTGAACCTGCGGAGCAACCGCGAGCTGAACAACGACGGGACCGGCAGCGACCGCCCGGACGGCGTGTCGCGCAACGCGCTCAACCTGCCCGCCCGCTACAACGTGGACTTCCGCTACTCGCGCCGCGTGCGCCTGGGTGGGAACCGCGCCGCCGAGGTCATCGCCGAGGTGAAGAACATCTTCAACACCGTGCAGACGTCGGGCGTGAACGCGACGATTGCCACTGACACGCTCGGCATCCCGCTGGCGCCGCTGCCGACGAGCGGCGACCAGCTCACGCCGACCGGCGGGTACGAGCAGCGGCAGTTCCAGCTCGGCTTCAGGTTCATGTTCTGACCGCTGAGCGGGAGGGTACTCATTGGCGATTGCCGATTGCCAACCGGGCGATTCAGCGGGCGATTGGTGATCGGGGCATCTGGCATTCGATCGGGCGATGGGGGGATTCGAGCCCCCGGTCGCCCGCTCCGTTCGCTCCGGCGACCGGCAGATGCTCCAATGACGCAATCACCCAATGACGCAATCCGAATGCCCAATGCCCCAATCCCCAATCGCCCAATGAATCGCTCAATCGCCAATCGGCAATCGTCAATGGGCAGGCGCGTCGCCCTGGTCCTCGTGCTGGCCACGGCGTTCGCCCTGACGCGCTCAGAGGCGCAGCACCAGCTGCAGCCGGTCGCGGCGCTCCGCGGAACGCCGGCGCTGGAGCTGCAGCTGCGGAAGCTCGATACGGTCGGCACGTTCATGATGACGACCGCGCATCCCGACGACGAGAACAACGCGATGCTGGCCTACTACGGGCACGGCAAGGGGATGCGGACGACGCTCGTGACAGCGACGCGCGGCGAGGGCGGGCAGAACGAGATCGGCCCCGAGCTGTTCGAGGCCCTCGCGGTGCTCCGGACCGAGGAGCTGCTGGCCGCGCACCGCTATGACGGCGCGGAGCAGTACTTCACGCGCGCCGTGGACTTCGGCTACTCGTTCTCCATCGAGGAGACGCTCGAGAAGTGGGGCAAGGAAGAGATCCTCGGCGACTTCGTCCGCATGATCCGCACCATCCGCCCGCACGTCATCGTCGGGTTCGTGTTCGACGGGGAGGGCGGCGGCCAGCATCACCAGACATCGTCACGGCTGACGGCGGAGGCGTTTCGCGCGGCCGCGGACCCGGCGCGCTTCCCCGAGCAGATCAGGGAAGGACTGCGGCCCTGGCAGGCAGCGAAGTTCTACTACACCGCCGGGTTCGGCCCGATGGGAGGAGGCCGCGGTGGTGCCGCTCCGCAACCCTCCGGCCCGGGCGCCGCGAAGCCGCTGATGTTCACCGGCGGCGCCGAGTACGACCCGGTGCTCGGCCGCACCTACAACGAGCTGGCCGGCGAGGCACGCAGCATGCACAAGTGCCAGGGCATGTCGCAGCTGCTGCCGCTGCCGGGTGATGCCGGGCAGATGGGGCCGGGCAGCATCCGAGCGTACCGCCTGCGCGACACGGTGCTGCCCGACGGCGTGGATCGCGTCGAGAGCGATCCGTTCGATGGCGTGGACACGAGCCTGGGCTCGCTGGCTGCGTATGCGGGCACAGAGCCCCCGCTGGCGCTGAGGGCCGCGCTCAACACGATCAGCGCGCACGTGCTGGCGGCTCGCCGCGAGCTGGGCACCGGCGCAAGTGCCGCCACGGTGCCGTCTCTCGTGGGCGGGCTGAACGCCGTTCGGGCGCTGCGCCGCGACCTGCCGGGGATGGGCCTTGCCGACGACGCCAGATACGAGATCGACTTCCGCCTCGCGCAGAAGGAGTCGCAATTCATCTCCGCCATCGTGGCGGCCACGGACCTCAGGCTCGAGGCCATCGCCAACGACGGTGTCGTGACGCCCGGACAGCAGGTGGGTGTGCAGCTCATCGCGGCAGCACGCGGCTCCGTCCCGGTCGAGTTGAGGTCCCGGGTACTGAACGGCTTCGACCAGGCGACGGAGGAGGGCGGTGTCGTGCCCGCAAACGCACGGCTCACCGCGGCCCACTTCAAGTACGCCACCGATGCGGCGCGGTTCGTGCTCGATCCGGACGTGCCGTTCGGCCTGCCATTCAGGCCGACCCCCTTCACGGCGACGTTCACGCTTGCCGTGAGCGGAAACGAGTTCCCCGTGACCGTTCCCGTGCAGGCCCGATCGGAGGGCAACCTGTTCAGCGGCGAGAAGCGTGCCGAGCTGCACGTCGTGCCCGCATTTGCCGTGGCGGCCACACCCGAGACGCTCATCGTGCCGACGCGCACCACGCCGGCCAACGCGCGCGGGACGGTGAAGGACGTGCGCGTCACGGTGGTGAACCACGCGAAGAGCGGAGCGAAGGGCGAGGTGGCGCTCGAGTTGCCCCAGGGCTGGCGCGCCATTCCTCCGACGCAGCCCGTCACGTTCTCGCGCGAAGACGAGGCCATCACCGTCCGGTTCCAGGTGTCCGTGCCGCCGTCGCCCGCGTTGGCGCCAGCCGCCGCGAAGCCAGGGGGCTCCACGTTCACGGTGAAGGCGGTCGTCCGCGATGGGGCCACAGCCTACGCTCAGGGCTATCAGCTGGTCGAGTATCCGCACACCACGCGCCGTCACGTGCTGCGGTCGCCGGAGATCGTTGCCAAGGCCGTGGACGTAGCGGTGCGGCCCGGCGTGAAGGTCGGCTACGTGATGGGTGTGGGCGATCAGGTGCCCGCGGCGCTCGAGCAGCTCGGGGTGTCGGTCACCCTCATCGGACCCGACGAGCTCGCGTGGGGCGACCTGTCGACCTACGACGTGGTGATGACGGGCGTGCGCGCGTACGAGCGGCGTCAGGACCTGCGCGCCTACAACCAGCGGCTGCTGGACTACGCCGCGGCCGGCGGCACGGTCATCGTCAACTACAACAAGTTCGAGTTCAACGAGGCGCAGTACGCGCCGTTCCCCGGCCGTGTCGGTCGCGAGCGCGTGACCGATGAGAACGCCGAAGTGCGCCTGCTGCAGCCACAGCACCCCGTGTTCAACAGTCCCAATGCCATCGGCCGCGCGGACTGGACCGGGTGGGTCCAGGAGCGGGGACTGTACTTCTTCGACACGCAGGGACGGGATCCGCAGATCCAGGACCTCCTGGAGTTCGAGGAGCCCTTCGCCTACAACAAGGGCACGAAGCGAGGTGCGCTGGTGGAGGCGAAGGTCGGGCAGGGCCGATGGCTCTATGTCGGGCTCGGCCTCTGGCGGCAGCTGCCCGCCGGCACGGACGGCGCCTTCCGCCTGATGGCCAACCTGCTGAGTCTCGGGCAGCCGCGGTAGTCGGGGACAGTCCCTGTCGGATCTCCGCCGATTCTTCCTGCCCGAGGGCTCGGCGGCTCGACAGTGTTTGTGAGCATCGCCGGCGGCTGACTGGGCGGCGAGTTGGTCCCACGGAAGTCTGCTAACGTAGGGTTCATGCGAACCCCCATGGTGCTCATCGTCGCCCTGGCCCTCGTTTCCGCGACCTTCCCCTCGCTGGCGCTGGCGCAGTCGGAAGAAGCGAAGCGCATTTCAGAGGCGGTGATCGTGTTGTCCGAGATCATGGAAGCCGGCGACCAGTCGGTGCCACGGTCGATCCTCGAGAAGGCCGAAGGCATCGCCGTCTTCCCCTCGCTGATCAAGGCCGGCTTCATCGTCGGCGGACAGCGCGGGCGCGGCATCCTCAGCGCGCGGGATCCGAAGACGGGGCAGTGGTCGTCGCCGGCGTTCCTCACCATCACGGGCGGAAGCATCGGCGCGCAGATCGGCGCGCAGGCGGTGGATCTCATCCTGGTGGTGCAGAACCGGCGCGGCCTCGAGCAGCTGGTGCGGAACCAGTTCAAGATCGGCGCCGATGCCTCGGTAGCAGCCGGGCCCGTAGGGCGTGACGCCAGCGCGTCCACCGACATCCAGATGCGGGCGCAGATCCTGAGCTACTCGCGCACGCGAGGGCTTTTCGCGGGTGTCACGCTGAACGGCTCCACCATCCGCCAGGATCGAGACGCCAACGATCGCTTCTACGGGATGGGCTATCGCACGGGCCAGATCGTGTTCGACCTTCGCGGCGGGGCGCCGGAGCCGGTTGGCGAGTGGAAGGCCGCGCTCGACAAGTACTCCCGCTAGGTTACATCGTCAGGCCCGGACTCAGCAGCGACGCGAGCGCGGGCTGGAGCTCAGGGTAGCGGAAGCGGAATCCGGCGAGCTCGGCGCGCTCCGGGATCACGCGCGCGCCCGTGAGCAGGAACGTTGCGAACTCGCCCAGCAGCAACCGAAGCGCGAAGCCCGGAATCGGCATGATGGCCGGGCGGTGCAACATCCGGCCGAGTGCGCGCGCGAACTCCGCGTTGGTGACCGGGTGCGGCGCGGTCGCGTTCCACGCGGTGAGGTTCTTGTGGCCCGCGGGTGCGGCTGGGGCGGTGGCGCTTTTGGTAACCAGCCACTCGACGAGCGCAATCCAGTCGTCCAGATGAATCCACGACATGTACTGGCGGCCGGTGCCCATCGGCCCCCCGATACCCATGCGGAATGGCGGCAGCATGGACGTGAGGGCGCCGCCCTTCGGGTGGAGCACGATGCCGGTGCGGACGAGCGCCACGTGCGTCTCGGCCGACGCGGCGGCGGACGCCTCGCGCTCCCACTCGACACACAGTCTGGCGAGGAAGTCGTCTCCCGGTGGTGTCTGCTCGGTGACGGGCTCGTCGCCGTGGGCGCCGTAGATACCGATGGCGGAGATGTTGATGAAGAGGCGCGGCCGGGGCGGTGCCTCTGCGAGGGCGCGGACCAGGCTGCGGGTGGGCAGGATGCGGCTGTCGCGCAGGACCTGCTTGCGGGCCGGGGTCCAGCGCTTGTCGGAGATGCCTTCGCCGGCGAGGTTGATGACGACGTCGGTGTCGGCGAATGTGGTGGCCCAGGGGCCGGTGGTGCCGTTGGGCTGCCAGGCGACGAAGGTGGAGGAGCCCGGCTGGGCGCGCCGAGTGAGGATTCGGACGGTATGGCTGGTGGCGGTGAAGCGGTCGGCGAGGGCGCGGCCGAGGAAGCCAGAGCCGCCGGCGAGGGTGATGGTCATGGAGGATTCTGGGGAAGTAGACCACAGGGTGGGACGTGCGGGGTACGGGAGGGGATTCACGGTGATCCCGAGGCTGTCCCGCTGAGCGGCAGACTTGACACGGGGGGGTCGCCGGGCGTATTAACTAACTGGTTACTTTAACTGACTGGTTAGTTTGTATGCCGTCCAGTTCCACCCCTCGCCGGCGCCGCCCCTTCTCCCGCGACTCCCGCGCCGACGTCTTCACCGCCGCCGCCGAACTCTTCTCCGCCCGCGGCTTCGACGGCGTCGGCATCGATGACATCGCCCATGCCGCCCGCCTCAACAAGGCGATGATCTACTACCACTTCGACAGCAAGCGCGCCCTCTACACCGAGGTCGTCCAGGACATGCTCCGAGCCGTCGGCAGCCTCGCCATCGAGGCCGCCGCCCGCCTCGACGCCGCCGACATCCGCCTCGCCTCCTTCATCGCCGGCCTCATCCAGATGGCCGACGAGCGCCCCTGGTTCCCCCCGCTCATGCTCCGCGAAATCGCCGAGGGCGCCCCGCGCCTCGAGCCCGATACCCTCGCCCTCATGAAATCCGTCTTCGTGGCGTTCGGCCGCATCCTCGCCGACGGCCAGGCCTCGGGACTGTTTCGACCCGTCAACCCGGTGCTCGCCTACATGTCCATCCTCGGCCCCATCCTCCTCAACGCCGCCCGCGAGCGCGCCGCCGCCCGCCCGGGCCGCATCGAGCTCCCGATGTTCGCCGAGGTCTCCCACGCCGAGCTCACCGCCCACATGCAGCAGGCAGCCCTGCGCCTGCTGTCCGCACAGGAGCCCAGACCGTGAACACGCGCCTCGCCTCGACCCTGCTCGCCGCCGCCGTCGCCGCCGCGTGCACCGAGCCCGCGCCATCCAACACGCTTCGCGTGTCGGGCCACGTGGAAGCCACCGAAACCCGCCTCGCCCCCGACGCGGGAGGCCGCATCCTGACCTTCGACCTCGCGGAGGGCGACCGCATCGAGGCGGGCCACCAGGTGCTGACCCTGGACCGCCGTGACATCGAGCTGTCCCTGCAGCGGGCCCGCGCGGAACAGGCACAGGCGGACGCCCAGCTTCGCCTGGTCCTCGCCGGCGCGCGCGCCGAGGACATACGGCAGGCGGAGTCCCAGGTGACCGCGGCCGAAGCCGACGTCTCGGCCGCACGCGCCGAGCTCGCTGCCGCCGAGCGGGACCTCGAGCGCTTCGAGACCCTTCTCACGACCAACTCCGGCTCGCGCAAGCAGCGCGACGATGCCGCCACGAGGCGCGATGTGGCGCGCCAGCGTGTCACCGCGGCAGAGAGCCGAGTGCGGGCGGCGAGGGAAGCGCTGGGCCGCCTGCAGGCGGGCGCTCGACGCGAAGAAATCGAGGCCGCGCGCGCGCGTCTCGCCGCCACGGCGGCTCAGATCGCCTCCCTCGAGAAGAGCCTCGCCGACACCACCTTCACCTCTCCCGTCAGTGGCATCGTCACGGAGAAGCTCGTGGAGCCAGGCGAGGTGATCGCGCCGCGGACGCCTGTCGCGGTCGTCGTCGACCTGGACCAGGCGTGGGCGGACGTGTTCGTGCCCGAGCCCGCCGTGCCGCGCCTGCGGCTGGGACAGGACGCGCAGGTGTACACCGACGCCGGGGGCTCGCCCATCACGGGCGCCATCACCTACATCTCGCCCAGGGCCGAGTTCACGCCGCGCAACGTGCAGACGGCCGAGGAACGTTCGAAGCTCGTCTACCGCGTGCGCATCTCGGTGGACAACACCGCAGGCATCCTCAAGCAGGGGATGCCGGTCGAAGCCGAGATCGCACTGGCGCCGGTGAGCTGACATGGACGGCACACCTGCCATCGAGATGCGCGGCGTCACGAAGCGCTTCGGGCCGGCCAAGGCACTCGAGGGCGTGTCGCTCGAGGTCGGCCGCGGCGAGATGTTCGGCCTGATCGGCCCGGATGGCGCCGGCAAGACCACCACCATCCGCCTCCTCTGCGGCCTGCTGCACACGGACGAGGGAGAGATCCGCATCCTGGGGCGTGACCCGGTCCGCGAGCACCGGGCGATCACCGCGTCCGTCGGCTACCTGTCGCAGCGCTTCAGCCTCTACGGCGACCTCAGCATCGACGAGAACATCGCCTTCTTCGCCGAGATCCACGGCGTGTCCGACTTTCACGGTCGCCGGGACCGGCTCCTGGAGGTCACGCAGCTCACGCCGTTCCGCACGCGACTGGCCGACCGGCTGTCCGGCGGCATGAAGCAGAAGCTCGCCCTGGCCTGCACGCTGGTCCACGAACCCGAGCTGATCGTCCTCGATGAGCCCACCACCGGCGTGGATCCCGTGTCGCGCCGCGAGTTCTGGAAGCTGCTGTCCCACTTCCTCGACTCGGGCATCACCATCCTCATGTCCACGCCATACCTCGACGAGGCCGAGCGCTGTCACCGCATCGCGATGCTGCACGAGGGGCGCGTGCTGGCACTGGACGAGCCAGGTCGCCTGCGCCGATCGATGACGGGACAGTGGTTCGAGCTGGTGGTTCCCGACCCTCGCGCGGCCGCGGCGCGCCTGGACACCAAAGCGGGCGAGCACCTCCGCACCTACGTGTTCGGTGACCGGCTCCACGTCTGGACAGACCATCCCGACGCACGGGGAGCGCGGCACTACGTGGACGACGCCGCGACAGCGGCCGCGGTCACCCCGACGACCGTGCGCGCCATCGCGCCGTCGCTCGAGGACGTGTTCATCGCAAAGCTGACAGGAACCGAGACGTCATGATGCGCCTAGCGTTGACCGCCGTGATGTGCCTGGGTGTGCTCGTGTCCCCGTCCGGGGCGCAGCCGGCCCCCGTCCGCCTCACCGTGAGCGACGCGGTGTCCATGGCCTTCGAGGCCAGCCACCGCCTGTCCGAAGTGCAGGCGCGCGAGGAGGGCGCCCGGGCCACGGTGCAAGTTCGCCGGGCGGCATCGAAGCCCGCCGCCACCGCCACCGCGGGATACACGCGCACGAACCACGTGGACGAGTTCGGCTTCCCGCGCGAGGACGGCAGCATCCGTGTCTTCTACCCCGACGTTCCTGACAACCTGATCAGCCGCGTCGGGGCGCAGTGGCCCATCTACACCGCGGGGCGCACGGGCGCGCTCGAGCGCGCGGCCGCCGCGGAGGCCGGTGCCATCGGCGCGGAGCTCGACACGGCGCGAGCGGACCTGAGGTTCGAGGTGCGTCGGGCGTACTGGGCGGCGGTCACCTCGCTCGAGACCGTGCAGGTCCTCCAGGTCGCGCTGGAGCGGGCCGAGGCGCAGGTGCGAGACGCGCGGCAGCGGCAGGACGTGGGGCTGGTCCCGCCCAGCGACGTGCTGACGTTCGAGGCCCAGCGATCGCGGGAGGCGCTCCAGCTCATCGAAGCCGAGAACCTGCGGGAGTCCGCGCTCATCGAGCTCCGCCGCCTCGTTGGCCTCGAGCCGGACACGCCCGTCGAACTGGCCGATTCCCTCGATGCCCCCCCGACCTTCACGGACCTCACAGGGATGGTCCCCGACCTGCCTGCCGGCCGCCCAGGCGGTGCGGATGCTGCCGCTCTCGTATCCGAGGCGCTCGGGCAGCGGCCGGAGCGGCGGGCGCTGACCTTCCGTCTCGAGGGCGCGCAGGCACGCGAGCAGGCCGCAGCCGCCGGGCGGAAGCCGACCCTCGCCCTGGGCGGCGGCTTCGACTTCGCGAACCCGAACCCGAAGATCTTCCCGCGCGAGGAGAAGTGGCAGCCGTCGTGGGACGTGGGAGTGAACGTCAGCTGGACGCTCCTCGACGGAGGGCGTGCGCGTGCGGAGGTGGCCGAGGCCGCGGCCGCGACCCGCGCCGCCGAGGCGCGCCTGAAGGACCTGGACACGCTGGTCGCCGCCGACGTGCGGCAGCGCCTGCTGGACCTGAACTCCAGTCTCGCGTCGGTGCGCGCGTCTGAAGACGGTGTCCGTGCCGCGACGGAAGCCCGCCGCGTGCTCGGCGAGCGCTTTGCCGTCGGCGTGGCCACCAGCACCGACGTGCTGGTCGCCCAGGATCACCTGCTGACCGCGGAGCTCGCCCGCGCCCGCGCGCTGGCGAACGTGCGGCTCGCCGAAGCGCGGCTCGATCGCGCCCTGGGTCGGCCCTGACACCATGTCGGCCATCGACGTCCAGGGGCTCACGCGCCGCTTCGGCGACTTCGTGGCGGTGGATCACCTGTCGTTCTCGGTGAAGCCGGGCGAGATCTTCGGCTTCCTCGGCGCCAACGGCGCCGGCAAGTCCACGACGATCCGGATGCTGTGCGGGCTGCTCGCGCCCACCTCCGGCACCGCCATTGTCGGCGGGGCGGACGTCGGCAGGGATCCCGAGGCGGTCAAGCGTCGCATCGGTTACATGTCGCAGCGCTTCTCGCTCTACGAGCTGCTGACGGTGGATCAGAACATCCAGTTCTACGGTGGCATCTACGGTCTGACGGGCGAGCGCTTCGCCGCGCGCCGGCAGTTCGTGCTGGACATGGCAGGCCTGCATGGACGCGAGAGGACGCTCACGCGCGACCTGCCGGGCGGGTGGCGCCAGCGCCTTGCGCTCGGGTGTGCCATCCTCCACGAGCCGCCCATCGTGTTCCTCGACGAGCCGACGGGCGGCGTCGACCCGCTGTCGCGCCGCCGCTTCTGGGATCTCATCGACCGGATGTCCGACGGCGGCACCACCGTCCTGGTGACGACCCATTACCTGGACGAAGCGGAGCATTGCCATCGCATCGCCATCATCCAGGCCGGGAAGCTGGCCGCGCTCGGCACCGCCACCGAGCTCAAGGACACCTTCCGCGACCGGCCCATCCTCGAGGTGCAGGCCGCCGAGCCCGTGGCGGCCATGGAGGCGCTCGACCGGCTGCCCGCAGTGGAGAAGACCAGCCTGTTCGGCACGTCGGTGCACGCGGTGCTCAGGACGTCCGCCGATGCGGAGCAGGTGGTTGCCGACGCGCTGTCGCGGGCGGGCGTCCAGGTGCGCGCGGTCGCGCGGGTGACGCCGTCGCTCGAGGACGTGTTCCTCGACGTGTCCGAGCGCGCGGAGAGGAGCGCCTGACATGCGCGCGCTCGTCGCCGTCGCCATCAAGGAGCTCCATCAAATCGCCAGGGATCGCCGGACGCTGGGGATCCTGCTGCTGCTCCCGGCGCTGATGCTGCTCCTCTACGGGTACGCGCTCAACTTCGACATCCGCAACGTGCGCGTCGCGGTGCAGGATCTCGACCGGAGCACCCGGAGCCGCGAGCTCGTCTCCGCCTTCGTGAACTCCGGCTACTTCGACCTCGTAAGCTACGTGGACGCCAGGTCCGAGGTGGACTCTCTGGTGAACCGCAACGCCGCGCGCGCGCTGCTGGTGGTGCCCGCGCGCTTCGAAGAGGACGTCCGCAACCGGCGTCCGGCGACGGTGCAGGTGATCATCGACGGCGACAACGCCAACACGGCCTCGACCGTGATGGGGTACGCCCAGGCAATCGTGGCCGAGTTCTCCACCGACATCCTGCTGCGCGCCAGCGTGGCCGGCGGCGCCGGGCTCACGGGCCCTCCCGTCACCCTCGAGCCGCGCATCTGGTACAACCCGCAGCTGAGCAGCACGCTGTTCCTGGTGCCGGGGCTCATCGCATTCATCGCGATGATCACCGCCGTCGTGTCCACCGCCCTCTCCGTGGTGCGCGAGAAGGAGCGGGGCACCATGGAGCAGATCCGGATGTCGCCCATCGGCCCGGTGTCCTTCATCCTGGGCAAGACCCTCCCGTATCTCGCGCTCTCCTTCGCGGCCGCGCTCCTGATTCTCTTCACCGCGCGAATCCTGTTCGACCTCCCCATGCGCGGCTCCGTGCCACTCCTGTGGGCCTCCATCCTCCTGTTCCTGGTCGGGGCGCAGGCGCAGGGGCTGCTCATCTCCACCATCGCGAGCTCGCAGCAGCTGGCGTTCCAGGTGGCGCTGCTCTCGTCGTTCCTGCCCACGTTCATCCTGTCCGGCTTCGTCTTCCCCCTGACCAGCATGCCGGTTCCCATCCAGGTGATCAGTCACATCGTGCCGGCGCGCTACTTCCTCGTCGCGCTGAGGGCCATCGTCCTGAAGGGTGCGGGCGTGGAGGCGTTCTGGGAACAGCTCGTGGCTCTCGGCATCTTCTCCACGGTGGCGCTGGGCCTTGCGTCCCTCCGCCTCCGGAAGGAGTGGTCATGAGGCGGGTCCTCCATCTCATGCGCAAGGAGCTGCTCGAGCTCCGCATGGACCCGCGCCTCTTCGGCATCGTCATCGTGGCGCCCATCGTCCAGCTGACGATGCTCGGGTACGCCGTCACGACGGACGTGAAGGACGTGCCGCTGGTGGTCGTGGACGCGGATCGATCGGTCGAGAGCCGGACCCTGATCGAGCGATTTCAGGCCTCGGCCAACTTCAAGCTCGTCGGCCTGGCCGGGTCCACGAACGAGATTGACCGCTGGCTCGATCGAGGCGATGCGTGGATGGCGCTCACCATTCCCCCGGAGTACGGGCAGCGGGTCCGGTCGCGGCGGCCCGTTGCGCTCCAGGTGGTGGCGGACGGCACCGACGCCAACTCCACCAACGTGGCGATGAGCTACGCCCGCGCGCTCGTGGCGGGCTACGCGCAGGAGATGGCGGCCGGGACGGGCGGCCCCGTCGTGCCGCCCGTGTCGGTGGAGGTCCGCGTCTGGTTCAATCCCAGGCTGGAGAGCCGGGACTTCATGATCCCCGGCATTGTCGCGCTGCTGCTGCTGGTGGTGACGACGAACCTCTCGGCGATGGCCATCGTGCGGGAGAAGGAAGTCGGCACGCTGGAGCAGCTGAACGTCACGCCGCTCGCGCGATGGGAGCTCATCGCCGGCAAGCTCCTGCCGTATGCCCTCATCGGGATCATCGACGTGGTCCTCGTGCTGGTCGTGGCGATCTACTGGTTCGAGGTTCCCATGCGCGGCAGCATCGCGCTGCTCTTCGGCATGAGCCTCGTCTACCTGATGTGCACGCTGGGGCTCGGCCTGTTCGTCTCGAGCATCTCGAACACCCAGCAGCAGGCGATGCTGACGACGACGTTCTTCTTCATGATGCCGATGATCTACCTGTCCGGCTTCGTGTTCCCGATCGAGAACATGCCGGCGTGGATCCAGCCGGCGACGTACCTGATTCCGCTCAGGTACTTCCTGGTGATCGTGCGGGGCATCTTCCTGAAGGGCGTGGGGCTGGAGACGCTGTGGCCGCAGGCGCTCGCGCTCTTCACCTGGGGTGTCGTGGTGCTCGGCCTCGCCACGCTCAGGTCGTCGAAGCGCCTTGGTTAGGCGAGGCCAAACGCGTCCATTGACGATTGGCGATTGCCGATCGGGTGATTCATTGAGCGATCGGAGGATTGGCGCATTGCTGCATTCGGATTGGGCATTGCCGCAATCGGCGATTGTGCAATTGAATGCACAATGCGCCGATCGTCAATCACCCAATGAATCGCTCAATCATCAATCACCAATCATCAATGGACGCTACACAGTCACCTTTCGCGGATGCTGCGAGTTGTCCTCGAGGAACGTCTTCTTGTTCTCGAGCTCCTGCTCGGTCGGCTGCACCCGGCCCGTGGCGTCGGTGACGCGCGACACCAGCGTGTGCTCGCCGGCCGAGGCGCCGCTCCACGGGTAGTTGTAGAACTTCCAGCCGAACCTGGCCTTCGTGGACGGGTCGGCCGTCATCGGCTGCCACGGCCCGTCGTCGATCTTGAGCTCGACGGACTTGATCGGCGTGCCGTCGTTCAGGACGACGGCCAGGACCTTGTGCTGATTGCCCGCCTTCGTCACGCGGGCGACGAACGACTTGAGCTGCAGGTGGGTGATGGCGGTCTCCACCCACTTCATCTCGCCGTTGATCATCTCGCCCTTGAGCGTGCGGTACCAGCGCGCCTGGAACTTGCCCAGGTACTGGTCCTCCTGCGCGTGGATCTCGGCCAGCCACTTCACGTTCGGCGCGCCGTACCAGCCGGGAACGATGAGGCGGAGCGGGGACCCCTGGTGGCGGGTGAGCGGCTCGCCGTTGAGCGCGTAGGCGAGGAAGGCCTCGCTGGCGAGCGCCTTGTCGCGCGGCATGCTGCGGCCGTACTGCTGCTCGACGTTGAACTTCTGCGCGCGGAACTCCACCTCCTCCGGGCCCTTGTCGGCGCCGAAGAAGACGATCTCGCGCGCCTCGGCCTTGAGCCCGGCCTTGTCGAGCACCGTCTTGAGGGGCACGCCCGTCCAGCGCCCGTTGCCGATGAGGCCCTGCAGCGGCCGCCGGTTGCCCGAGCACTCGAAGCCGAGCTCCATCTCGGCGTTGCCCATCTTGCGGATCTCGTCCAGCGAGAGCGACAGCGCCGAATTCACGAGCCCCGAGACCTTCAGGCGGTAGGTCGCAGGGTCGACGACGGGGTGGCCGTAGTGCTGCGTGGTGAAGAACTGGTCTGCCGGTGTCACGGTGCCGGTGATGGTCTGCGTGTTGAACAGGCGCCGATCCGGCGCGGGGTTCGGATTGAAGTTGGACGGCCAGTCCGTAAACGGCACCAGCGTCTCGCCCTGGGCCAGCGCGGGCAGCGCCCACTCGGGCACGCCCAGCACGCCAAGGCCGGCGGCGGCGAATCCGGTCTTCTTCAGCATGTCCCGACGCGTCGTCTCGTTCGCCATGGTCACTCCCTCTCGGTGACGGATTCTACCCGACCCCGGCCCCGATCGGGGTGACCAGATGCGGCCCAGCTGCCGGTGCTACCCCGACCGTCGGGGCCGTCCCGACCGGGAGTCAGGAGCGGTGATCGCGGGCGTCGCTGGCGTCCAGGACTTCGTAGGCGGGGAATCGCACGGCAGGGTCGGCGAGCACCGCCGAGTCAATCTCGTTCGACAGCCGCTCGACCATCGCATCGACCGTGACGGACCCCGATTCGCGGCTCGTGGACGCGAGCGGCAACAACAGCGCCTCGCTCCACCAGACCTCGACGACGCCCATCCCGGCGTCCGGACCGGCCACGAATCGCCGGAACTCGGCGCCGGCCACGGTGCGTCGCTCGCCGGTTTCGCGCAGCGACGACAGCACCTTCGGGTCGAAGCGCATCATCACCACGTCGGCCCAGCCCCTGATGTGCAGCGTGCTCCGGAGATCCGAGTCGTGGTGCACGTGGATCTCCTTGGCGTCGTGATCGATCAGATAGCCTGCGACCCGGTCGGGATGCACGGGATTGCGTTCGAACAGCCATTCCCGGCGGCCGCCGTCGAGGACGAGGTGCGCGCGCGTGCGGGTGCGGGTCACGTCCTGCTCGGTGGTCCGCTTCCCGGCCGGGCCGCCCTGCCAGGTGGTCACCAGCGTGTAGGCGATGGGGTCGATGGCGTCGGCATTGGCGGGGACAGCAGGGACCGGCGCCGCGTCGGGCGGGTCGGGGGCCGAGCGCTCGGGAAGAATGATCGCCACGGCGGGCCCCTCATCCGTGGCAGCCTGTCGGGTCGTGACGACCGCCGCGACGGTCGCGATGCCCGCCACGCCCAACAGGGCCGCCAGCACGAATCGATTCATGCTCAGAACCCGAGCGCCCGCGCCATCACGCGGTAGATGAAGGTGTTCTTCACCGTGCCGCGCACCATGTCGGCGCCGGGCCCGATGGCGTAGATGGCCACCTCCTCGGCGGAGTGCGTCTCCGAGCCGAGCGGCACCGCCGCCTCCTGGCGATAGTTCGGATGCGCGAACCCGTCGGGATCGGGTCCGGGGAGGTTCGTGCTGCCCGGCAGACCCACGAAGGGATCCGTCGTCGGGTCCACGCGCCCGGCCGTGCCGCGGTAGCCCGGGCCGTTGCCATAGACGAGCGCCGTGTAGGGCACGCCGCTCGCGTCGGTGCTCGGCTCCACGCAGTTCCCGTTGACGTCGTAGACCAGATCCAGGATGCCGTTGCCGGCCAGCGCCGTTGCGTACGGGGAGCCGGGCGAGCACGCGGAGATGGGGTACGGCATCTCGCTCAGCGGGCGCAGCGGATAGCCCGCGATGTTGAACACGTGGCTGTGATCGGCCGACACGATGATGAGCGTGTCGCGCAGATCGACCGCGCGGATGGCCGCGCCGATGGCGCGGTCGAACTCCTGCGTGTCGTGCAGGGCGCGCAGGGCATTGCCGTCGTGGTGGGCGTGGTCGATGCGGCCCGACTCCACCATCAGGAAGTAGCCGCCGTTCCGCTTCCCGCCGCGCCGGTGTCCCTGGCTCAGCAGGTCGATCGCCTTCAGCGTCATGTCCGTGATGCTGGGCTCGCCGCCGGCGTCGGTGGCGCGATCGAACTCGTATTCCATGTGCCCGCGCTCGAACAGGCCCAGGACCGGAAGGCTCTGCTGCGTCAGCGCATTGAAGCCCGCGGTATTCCACACGTAGGAGTACCCGGCGCCCTGGTACTCGGCCCGGAGGTCGCGGCCATCCGTCCGGCTGCCGCCCCCGCCTTCCTCGTCGGTCGTGCCGCTCGGCACGAAGTACTGCCGGCCGCCGCCGAAGAGCAGGTCCACGCCATCGCCGAGCGCCGTGTTGTAGGTGGCGTCGCCCGGCAGCGACTGCAGGGCAATGGCGTTCTCGTCGTTGCGATCGTTGATGTGGGCGTAGGTGGCCGCCGGCGTCGCGTGGGTGATGCGGGCGGTGCTGATGACGCCTACCTTCATCCCACGGCCCTTCGCTCGCTCGAGCAGCGTCGTCACGCGCGCGCCGTCGCCATCGCCGTTGAAGTCCGCGTACTCGGTGGTGTCATCCAGCCCGATGACGCCGGCGTTGGTGTTCTGGCCGGTCATCATGGCCGTCATCGTCGGGGCGCTATCGGGAGTGATGGAGTCGGCCGAGAACGTGCGCGACAGTGCCGTGTACGGGAACTGGTCCACCACCAGGTTGCCCGCCACGCCCACCGAGTACACGCGCGTGGCGGTGACGGTGGAGACGCCCATGCCGTCGCCGATGAATAGGATGACGTTCTTCGCGCGGCGGTGTCCTTGCCGATCGTTGTCGCCGCTGGCGGCCACGCCAGCGGCAAGGGCGCCGATCGCGGCCGCGCCCGCCAGGATTCGAGTCAGGGTCGTGCGTCGCATGCAGTTCCTCCCCGGGGCGTCGTGGCGACCGGAGGAGACGCCGGGCCCCGAAGAGAGACACTACGAAGCGGCTGTGACGACGCTGCGAAGCGCGGGCAACGGGCGGGTAATTTCGTCACCTCACTGCCCGGTCGCGTCCTTGAGCTTCGCGCGCTCGTAGTCGGCGCGGATGACCGCTTCACGCGCGAGGTCGAACTGGCGGGCCTCGACCGCCTCGACCGCATCGTCAAGGTAGCCCTGCATGGCCAGGGAAGCGGCCAGGGTGGTCGGATGCAGGGACAGTCCCCGTGACGCCAGCCGGAGCCGCAGATCCGCGAGGATCCGCTGCGCCTGGTGCGCCCCGCTCGACGCGGTCGCGAAGCGATCTCGAACCTGGCGCCAGAGCTGACGGTCGTCCGAGGACAGGGCCGCTTCGTCCACGACCGGAAGCGCAACCGGCTCGGGTACCGGTTCGCGGCCGATGGCCTGGTCGATGGACTGTTCGTAGCCCGGCCGGGCGTCATCCCAGTCGGACCAGAGTCTCCACTGCGACCGCGGATCCATGGCGGCCACGGCGGCCCACCCGAGGCCGAGCGTCTCGAGCGTACGGTTGAATCCGGCGTCCGCGCGCCCCGCCAGGACCAGCGACCGCGCCGCGCGATGCGCGCCCGCGTAGCCGAACCAGTACCCGGCACGCGACGTCAGGCCGCCAACACCGTAGAAGCCACCGAGGGCGGTGTACGTGCCAATCAGTGCCCGCACGACATCACGGTTGCCGCGGAAACGCCGGCTCGCACCGCCCAGCCAGGCGAACGACCGTCCGGCAAGCCGCCCGTGGCGGCGGTAGTCGTCCGGTCCGAACCGATGCACGAGCGGCTGGAGCGCGAGGAATCGACCTCGCAGCCGCTCGGAGTCGGCCACTACCTGCGCGCCGTCCAGGCGCCCGGAGCCGAGCCGTGCCTCGAGCTCGCGCAAGTCCTGGTCGAGCCCGTCCTGCTGCGCCTGCACCGCAGGCTGCTCGCTCGACGGCGCGACGGCGCCGCCCGCCGCTTCGCGGGGAGTTGTGGCGATGACCAGCAGCAGTGTCAATGTCAGGCCGTGCATGATGGACTCCCTTCGAGCGCTGGCCCGCGCCCGCTAGGGCAGCCGCCGGCGCACGAGCCCGTCCTTGTTGCTCACGGGCTTGCCCGCGTAGGGGCCGGTCGCGACGCGCTCGCGCACCGACGACACGGTCATCACGCCGAGCTGCTCGACGTCGTTGTCCAACACTTCACCGGTCACGGGGTCCTTGATCTCCGCGACGATGCGGAACACGTCGAACTGCTGGCCGACCTCGACGCCCTGGTTCGAGCCGGCAGTGATCGTGATGGCGCCGCCCGAGACGGCGGCCACGCGCGCCTCGATGTCCACCTCGCGCTTCGGCAAGCCAGGGACCTTCTCGTTCATCACGGCGGCGAGCTTGTCGGTGGCCTCGATGACCGCCTCGCCAATGATGGTCTCCGCGAAGTTCTGGCTGGTCATATCCACGCTGCCGCCCACGACACCGCCGGACCAGCCGAAGATGCCGCCAAGCCCGCTGCTCTTGCGCTTGCTCTCCCCCATGGCCTCGCCGCTGTCGATGACTTCGCTGGTCTCGGCGTCCACCAGCCGGTAGTTGATGGTGACCACCGCCTTGTCTTCCTTCTTTCCGATCCGGACGCCGCCGAGCGGCCCGCCGAAGCCGAACGCGCCCAGGCTGACGCGCTTGTCGCGATCGTCCCTGCCGAAGGCGACGATGTCGCCCATGAGGTAGACGTCGGCGCCGAGGATCTGCCCGATGCGCGCGTTGGTGCCCTGGCGCACGCGGTTGCTGGCGCCGAAGTCCTGCTCCTTCATTACCGTGTCCACCTTCGCGCGCTCCACCAGGCGGATTCGGCCCGCCTCCTGCAGGCGCTTGGTGAGCAGCGCCCGGATGCCTTTTCCAATGTCCACGTTGGTGCCGAAGATGGCCTGGACCGCCGTGGAGACCGTGGCCCAGTCGAACTCGTCGATGGCCGCGCGGCGCATGGAGGCGCGCGGATCGACGGCCGGAACCGGCGCCGCCACCGGCATCGGCGCCGCGCTGGCCGCTGGGGCCGGAGGCCCCTCCGTCATGGCGGTGATGACCCGGTCCGACACGCCGGCGTTCTTCAGCTTCAGCATCTCGCTGGTGCCGAGATCCCCGTGCAGCCTGTCGCGCGCGATGGCACGAATGATGAGGTCGTCGCTGAGGCCGCTCTTCTTGAGCGCGATGACCTGGTCCACCGGGGTGTCCGCACTCTGGGCAGACGCGGCCGGGACGACGCCCGCCAGCAGCCACGCCCCGAGGATGAACGCGCCAACCACGCTTCGCCTTGCGCACGCTTTCATGACTCCTCCTCGACCCTTCGGTTCGTTGTCACCCGTACAAAGCGCAAACGCGCGGTGAGACTGCGCGGGCCCCGGCCCGGGCCGCCCTCATCGCCCAACGGCCTCCCCCACGAGCTTCAGTGCGTAGCTCGCGCGCTGGAGGTTGTCGCGAACGCCGGTGCTGTCCCGCCGTTCGAGGTCGCGCGTGGCGGCCTCGAGAAACGATTCCACTCTCGACATCCCTGCCGCGATGTCGGCCCGCAGCACCTGCCCGCTGCTCTCGAGCCGCTGGCGCAGGTCCGCGACGTTCACGCGCGTCTGCTCGGCGGTCACGCGCACGCGGGCGATCTGACGGGTCAGCTCGTCGAACTCCGCCGGATCCATCGCGGCCGGGGCACCCATGGCGGCCGGGGTGGAAGCTCGGCGCGCGCCGGGCGGGGGAGCCGCGCTCGTCGTCACCGCTTCCGCCACCGGCTCCGGGGGCGCGGCAGGAGACGGCAGCATGCCGGCGGCATCCAGCCGGGCGCCAAGTCCCCGCAGCAGCCCGGAGAGCTCGGCAAGCTGGGCTTTCACCCAGGGGTCCTCCGCAGGTGCCGCTCTCACCGCGACTTCAGCCGCACGCCGGTAGCTCGCCACGGCCTGCTGGCGCTCACCGCCCGGCGGCGCCAGGGGGCCGGCCTGCAGGTCCCCGGCCTGGCGGTAGGTGAGCGCGATGGAGCGTTTGACCGGCAGCTCCGCCTCGCCCGCAAGGTTCGCGGCGCGATCGAGGAAGTGGTTGACGCCGCCGATGAGACGGTCCGCGCGTTCTCGACCCTCGTCGCGCGTGGCCAGCGCCGGCAGCGCGTCGGACGACAGCACGGCGCTCGCGCCGGCCACGTCCGCGAGCTTCTCCTCGACAGGCACGGCCTGGTTGGGCTCGGCCCATCGCTCGACCCGCGCGTTGAGCATCACGACGAAGCGCTCGAGCTCTCCAGCCCGAGCCTCGAGCCGCGCGCGCTCGATGGCATTCCGCACGGCGATTCCGCCACCGGTGAGGACGGCGATGATGAGCAGCGCCGCCAGCGCGGCCGCCATTCGGTTGCGGCCGACGAACAGGCGGAAGCGATAGACCCACTGATGGCTGCGGGAGGCGAGCGGGCGGCCTTCGAGCACCCGATCGATTTCTTCACGCAGGGCGCGGACACTCGGGTAGCGGAGCAGGGGCTCCTTCTCGAGCGCCGCCAGCGTGACGCGATCGAGATCGGCCGTGATCCGCAACTGTCGCGTGGAAGGCGGCCGATCCGACCGGCGCGCGGCCATCGCGCCCCGGCGGCTCGGCGGAACCGGCGCGCGCCCTGAAAGCTGCGCCGACACGTCGGGCCGCCCCTGGTCGTCGCCAAACGGCAGTTCCCCGGTGAGCAGCTGGTACAGCAGGACGCCGAGCGAGTACACGTCGCTCGGCTTGTCCACCTCGCGCCCGTCGATCTGCTCGGGGCTCGCGTACCCCGGGGTCATGATCATCGTCTGGTGGCCGGGCGACGAGACGGGCGACGCCAGCCCGGCGATGCCCTGCACGCGCGCGATGCCGAAATCGAGCAGCTTGACGGTGCCCTCCGGCGTCACCAGCACGTTGCTCGGCTTCAGGTCACGATGAATGACGGCCTTGTCGTGCAGGTGCTCGACGGCCAGGCAGACCTGCCGGAACAATCCGAGCCTGGCCCGCACGTCGGCCTGCGCGGAGGCGCAGTGCGCATCGATGGGCACGCCGGCGATGTGCTCCATCACGTAGAAGGGCCGGCCGTCGGGTGTGTCGCCGCCGTCCAGGATGCGCGCGATGTTCGGGTGATCCAGGCCCGCGAGGATCTGCCGCTCCTGGCGGAAGCGCTTCACGAACTCGGGGTCGAGCGCGCCGGCGCCGATCACCTTGAGCGCCACCACCTTGCTGAAGACGTCGTCGTTGCGGGCTGCGAGGTAGACAACGCCCATGCCGCCGCGGCCGATCTCGCGCAGCAGCCGATAGTGGCCGACCTGCACGCCGAGGTCGGGGGCTCCGAGCGCCGGGGCCGGCGCCCTGGCCGGTGCCTCCGGCGTGGGTGACGTGTCGGCGGATAGCGGCACGCGCGACGGCAGCTCCGTGGCGGCGCCGGTGGCCAGCAGGGCCTTCAGCTCGGCGCGCAGCGTTCCGTCGTCCGGCGTCTGAGCCTCGATGAACGCCTGGCGCTCTGCCGGCTCGACGGAGGCGGCGGCGTCGAACAGCGCGCGCAGGCGCTCGTAGCGTTCGAGGCTCAGAGGCATGTCAGTCGTACAGCGTCAAGGCACCACCGCGGTGACCTGGTTCGAAGGTGGTCCTACCCCCGCGCCGGTCACGCCCTGCACGACGATGAAGTACGGCCCGCGCGGCACTCCTGGCACCGAGAGTCCGGTTCCCACGACCGGGAGGCCCGCGATGACGGGACCGCCGGGCGTCAGCGAGGCCCGAACGATGTAGGACGACGGGGTGTCGCCGGGCCCCGGCGTCCACGACAGGTTCACGGTGTTGCCCGTCACGATGGGCGCGTTCAGAGCCGGTGGGCCCGGCAGCTGGGGCGCTGCCACCGAAGCCGCCACCTCGTTCGAGAGACTGCTCACGCCGCCCAGGTTGAATGCTGCCAGGCGCAGGTAGTACGTGCCGGGCGGAACGCCCGGGATCGTGGTCCACCACGATGGCGCCTCGAACGTGAGTCCCGCGACAGGAGTGCCGCCAGGCGTCAGCGCCGCGACGATCAGGTAGCCAACGGGCTCGCCACCCGTCGTCGGCGGCGTCCAGAACAGGTGCACGGACGATCCGGCGACCACCGCGGCTAGCCCGCTGGGCGGCCCGGGCGGTGCGGGGATGATCGGGACGGTCAGAGTCTGTGAGGGCGACTCGGGGCCGGTGCCCGCCGCATTGCTGGCCTGCACCGAGACGATGAAGGTCCCATTCGGCGCGGTGAGGTCCAGGCTGAGGGTTTCACCGACGGGTACCGACGCGACGATCGGACCCCCGGGCGTGAGCCGCGCGCGCACCGTGTACCCAGCCGGCGTGCCGCCGCTGACGGGGGCCGGCCAGCTGAGGCTCACGAAATTGCCGCCACCGAGGACCGCTGGCGTGCCGGGTGGCCCGGGCGGGCCTGGAACGCCGCTCAGCAACGCCTGGCGGGCCGCGTCCACGTTGATGCGTGGGTAGGCGCGCGCGGTCCCCGCATCCGCGATGGGTGCGCCGGTGTTGCGAAGGGCGGACAGCACCTGCGAAACCGAGGCACCGGGGATCACCTGCTTGAGGATGGCCCACGCCCCCGCCACGTGAGGGGCCGCGAACGACGTGCCGCTCACGAGCCCGAACCCGCCGCCGGGCATGGAGGTGGTGATGGAGCCCGGCCCCTGTGTTCCGTCGCCTCCCGGCGCCAGGAGGGACAGGAACGGGGCGCGATTGGAGAACCAGGACAAGGTGTCGGCCTTGGTCGTGGCGCTCACGGTCACCGCCGACGAGATGCACGCCGGCGCGATGAGGCCGTCGGTGTAGCTGTTGTTGCCCGCCGGGACAATGGTCGGAATCTGCAGCGAGCGCAGGTTGTCGATGGCCGCCTTCATGGGCGCGAACCAGACGTCGCATGAGGCCTGGGAGAGGAACCGGCCGTTGCCCACGCTCGTCGAGACGGCCGCGATGCGGTTTGCGTTACCGGGCCCGGCGAGGACGAGAACGCGCTCGAGCGCACGGATGAGATCGGACTCGGTGAACATCAGGCAGGGAATGCCGCCCGGAATGCAGTTCTCGACTCTCGTCGTGACCTGGATCGAAATCAGGTTCGCCTGATGGGCAACGCCGCTCAACCCCGAGGTGCCGTTGATCCCCGTCGCGATGCCCGCGGCGGCTGTGCCGTGCGCACACAGCGGCTCCGGCGTGCATGGCACGCCGCTGTCGAAGGCCGTGCTCTCGAAGACGCCGCCGGGACACACCGACGAGAACCCGGGTGGCGCCGTCCCGCCGGCGCCCGAGTAGCAGGCCTCGCTCGTGACTTTGCCCGCCAGGAAGGGATGCGCCTTGTCGATGCCGGTGTCGATGACGGCAACGGTCCATCCCGAACCGCTGGCGCCGGCCGCCCATGCGGCGGGGGCGTTGACGAGCGGGACGGTGTCGGCCAACTGCGCCGTGAACAGCTCGTTCTCGTGAATCGATACGACGCCGGGGAGTGCCGCCAGCGCCTGCAGCTCGGGCGGGCCGACACGCGCCGTGAAATAGGGCACGGTGTCGAACCGGCCGCCCACACGGATGCCTTTCGCCGACGCGCGTCCCATCACGTCGTCGAGCGACGCCCGAAGTCCGCGCCGCTGCGCGTCGATGCCTGCAGCGCCGGTCAGGCGTCCTTCGGGCGCGAACGGCGCGCTGACCCCGACGATGACGGAGGCCGAACCTTTCGCCGCCACGCGGCCGGCCAGTTCTGGAGGGATCGACACGCCCGACGGTGTCGACAGCGTGGGGCCGGCGAGGGCCATCACCAAAGCGCCGCACGCGATGATTCCGACGACGAAGCGATTCATGCGTCCTCCGGGCGATGGTCAGCCAGCGCCCTGAGCCGGTTCCTCAGCCACGACCGGGCAAACGCCCAGTCGCGCCGCACGCTGGCGAGCGAGTGCCCCGTGATGTCGGCGACCTCCGCGTCGGTGTGGCCGCCGAAGAAGCGGAGCTCCACCACCTGCACGGCCCGCGGATCCACCGTCGCGAGCTCGGTGAGCGCCTCGTCCACCGCCACCACGTCCACGCGCGGCGATCCGGCATCGGCGAGCTGGTCCACCTCGAGGTGCACCAGCTCCGCGCCGCGCTTGCGCGGGCGCTTCCGGCGCGCGTGGTCCACCAGCACGCGGCGCATCACCTGCGAAGCGAGCGCGAAGAAGTGATGCCGATCGTTGATGGTCCTCGCCCCGCTCATCAACCGCAGGTACGCCTCGTTGACGAGGGCGGTGGGCTGCAGCGTGTGGCGCGCCGGCTCGCGACGCATGTGCCGCGCCGCGAGCCGCCGGAGCTCGGTGTAGAGCTCGTCGAAGGCGACGTTCATCGCCTCCGGCCCGCCCAGGCGAGGAACCATCGTCATGGGACCACCACCGTCTGCACCGGCGTGGCCGCGCTCGATCCGCACGCATTGGCGGCGGCCACGCTCAGGTGGTAGGTGCCTGGGCCGACGGCCCCGCTCAGCGAGCGGCCGGGGGTGCCGAACGTCCCGGCGAAGGCGCCGGTGACGCTCAGCGAGTACGACGTGGGCGCCGGCCCGCTCGTCGCCGGATCCCACACGACGAAGAGGGTGCGGCCCACGCGATAGGCCAGGAAGTTCGACGGCGGGAGCGGCGCGCCCGTGCAGGGCGAGGGGAACGTCAGGGTGATGGCGTTGGACGAGGGGCTGCTGCCCGCGCCGTTGATGGCGCGCAGCGACAGCGTGTAGGTGCCGCCGGGCACGCCATTGAACTGGAAGCTGTCGGTCAAGCCGAGCGGCAGCGACGTCGTGAGCGCCCCCGACACGTCGAGCACGATGCCGCCAGGCGCGCCGCCTGCGAAGGTGTTGCGCCAGGCGAGCGCGATGGAGCCGCCGTTCACCAGGCCCACGAGGTCCGCCGGGGCGGACGGCGCCGCCGGCTGGTTCACGAAGATGCGGATCTCGTTCGACGCCACACTGCGAGTGGCGCCCGACAGCGTGTGCACCCTGACGAAGAAAGCGCCGGTCGGTGCCGGGAACGTGTAGATCGGCGTCGTGTTCCCCACAGGGAGACTCGCGAGCACCTGGCCGGGGCTCACGCCGCCTTCGATGACGTAGTTGGTGGGCACTGCGCCCGATGCGGGCGGTGTCCACCGGAGCGTGACCGTGTTGCCGGCGATGGACGACGCGTAAAGGCCCGTGGGTGGCTGCACCGTCGTCGGGTCGCTCACCGTGATGCCGACGGTGGCGGTATTTCCCGGCCCGACGCTGCTGACGGCGCGGTAGGTGAAGCCGTCAGCGCCGATGAAGCCCGGGTTCGGTGTGTAGGTGAAGCTGCCGTTGGCGTTCAGCGCCAGGACGCCGCTGGTGGTCGTGCTCATCAGCTCCGCGGTCAGCGCGCCGCCGCCGTTGCTGTTGTCGTTGCCGAGCACGCCGGGGGCTGCGATGTTGAGCGGTGTGCCCGCGTTCGTGTCGTATGCGTCGTTCACCGTCGTGGGCGGCGTGCCCTGGGTGACCGTCAGGGTCACCGTGGCCACGTTGCCCGGGCCAAACGCGTTCACGGCGCGGTAGGTGAAGCTCGCCTGCCCCGTGAAGCCGTTGGGCGGGGTGAAGGTGAAGCTGCCGTTCACGTTCAGCGCGAGCGTGCCGGTGGTGACGTTCGAGACGAGTTCCGCCGTCATCGGGCCGCCGCCGTTGGGGTTGTCGTTGCCGAGGACGCCGGGGGCCGCGACGTTCAGCGCTGTGTTGGCGGCAGTCGAGTAGCCGTCGTTGATGGTGGTGGGTACTGATGCTGTCGTAGCGCCGAACACCGAAAGAACGTAGTCACCGACGGCGGAGCCCTCGCGGTTGATGTTGGAGTCAGCCACGATCACGACATAGGTCCCGCTTGACGGCGCGTTGACGTTGATCGATGCAGCAATCAGTCCGCTACTGGACGCCACGAGGGAACCCGTGGGTCCGACGAGGCGAATCATTGGAACAAACCCTGGATCGGGCGGAGGTGGCAAGACTTCGCTGATATTGATCGTGAGAGCGGCGCCTTGCGTTGCGAAGAACGTCCAGGGGTCGATGTCGGCCCGGTGCAGGGTGGGGGTGGCGCCGGGCGCGCCGATGCGGCCGGCGTGGTTGGCGCCATTGGTCATGGGGCCGCCCTCATCGTCCGGGGGCACGACGAGCGTGCCCGGGGTCTTGACGAGATGGAGGAGGTAGTCGCCGACGGCGGAGCCCTCGCGGTTGATGTTGGAGTCGGCCACGA
>JBFWQE010000002.1:30116-91195 GCA_050249615.1 Vicinamibacterales bacterium
GCGCCATTGGTCATGGGGCCGCCCTCATCGTCCGGGGGCACGACGAGCGTGCCCGGGGTCTTGACGAGATGGAGGAGGTAGTCGCCGACGGCGGAGCCCTCGCGGTTGATGTTGGAGTCGGCCACGACGACGGTATAGGTGCCGGAGAGCGGGGCGGCCGCGACGAAGAGGGTGGCGGCGAGCAGTCCGGCGTCGTGTCCGAGCAGGGCGCCGGTCGGGCTGAACAGGAAGATGCGCGGCACGAAGCCCGGATCGACTTCCCCGGTGATGACCTCGCCGATAGTGAGGAAGATGGAGTCGTTCTGCGCGGCCGTGAACGTCCAGGCATCGATGTCGGCCCGGTGCAGGGTGGGGGTGGCGCCGGGCGCGCCGATGCGGCCGGCGTGGTTGGCGCCATTGGTCATGGGGCCGCCCTCATCGTCCGGGGGCACGACGAGCGTGCCCGGGGTCTTGACGAGATGGAGGAGGTAGTCGCCGACGGCGGAGCCCTCGCGGTTGATGTTGGAGTCGGCCACGATGACGGTGTAGGTGCCGGAGAGCGGGGCGGCCTCGACGAAGAGGGTGGCGGCGAGCAGTCCGGCGTCGTGTTCGAGCAGGGCGCCGGTCGGGCCGTAGAGGAAGATGCGCGGCACGAAGCCCGGATCGACTTCTCCAGTGATGACCTCGCCGATGGTGAGAAAGATGGAGTCGTTCTGGGCCGCGGTGAAGGTCCATGGGTCGAGATCGGCCACTTGAATCGATCCGGCATGATTCCCGCCGCTCGTCAGCGAACCACCTTGATCGCCGCCGGGAATGGTCGGGGTTCCCGGCACGTGGACGTAGTGCAGGACGTAGTCGCCCAAGGCTGTCCCTGGACGGTTGACCGTGGAGTCGCGAACCAGCACCGTGTACGTGCCCGAGAGCGGCGCGTTCACGAAGATCTGCGCGGCCAGCAACCCGGCGTCAGAGCCGATCTCAACCCCATCCGGCCGGCGCAACCGAATCCATGGCACGAACCCCGGATCCGGTCCTGTTGGCAACGTTTCGCCAATGCTCAGCAGGATGGCATCGCCGAGGCTGGCCGTGAATGTCCACTCGTCAATCTCTCCAGGAGTCGAAATCGACCCCTCATGGTTAGCCCCGTTCGTCATCGCCCCCTGGGCGAACGCCAAGCTCTGCGGGAATGCAACGAAGACGACGCCGAGGAGGAGTGACAGAAGGAGGGGCGAGTTGAGGGGAGACGAGGGACGCGCGTCCATGACCAGCTCCTTGCGACCCTGGACGGCCCACTGCGCCGCCTTCCGGGTGCCTTGCGCTGCACCTCCCTGCGACGACAACTCCACCGCGCCGGGTGGGGACTCCCCGGTGACGGTGGAGCCGTCTGATGCCGCAGGGGGGATGCGGCCTTGGTTATGCGAAGGAATAGCGGCGACACGCGCGCCGCTTCAATCGTCAAGGTGCGTCACGCGCGCACTGTCGCGGGTTGACGTGCCCGGCTGAGGTCGCCCAGTTGACGAACGCCCGTTACGCCATGGGCCGAAGGCGTTGTGCTAGCATGCCGGCCTTCGTTGTCGGGAACCCCCATGGACGACGACAAGCCCGACCGTTCCGACCCGCCGCTGAATGGCTGGAAGGAGATCGCTGCCTACCTCGGGAAGAGTGTGCGGTCCGTGCAGCGGTGGGAGACCTCGCTGGGACTGCCGGTTCACCGGATCAAGACACCAGACGGCCAGATCGTCTACGGTGACCGGCGGGAGATCGATGCCTGGCGGCGGAGCCTGGATGCGCCGCCCGTCTCCGAGCCAGAGGATCCGCTCGACCCGGAGTCGCTGCCCGAGACGGACCCTTCGCCACCGCCCGCGCCGGCAACAGCCCAGGAACGCCGACCCCCAGCATGGGTGGTGGGCATCGCGGCCGCGGGGCTTGCGCTCTTCGTCTCGGGCCTCGCGCTTGGATCCTGGCTCGCGCGGCCTTCACCCCTCGCGACGAACTTGGTGCTCGCGGGGCGATTCCTTCAAGGTGTCAACGCCGTTGGCGCGGTGGTGTGGAGCCACGAGTTCGACGGCGACATCAGCGGCGTGGGGCCCCGTCCGCTGCTGGTGGACGTGGACGGCGACGAGCAGGCCGAATGGCTGATTGGTGTCCACTACCAGGCCCGGGGCAGCCAGGCGGCCACGAGCGACGGGCTCTACTGCATCACGCAGGACGGACAGCGCAGGTGGGTGGTCCGCCCCGACCAGAACCTCACCTACCCGGACCGGACCATGAGCGCGCCGTGGGTGATCACGAATTTCACCCTCAGCCCGGGCAAGCCGCGCAGGCTCTGGGTGTCCTACGCGCACCACACCGGGGGCTCGAGTTTCGTGCTCGAGGTCTCGTCCAGCGGGACACCGGAGCTCCGTTACGTCCAGTTCGGTCGCATCTACGCGCTCGAGCACTGGTCGACCCCTTCTGGCGGCGTGCTGGCGGTGGGAGGAGCGAGCGACGAGCACAAGCGGGCGACGCTCGCCCTCATGCCCGACACCGACCCGCCCTCCAGCTACCCGATCGATGACCCCCGGCGCGCGACCTGCCGTGAATGTCCCGCCCACACGCCGCGCCGCGTCTTTCTCTTTCCCGAGTCGGAACTCACCGTCGCGAACCACGAGCTGCACCCCTACGTGGTCAACATCACGACCGTGGGTCCGACTCTCAAGGCCGCCATTTCGCAGGGCGGAGGACGATCCCAGGTGTTCCTGAGCCCCGACTTCACCATCACCTCCTTCGACTTCACGCAGAACCACTGGGGCGCGCACAAGGCGCTCGAGGCGAAGGGACGTCTGGACCACACGGCGGAAGAGTGTCCTGATCGGAGGGCCACACAGTTGATACGCGAATGGACCGCCGACGAGGGTTGGAAGCGCTGGGCCATTACGCCGGGCGGGAAGTCCGGCCCGGCCAGGCTGCTCGCCGATGACGAGGGCGCGTAGGCGCGGCCGTCGCGCGGCCGGCTACCATGCGGCCCTCAGACCGAACTGGAACCGTCGCGGTGTGTTCACCTGGGACGTCACCTGCCCGAAGGTGGCGCTGTTCACGTTGGTGTTCGGTGCGCCGAACTGCACGTGGTTGAACGCATTGAACGCCTCCACGCGAAACTGCAGGCTGACGCCGCTGACATCCGCCAGTTCCTTGTCCACGGCCAGATCCAGGTTGTGGAGATGGTGAGCGCGGAGGCCCGGAATCCGCTCCGGGGCATTGCCGAACGTGAACGGTGACGCCGGGCTGAACGCGCTCGTGTCGAACCAGGCAGTGAGCTTGTCTTCGGCCGGTCCCGGGAGGGTCGGGTCGCTGCCATCCCAGTTCTGCCGCGTGACCTGGCCGAAGATCCCCGACGCGTTCGGCCCGGTGATGCCCAACGTGGGACCCGCCTGCAGCGTCCAGATGGCGCTGACCTGCCACCCGCCCACGAGTGCGCGGGCGATGTCGCCCGCGGCGCCGCTTCCCGCGGGCGGGCCGAAATCGGGCACCTGGTACACCGCACTGACGACGGCGCGGTAGGGGATGTGCACCGCGGCCAGGGCGTTGGCGCTGGCGAGGTCGTACGCGTTCTGGTAGTTCTGGCCCCAGTCGGTGCTCTTCGACCATACGACGCTGCCCTCGAAGGCGAGCCCGCGCGAAAGCCTCCGGCTCGCCGACACCTGCAGCGCGTCGTAGCGCGAGCGGGCGCCTGACGCGAACAGCGCGATGATGTCGCCAAACTGCGGGTACGGCCGGAGCAGCTGGCCGCGCCGGACGACGGGCTCCGCCAGCACGCCGGACGAGATGTGACCGTAGAAGGGATTGGGGACGAGATCGTTCAACGCCTGACCGAGCGTCATGGAGCCCGGGTCCAGTTGATTCAGCGTGTACCCGCTCTCGCCCCCGAGCGACAGGTCGCGCCCGCGATTGCCGACGTAGGAAGCGGCCAGCAGCACCTGGCCGGGAAGCTCACGCTGGACGGTGACATGCCACTGCCACGTGCTGGGCGTCTTTGCGTCGGCGAGCGGCGCCTCGATCCGGCCGCCCACTCCGGTGAGCAGGCCGTCGGCCGATCCCGTGACGGGGAGGAACCCGTCGGGAAAGGGGTTGCTGAGATAGGTGTGTGGCGTGAGCCCGTCGAGCGACGTCACCCACGGCGTCTGGACCCGGTAGCCCAGGGCGCCGACGGTCCCCTGCGCGGCATGCGGGCTCGGTCCGAAGAACCGTCCAACGGCACCGCGCAGGACGGTTCGCTCTGACAAGCGGTAGACGGCGCCGAGGCGCGGCGCCAGGTTGTTCCAGTCGCCGTCGTACTGCGTCCGCGGGTGGCCGTCGACACCGACGAACTGCAACCCGCCGCGGAGGTCGGGATAGCCCCCCACCACGCCGGCGAGCGGCGAGACCGCGTCCGGATCGAACCACGACATGCGATCCTCGCGCTCCGTCCGCGGAAGGTCGATGTCGTAGCGGATCCCGAGGTTGAGCGTCAGCCGATCGCTCACACGCCAGTCGTCCTGGGCGTACAGGGCGTGATAGAAGCTGCGCGTCGAGACGTTCTTCCAGTTCCTGATGACGGATCCGTTGGTGCCGGCGCCCAGCAGGAACGAGGCGAATCCGTATCCGCCCAATGCCGTCGCGGTCAGCGGATTGGGTCCCTGCGTGAACAACCGGCCGAAGCTGAAGGAGCCGGCCGACCGGGCTTCCCAGACGTTCACGAAGAAGGCGCGTCCCTCGTACCCCACCTTGACCAGGTGGCGGCCCAGGTCGCGGGTCAGGCTGGCCATCGTGCTCAGGGTGTTGAAATTGCTGTCGCGATGGTCGCTGCCTCCGAGCGGGCTGATGTCGTTCACGGCGAACGCGGGGAAGAGCAGGCGGTCGACCTCATCGTCAATCGTCGCCGGAAGGCCAAGGCTCGAGGGCGCGAAGCCCAGCGACTGGTTCTCGAAGAGGAAGCGGGTGCGCGCAAATCCCACGCGGGCGTCCAGCACGGTCCGCTCGCGCGTGGCATCGGTGAGCTCCACCACGGCGTTGTGCCCGCTGTCGTGCTGGTTGATGCGGCCTTCGGCGACGGCCGTGGCCCCGGGAAACAACTGGGCAGGGGCGTCGAGCCAGCGGCGGTGCGAGTAGCGGGCGAAGGCGCGTCGGCCATCGGCGAGCTGCTGGTCCACGCGGGCGTCCAGGTTGTCCGTCTGGACGCGGCCGAAGCCGCTCGCGTAGAAGTTGTTGCGGCCGCTCGCGATATCGCCGTCCCGGTTGGGCACGGGCCAGTACTGCAGGACGTTCAGCGCGACAGGGTCCATCCGTTCCGCCGGGATCTGATTGCCCGGAAACGGCGACCGCACGTAACCAGTACCCGACGGGCTGGGCCGTGTCGTGGCCGGGTCGTAGATCACGATGGGCCGGCCGTTGGCCCCTCGCGTCCGGCTGAAGTCACCGCTTCGTTCCAGAGCCGTCGGCACCGTGGTCAGCAGCTCGCGGAAGCTCCGCTCGCGAAGCCCTTCGTACGACAGCATGAAGAACGTGCGATCGCGCACGAGCGGGCCGCCGGCGACACCGCCGAACTGGTGCCGCGAGAACGCGGGCTGGGTCTGGCCTTCCCGGCGGCTGAAGTACGTGCCCTCGTCGAATCGCGCGTTCCGATAGCGCTCGTGCGCGACGCCGCGGAAGGTGTTGCTGCCCGACTTGTACGCCAGGTTGAGCACGCTGCCCAGGCTGCGGCCGAACTCGGCCGCGTAATTGCCGGCCTCGACCTTGAACTCCTGCACGGCATCGACCGGCGGGAACACCGAGATGCCATGGAACCCGTTGACGGTGGGGAACGCAGCCGTGGCGCCATCGATCAAGGTGTCCATCAGTCCCGTCCGGACGCCATTCACCGAGTAGCTCACGCGGTTGTGCGCGTTTCCGATCTGGCCGGCGACGCCCGGTGTCAGGAAGATGAGGGAGTATGTGTTCCTCGTGTCCAGCGGCAGGGCCGACAGGCGCAGGTTGTCGACGACGCTCCCCAGCGACGACGTCGATGCATCGAGGCGGGACGGCGTGGCCACGACCTCCACCGCCTGCTCGACGGGTCCGAGCTGAAGTTGCAGGTCGACCCGTACGTGCTGGCCGATCTCCAGGACGAGGGGCTCCTGGACCAGCCGGCGGAAGCCATCCGCACCAGCTTCGAGCCGATAGCGGCCCGGCGTGAGTCCGGCGACGCGGAAGCCGCCGCCATCGTCGGTCGTCGCGGTACGGCGGTCGTTCGTGTCGACACGGGTCACCGCGACCTGGGCGCCGGCCATGGCCAGGCCCTGGCCGTCGGTCACGCTGCCTTCGACGACACCGTTCAATGTCTGGCCCGCCGCCGGGTGGCTCAACAGCAGCCAACCCGCCAACGCAGGCATCCATGCCCACCGTCTCGACTCCATCCGTCCTCTTGGGGAAAGGGAACGTCGCCTTCAGCCGGCAGGCGATGAGCATACCCGCGAGGTCCAACGGGGCGCCAGTCCTGGACGCGGCCACGCTGGCGAGCCACCCGTTGGCTGGAGCAGCCGGAAGCCGCGAGGGCGGCTACAGACCGGCGGCTTCGCGGTAGAGCTCCCGCGGCCGGCGCACGACGTCTGTTCCCGGCACCCGCGCCACCCGGAACGGGTGGAACGGCACGTGGCAGTCGTGCTTCCGCAGGAACCCGAGGAACCGCTTGTAGTCGGCCTGCTGCATGTTGAAGAGCGCAATCAGCATCCGGTAATTGCCCAGCGTCTGCTCGAGTCCGGCGCGCACGATCGCCCTCACGTGCTGGCGCGACAGGTCGCGCGCCATGAATGGCTGGTGCACGATGGTCCAGAACGACTCGCCCTCGCTCAGCATGCGCCGCACGAGCTCGCGGGTCAACGCCTCAGGGCCGTCCCCGCCGGCCGCTGTGGCGTCGGGCGCGGCGGTCGCCACCCGGACCGGCCCCCGCAACTCGCCAGGCAGGTCGTGGGGCCGGACCACCTCGCCCGGCGCCTTCACGACCAGCTGCTCCACGAGGTTCTTGAGCTCGCGCACGTTGCCGGGCCAGCGATATGCCATCAACACGTCCGCGGCCTCGCGCGTCAGCATCCGAGGCGCCACGTCGTACTGGAGGCTGAACAGGCGCACGAAGTGCTCGAACAACGGCGGCACGTCCTCGGCGCGCTGCCGGAGCGCCGGCACATGGATGCGGATGACGTTGAGCCGGTAGTACAGATCTTCGCGGAACGCTCCGGCGGCGACCTGCTGCAGCAGGTCCCGGTTGGTCGCCGCGATGATGCGCACGTTCACCACCCTGGCCGCGCGCTCGGAACCGACGCGCTGGACCTCGCCCGTCTCGAGGAACCGCAGGAGCACGCCCTGCATGCGCGCGCTCATCTCGCCGGCCTCGTCCAGGAACGCCGTCCCTCGATCCGCCGCTTCCAGCAGCCCGATCTTGTCGCGGAACGCGCCGGTGAAGCTGCCGCGCACGTGGCCGAAGAGCTCGGATTCCAGCAGCGTATCCGGCATGCCCGCGCAGTTGATGGCCGACAGAGAGGCCTGCCGGCGGGCGCTCTGCTGGTGCAGCAGCCGGGCGACGACGTCCTTGCCAACGCCAGTCTCTCCGGTGATGAGCACCTTGGCCTCTGACCGGGCCGCCGTCTCGATGTCGGCCATCACCTGCCGGGCCGCGGCGCTGGCGCCGACAAACGATACAGATTCGTAAGTTCCCATCCTCGTCATGTCGCGGGTTCCTTACCTCCCTAGTGACGGACCCGGGTGCTGCGTTTCACTCTGGACCACCGCTGTAACGAATCGGTGTCCGGCGGCACCAGTTGACAGACAGGGGGGCCGGGCTGGGTTACGATCGCGGCCTTGCCACTCGAGCGGTACGAATTCGACCAGGCGTATATCGAGCGACTCGTCGCGGAGGATCCCGAAACCGAGCGCCACTTCACGCGCTACTTCGGTGACCTCCTGACGCTGAAGCTCCGCTCGCGGATCCGGTCCGCCGCAGAGGTGGAGGACGCCCGCCAGGAGACGTTTCGCCGGGTGCTGACGACGCTGAAGGAGAAAGGCGGCCTGGCGTCGGCCGGAAGCCTGGGCGCGTTCGTCAATGGCGTGTGCAATAACGTGCTGTTCGAGCTGTATCGCTCGAGCGCCAAGGCCCAGCCGCTGCCGGAGGACCACGACCCGGTGGACGACCGCCGGCCGAGCGCCGAGGCCGGGCTGATGAGCGCCGAGGAGCGGGCCCGGGTGCAGCAGGCGCTGGCCGGGCTGCCCGACAAGGAGAAGGACATCCTCCGCTGGCTGTTCTTCGAGGAAAAGGACAAGGACGAGATTTGCCGGGAGCTGAACGTGGATCGAAATTACCTTCGCGTGCTCGTGCACCGCGCCAAGGCGCGGTTCCGGGACCGCTACCTGCAGGAAAGCCAGGCATAGGCCGATGACGCACGCCCAGGCCGTCGAGACGCGCGCCGCCGAGCGTTATTTGCTCGACGAGATGCCCGAGCTGGAGCGCTACGCCTTCGAGGCGCACTACTTCGAGTGTGCCGAGTGCGCGGAGGACGTGCGGATGGGCGGGCTCATGCGGGACGGCGTGAGAGAGGGGCTGCTCGGGGAGGCGGAACGCGGAAGGCAGAAGGCAGACGGCCCAAGGCAGAAGGCAGAAGGCTGGGGTCGCGTGCTGCCGTGGGCCGTCGCCGCTTCGCTCGCCCTGGCTGTCGGCTACCAGCAGTTGTGGCTGGTCCCGGAGCTGCGGAGCCAGATCCCGTCGTCACAGGGACTGTCCCCCATCACCCTGCGGTCCGCCACGCGCGGGGGGGAGCCCGCGGTGGCTCGTCCCACGACAGGCGTGCTGACATTGGCGTTCGACTTCGCCGGCGTGCCCGCCGGCACGCGCCTGTCGTATGATCTCCGCGCCGCCGACGGGTCGTCGGTGGCTTCCGGTGCAGCCGTGGCCCCATCCCCCGGGACGCCCCTGCTGCTGCTGGTGCCTGCCTCGGCCGTCCGGGACGCTGGAAGCTACGTGCTTGCCGTCCGGGCCGACGGCGTGGCGGGACCAGCGTCCGCGGACTACCGGTTCACCGTCACCGAACAGTAGCGACGCCGCCTGGCGGCCGTTGCGCGGAGAGATCATGGAGTTGAAGCGCCGGTTCATCTTCAACGGAAGCGCCGCGGCCTACGGCGGACGCTTCGTCAGGCCCGACGACGTGGTGCTGGCCTCGTCCGGGGGCAGCGCCCTGTCGATGGCGGGGGGCCGGTCGGAGTGGAAGGATCGCGACATCCGGTTCGGCAAATCGTTCCGGGTGGCGCGGGCGGAAACCTCTGCCACCGGGCTCGTCGACGACCTGCGGGCCGCCATCCGCGTGACACATGGCAAGCTGCCTGCGGACGCCCTGACAGCGACCACGACGGTCAGCGCACGCGTTCGCGGCGTCGAAGTCGGCGGCGCACCTCCGCTCAAGCGGGACGATCCGCGGGAGCCGCTGATGAAGGTCGCCGATGTGAGCGCGTCGATGACGTCGAAGAGCGCGGAGCCCGGCCACGAGTCGTCCGTCGTCGTGGACAGCGCCTCCATCAGCGTGGTCACCTTCGACGGCCACCGCCTCCGCGTGGACGTGGACATCGAGCCGTTCAAGCGCTACGACACGCGTGCGAAGCTGCTGGCGGCGAAGAACGTCATCCGCCAGCACGGCGACCAGGACCGCATCTTCTCGACCATCGTCAGGGGCCTGGCGTGGCTGGGGAAGCCGTTCCCGGGAGCGGAGTTCATCAACAGCAACGGCGTGGCGATCCCCAACCTCGGGCGCTTCTACTTCGGCGAGATCCTGGTCAAGGCCAGCCAGCGCCGCCTGACGATGATCCGCATGGAGCTGGGATCGCCGACGGGCGGGGACGGCGTGTTCATCGACGTCGACACCAACGGCACCTGGTCGGAATAGCGGGGCTGTCCCGTGTGCCTCACGCGCCTGGTCGTCGCCCTGGCGATCGTGGCGGCGTCGCTTCGGTGCGCGCCGTCGGAGGCGACGCTCGCCCGGCAGTACGAGAGCGCTGAGTTCGAGCTGAGGCGCGGGAGATTGACTGCGGCCCAGGCGCTGGCCGAGCAGGGTGTGTCGCGGACCAGCGATGCGCCCGCGTCGGAGTGGGCCTGGCGGTTCCGCCTGCTCGTGGCCGACATCCTCACCGCGAAGCTCGAGACGCCGCGCGCGCTCGAGGTGCTGCAGGCGCCCGTCCCCGACGACCCGAAGCTGGCAGCCGTGCGCGCGCGGCAGAAGTTCCTGCTCGCCCGCGTGCGCGTCTCGCAGGGTGACCTGAAGGCCGCCACCGCGCTGGTGGACGAAGCGCTGCCGATGGCATCGGGGGATCCGCAGCTCGCGCTCGACATCGAGATCGTGCTCAAGAGCCAGCTGCTGTATCGCTCCGCGAAGTGGGCGGAGGCCGAGGCGCTCCTGAACGGCGCGGTCACGCGCGCCGCGGCCGCCGGCGACACGTTCCGCCAGGCGATGGCCCTCAACAACCTCGGGATGGGCCTCGTCATCCGGAACCGCTTCGACGAGGCGTTGCCCTACTTCGAGCGCATCCTGTCGCTGACGGATCTGGACGGTACCAGCATCTACGGCGCGGCGCTGAACAACGCCGGCGTGTGCTACGCGCGGCTCGGCCAGTTCGAGCGCGCGGTGGCGTCGCAGCGGAAGGCCATCACGGTGCACGAGCACGGTCGCCAGCGGGATTACCTGCAGGCCGTCGGCGAGCTGGGCAGCACGTATCTCCTGCAGGACGACATCGCCCAGGGTATCCCGTATCTCCAGCGCGCGCTTCAGATCGCGAGCGAGGCCCGGCTGCCGGGCGACGCCGCGCTCTGGGCGCGCAACCTGGCCGCGGCCGCCGTTGCCCTCGGCAACTGGGACGCTGCGGCGAAGTTCAACGAGGAGGCAGGGCGGCTTGCGCCTGCAGGGAGTGGTCCCGGCCGCGCCTTCAGCGTGGTCACCGATGCGCAGATCGCTGCCGGGCGCGGCCGCACGAGCGAGGCCGCGACGCTGTTCAACGAGGCGCTGGCCGCGTCCGAAGGCGTGCCGGCCGTGCGCTGGATGGCGTACGACGGCCTCGCACGCCTGGCGGTGGCCGGTGGCCGGCCCGCCGAAGCAGCGCGGCACTTCGAGGCCGCGCTCGAGACCGTGGAGAAGACGCGCTCCGCGCTTCTCCGCACCGATTACCGCATCTCGTTTCCCTCGCGGCTCATCCACTTCTACCGCGGGTACGTGGACCTGTTGCTCGACCAGGGACGGGTGGAGCGCGCGCTGGAGGTGGCCGACTCGAGCCGCGGCCGGGTGCTGGCCGAGCGGCAGGGGGTCGCCGCGGCGCCGACGAGGACGTCGACGGCGTCCCTGAAGCAGCTCGCACGACAGGCGAACGCGGCGCTGCTGTTCTACTGGCTCGGCCCGCAGCGCTCGGCGCTGTGGCTGGTGGACGGTTCCGGAGTCCTTGAGGTGGATCTGCCGCCGGCCGACACGATCGAGACGCTGGTCGCGGAGCACCACGCGGCCATCCAGAATGCGATGGCCGATCCCCTGGGGACGGCTGGCAGCGCGGGCGACCGGTTGTACGAGATGCTCGTCGCCCCCGTGGCCGCCCGCATCCCGCGCGCCGCCTCGGTCGTCATCGTCCCCGATGGCGCGCTTCATCGGCTCAACTTCGAGACGCTGCCGGTGCGGCAGGACGCGCCGCACTACTGGGTCGAGGACGTGACCGTGCAGGTGGCGCCATCGCTGGCGATGCTGCGGACGGCCGGGGCGCGGAGTGGCGCGAGCGGTCGTGCGCCTGGCGCCGGGTCGGGAGGCGGCGTGAACGATGGCGCCGTGAACGATGTCGCAGGGAGCGCCGGGGCTTCAGCCCCGGCGTCCCTCCTGCTCGTCGGCAACCCCACGCCGCGTCTGCCGGAGTTCCCTGCGCTCGGCTACGCGCCTGCGGAGATGGAAGCGATCAGGCGCCACTTCGCGTCCGCCACGCTCACGACGCTGGACGGCGAGCGCGCATCGCCCACCGCGTTCAAGGGCGCGGGGCCCGAGCGCTTCTCGATCATCCACTTCACGTCGCACGCGGTCGCGAACATCGAGAGCCCGCTCGATTCGGCCGTGATCCTGTCTGGCACCGCTCAGGACTTCAAGCTCTACGCGCGCGACGTCGCCGCGATGCCGCTCACCGCGGATCTGGTCACGGTGTCGGCGTGCCGGAGCGCGGGCGAGCGCGCCTACTCCGGCGAGGGGCTGGTGGGGTTTGCGTGGGCGTTCCTGCGGGCGGGGACGCGGCGCGTAGTGGCGGGGCTCTGGGACGTGGACGATCGCTCCACCGCACTCCTGATGGACGAGGCCTACAGGCGCATCGCCGCGGGCGCATCGCCGCCGGCCGCCCTTCGGGAAGCCAAGCTGGCGCTCATCAGGCAGGGCTTCCCGCGACCGTACTACTGGGCGCCATTCCAGGTGTTCACGGTGGTTCTGTAGGGGCCGGCCTTCGGCCGGTGGGCCGCTCACTTCGTTCGCGGTAGGCGGCCGCTTCGCGGCCGTGGGCGCTCGCTTCGCTCGCGTGGGCTCCCACAACCGCGAAGCGGTTGCCCACCGGCCGAAGGCCGGCCCACGGCGCGAAAGCGCCGCCCACCGCGCGCGAAGCAGGTAGCCCATCCGCCGCGAAGCGCCGCCCACCTTCAGGCCTACCGCGCGAAGCGCGGCCCCCCTATGATGGTCCCATGCGCACGAGCCTCCTCGCCCTGACCGTCCTCGCGATCGCCCTGATCTCCAGTCCCGCACCCATCGGCGCCCAGGCGCCGGCTGCGTCCACGCCGCAGCGCAGGTTCGGCCCCATCGTCCCCAGCTTCGGTGGTGTGTTCGAAGTGCCCGACGCGACGCTGCTCCCGCCGAAGGACCAGGACCTGAAGCTGCGGTTCGACGTGAACGTCGGGCCCGAGCCCGGCGAGCTGAACATGAACTTCGACACCGTGGCCCGATACCTCAACCAGCATGCCCTGGCCGGCGTCCCGCGGGAGCGGCTGAAGGCGGCGCTCATCATCCACGGCACCGCCGGGAAGGACACGCTCGTCAACGAGGAGTACCGGAAGCGATTCGGCAAGGACAACCCGAACGTCAAGCTGCTGGACGAGCTGAAGGCGGCGGGCGTGCAGATCTACCTGTGCGGCCAGACCTCGGCGGCGCGGAACCTGCCGCGCAGCGTCGTGGCGCCATCGGTGGCGTTCGCCTGGTCGGCCATGGTGGCGCACATGGCGCTCGATCGGGAGGGGTACGTCCTCAACCCGTTCTGAGCAGGCGGCGTGTCACCTTTCCGGCCGGCCCTGCATCTCTGACAGGCACCGGTTCGAACGGGCACGTGCCCTGATTCCGGTAGCGATGGAGAGGAGAACTGCCAGCATGTGCCAGCGAGTGAACTGCCAGACCTGCGGGAAGCCCACCTGGGCCGGATGCGGCCAGCACATCGAGGAGGCCTTGCGCGGCGTGCCGCCTGAGAAGCGGTGCGACTGCGAGCGGCCGAAGTCGTTCCTGTCCCGCCTGCTCGGCCGTTGAACCGGCTGCCGATGGCATAGACTTGACGCCGGCATTACACTCCGAGTGAGCGGTGCGCGCACGAGCATGGGTTCTCGAGTTCGCGTCACGCACACCCTGGAGGTGCCGGATGAGCACGCGGATTCGTCGCACGATGCCACTTGCGACGCTCCTCCTTGTGGCCGCCACCGGCCTTGCGGTCATCCCCGCCTGCAGCCGCTCGGCCGGCACCGACGCGCAGCCCCACGTGGAGCACATGGTCCTGCCGCCCCACAAGGTCTGGCGCGTCATCTCGGTCCAGCCGTACGAGGGCCTGGAAGAGGTGGAGCTGGTGAAGGTGGACTGGCCGACCGCGGAGAACCCGCGGCTGGCCTTCGCGCTCACGCGCGAGGATCTCAAGGCGGGTGATCCCATCTGCCTTGACCACATACTGGAGATCGATACGCTCTGGGCGCATCCCGTGCCCCAGGGCGGGTGCGAGGCGCGGCCCGGCAGGCCATCCGCCGCCCAGTGACGGCGATGTCCCGGTGCCTCAGCCCGCCCGCGAGATCGGCGAGGGTCTGCTTCGCGGAACCAGCTCGGGCCACGTGAAGGGGCCGCGCTGGCGTTGCGCCTCCGCGTCGGCCCCGGAACCAGGCTGCTTCGGCCCGAGCGGTTGACGCCGGGCGACTACCTCTTCGGCCGCCTGCATGGAGAGCGGGCGGGAAAAGAGATACCCCTGTGCGTGCGTGCAGCCGAGACGCTCCAGCTCCTGCGCCTGCGCGGCGCTCTCGATGCCCTCGGCCACCACGCTCGTGTTGAGCGTGCGGGCCAGCGCGAGGATGCTCTCGACGATCGCCGGCCGATCGGGCAGCAGCAGGCTGTTCACGAACGAGCGATCGATCTTGAGCGTGTCCACCGGCAGCCGGTGCAGGTGGCTCAGCGACGAGTAGCCCGTGCCGAAGTCGTCGAGGTAGATCTTCACGCCGAAGTCGCGCAGGTCCCTCAGCAGGCCGGCCACCGCCTTCGGGCTCTCCATCAACGCGGTCTCGGTGATCTCGAGGCGAAGGTCGCTCGGCTGCAGGCCCGCATCCTGCACCGCTCTCTCGACAACGGCCAGGAAGTTCTGCTGGACGAGCTGCCGGCTGGACACGTTGACCGTGATGAAGTCGAGCCCGCCCGGGTAGCGCTGTTGCCAGCCCGCGAACGTGCGACAGGCTTCCCGGAGCACCCACGTGCCCAGGGGCTCGATGAGCCCCAGTTCCTCGGCGAGCGGGATGAACTTGTCCGGCGGGACCGGCTGGTCGTTGCGCTTCCAGCGGATCAGCGACTCGAAGCCCACGCACGTGCCCGAGGCGAGCGCCACGATCGGCTGGTAGTGCACCTCGAAATCACTGGCCGCGACGGCCCGGCGCAGGTCGTTCTCCAGCCCGAGGCGATCGCGCGCACGCGCGTGCATGTCGGCGTCGAACATCTCGTGCCGCGCCTTGCCGCGCGTCTTCGCGTGGTACATGGCGGTGTCGGCGTCGCGCATCAGCTCGTCGGGGCTGGCGTAGTCCGTCTTCCCGATGGCGATGCCGATGCTGGCCGAGGTGAACACCTCGCGGCCGCCGATCGAGAACGGTGCGCCGAGCGCCTCCTGCAGCCGGAAGGCGATGGCGTTGGCCTGCTGCTCGTCGCCCAGGCTGTTGAGGAGGATGGCGAACTCGTCGCCGCCCAGCCGCGCGAGCACGTCGCTGGCGCGGAGGCACGACTCGAGCCGCCGGGACACCGCCGTGAGCAGCTCGTCGCCCACGAGATGCCCGAGGCTGTCGTTGACCACCTTGAACCGATCGAGGTCGAGATAGAGCACGGCGAAACGATCGCCGCCCGGGCGTGTACGGGCGTCGGCCAGCCGCCGTCCGAGCCGCTCGACGAACACCGCGCGGTTGGCCAGGCCCGTGAGCGGATCGATCTGCCCGGGGCCGCCGAGGCGATGACGTGACATCACGGTCTCGGTCAGCGAGCCAGCCAGCCGGGTCGGGCGCGTGCCCGTGCCGGCGCCACGGGCGGCCATGCCCCGGCACAGGAACGAGCGGTAGGTGCCGTCTTCGTGGCGGAGCCGGATTTCGTGCTGCAGGCGTTCGGTCGTGCCGCCCAGGTGCGCGTTGACCGCGTCCTTGAACGCGCCGATGTCCTCCGGGTGCACTCGCGCGAGCCATTCGTCGGCGCGGCTGACGCCGGGCCGCGGCGACAGGCCCAGCATGGCGCGCCAGCGGCCGGAGAAGAAGCACTGGTGCGTTTTCAGGTCCCAGTCCCACAGACCGTCGCTGGCAGCTTCCGCGGCCAGAGTGAGCCGTTCCTCGGTCCGCCTCACCGCGCTGTCGTGCCGCGCCTGATCCGTCACGTTCTGCCAGAGCAGCGTCGTTCCGCCGGCGACGCGGAGGATCTGAACGTCCAGGACGCGCACGGCGGTGACCGTCGGCACCGTGATGCGCACGGTGGCGCGGGATCCGGGGGCCCGAGCCAGGTCGTCGACGGCCCGCTGCAGATCGGTGCCGGCGAGCGCCGGAATCACTTTGAAGAGCGGGCGTCCGAGCACGCGCGCACGCGGGCACGCCAGCAGCCGCTCGAGGGCATCGCTCCAGAGCGTCACCTCGCCATGAGTGCCCAGCACGGCCATTCCCTGGAGCGCCTCCACGACCGAGCGGCGGTGGCGGGCCTCGTGTTCCGACTCCTCGTGGCGGGCGTGCGCACGATACGCGAGCGCAATGGGAACCGCCGAGATGGCCAGGAGTTCCCAGGCGCCGCGGGCAACGGCCTCGACCAGCCCCGCCGCAACGCTCGCGCCGACCACGTGCGCCGGGCACGTCAGCGGCAGACGGCTGGCCCACGCGGGGTCGGACGGCTTCCTCGTGACGAACGGCAGGATGCGCCCGGCGATGGCGACCCTGATCACGCAGTACGAGAGCACGGCCCCGGCGAGCGCCAGGGCTGCCCACGGCCAGTCGAGATGGCGCAGTGTGCCGCCGAGCACCAGGTACATCGCGCCCGCCCCCTCGAGCGCCAGGAGGCTGGTGGCCACGCCCGCGAGCGTGCGCCCCGCCCCGCTCCAGCCTCCGCGTGCGGCCAGCCCGCGCGCGGCCTCGCCCGCGGCGGCCACGAACATCGCGGCCGGCAGGCCGAGCAGCATGAAGGTCGTGAGGTCGACGACGAAGGACCCCTGCATCCGGTCCAGCTCGCGGGTGGGCAGGGGCCGTGCGTCGAGTGTGGCCGCCAGCATGGCCACCAGCGTCAGGCCGCCGAGCTCGACCGGGGACACACCCAGCGGGCCGGATAGCCACACCGTGAGTGGCGCCGCGATAGCAGCGAGGCCAAGCACGAGGACCGACGGGTGCGTGAAGCGCATCGAGAGAGAAACCTGTGAAGATACGGGAACTGCAAGTCCGGGACCGAAAGCGTCCGCGGCGACAACTCACTGAATGACGGCGACTTAGGCAGGTCTTCGGGCCCCGGGTGTGCCTGGATGGAACAGCCGCACGCGTCCAGTTCTGTAACAGGCTTACAGTTTTGTAGCGACGTCGCGGCGTCAGCCTTCTCGGGCGGCGGCCACGCCGGCCTCTTCGTCCACCAGGCTGAGCAGCCAGGCCCCGGCAACGAAGAAGACCAGGATGGCCAGCACCGCCGTGCGGCTCGATCCCGTGATGGCCACGCTCAGCGTGAACACCAGCGGCCCCAGCACGGTGGCGAAGCGCTCGGCCACGGCGAAGAAGCCGAAGAACTCGGAGGTCTTGTTGGCCGGGATCATGCGTGCGAACAGCGCGCGGCTGAGGGCCTGCGCGCCGCCCTGCACCGTGGCCACCAGCGCGGCCAGGATGAAGAAGTGCGTCACCGTCGTCATGAAGTAGCCGAGGATGGTGGCCAGGGCGTAGACGGCGATGGCGATGAAGATGGCGCGCTTGGTGCCGATGCGCGTGCCGAGCGATCCGAAGAGGAACGCGAACGGGATGCCGAGGAACTGCACCATGACGAAAGCCGCGATCTGTGCGCTCTGCGCGATGCCGATCTCTGCGCCGTACACCGCCGCCATCCGGATGATGGTCTGGATGCCGTCCTGATAGAGCAGCATCGCGAGGAAGAAGAGAAAGGCCTGGCGGTAGCGGCGCACCTCGCTGAGCGTGTGCCAGAGACGCACGAACGCCGCGCGCACGGCCGATCCCTGGCGCGCATCTCTTGGATCGAGCCTGACGGCCGGTTCGGGCACGCCGCGGAACAGCGGGATGGAGAAGAGCGCCCACCACGCGGCCACGGAGACGAACGATGCCTTAACGGCGGCCGTGGTGGAGCCGAAACCGAACCACGCTGGCTGGAGGATCCACGCGAGGTTCACCAGCAGCATGACCCCGCCGCCGACGTAGCCGAGCGCGTAGCCCGCGGCCGACACGCGGTCGGTCTCCTCGGCCCTGGCCACGTGGGGCAGGAGCGAATCGTAGAAGACGAGGGAGCCGGACACCCCGATGTTGCCGATGAAGAAGAGCACTGAGGCCAGGCCGATGTCGCCCTCGCCGATGAAAACCATGGCGGCGCAGCTGGTGACGCCGATCAGCATCAAGATGCCGAGCAGCCTCTTCTTGATGCCGCTGTAGTCGGCCAGCGCGCCGAGGATGGGCGCGGTAATGGCCACGGCGGCCACCGACACGGTGGTGATGAGGCCGAAGCGCGCCGTGGCGTCCGAGGCGTTGAGGCCGGCAGCGGCGTAGGTGGCGTAGAAGCTGGGGAAGACCGCGGTGATGACAGTGGTGAAGTAGACCGAGTTGGCCCAGTCGTACCAGGCCCAGGCCCGCTGCTCGGGAGTGACGAGCCCGAAGCGGGCGAGCAGGCGGTTCAGCATGCGGGACGAGCGACGTTACCACACGCGGTGTTCACGGAATCACGAGGGTCACCAGGAGCAGGAAGGACGGCTTGCACTGCGCGATCTGGTGCCGCATTCGCTACGCCATCCGCCTTGTCGCCGGTGAGCTCGCGCGGGCGCGCCACGGCGCCCGGCCCACCGGTCGGCCCGCCGGTCACCTGTTCTCCGGCCCCGACACCGCACTTGGGCGAACTCGCCCTGCCGTCACGAGGCTCAGACAGCGCCCTGTCCCCGCCTGCGGCCAGGTGTCGGATCCGTGCGTCGGCGGGCCTCCAACGGTGGGCCGGGCGCCGCGGCGCGCCCGCGCGAGCGCGAGGCGGTCTCCGGGCGTGCGCCGAGAAGCCCTGTCTGCGCATCTGCGGCCCCGTGTCCTCTGCGGCATCTGTGGCCCGTGTGCGCTGCCTCTGCGGCATCTGCGGCGCTGTCCGTGTTGCGGTATCTACGGCCTGTCCGCGTTGCGGCATCTACGGCCGTCTGCTCTGCGGCATCTGCGGCGCTGTCCGTGTTGCGGCATCTGCGGCCCGTCCGTGTTGCGGCATCAGCGTCATCCGTGTCCGTCTGGGTCACAATAGGCCGTGCCCGCCCTGCGGACCATCGCCGTCACCCGCTACGTCACGCCCCTGCGTGAGGGCGGCTCGCTTCCCGCCATCGTCGAAGCGGACGATGACGGGCTGTACGTCCTGAAGTTCAGGGCCGCGGGGCACGGCGTGAAGGCGCTCGTGGCAGAAGTGATCGCCGGCGAGATCGGGCGCGCGCTCGGGCTCCCGGTGCCGGAGCTGGCGCTGGCCACGGTCGATCGCGACCTGGCGCGCACCGAGCCCGACCCCGAGATCCACGCGCTCATCTACGACAGCGCCGGCCTGAACGCGGCGATGGACTACCTGCCGGGCGCGGTGAACTTCGATCCGGTGGTCCACCAGGTGACGGACGTGTTCGCGTCGAAGGTCGTCTGGTTCGATGCCTTTGTGAGCAACGTGGACCGCACGCCGCGCAACACGAACATGCTGATGTGGCACCGTGCCCCGTGGCTCATCGATCACGGAAGCGCGCTGTACTTCCACCACGCACCGGGGTGGGTGGACGACCCGGCGCGCCCGGGCGCCGTATTCCCGCCGATCAAGGACCACGTGCTGCTCGGCGCAGCAACGGAGCTGCACGCCATCGACGCAGAGATGGCGGCCGCGCTCACGCCCGAGGTGGTGGACGGCGTCCTCGCGATGGTGCCGGGCGAGTGGCTCGAGGACACCGCCACCGGCCTCTCCGCGACGGATGCCCGCGGCGCGTACCGCCGCTACCTGCTCGCGCGCCTCGCGGCGCCGCGCGGCTTCGTGGAGGAGGCGGCACGTGCCCGCTGAGCACACCTACGACTACTCGATCATTCGCATCGTCCCGCGCGTGGATCGGGGGGAGCAGATCAACGTCGGCGTGATCCTCTCCTGCGAGGCGCTCGATTTCCTGGACGCCCGCATCGAGGTGGACGAAGCGCTCCTGCGCGCGGTCGATCCGTCGGTGGACCTCGAGGCGGCGCGCGCGAACCTCGCTGTCATCCCCGCGGTCTGCAAGGGTGGCTCAGAGGCGGGGCCGATTGGCCTGCTGCCCTCGCGCGGTCGATTCCGCTGGCTGGTGGCACCGCGCAGCACGATCATCCAGCCATCCGAGGTGCACACAGGAAAGACGAGCGATCCGGCGGCGTGCCTCGAGCACCTGATGGACCGGGTCGTGCGGCGCTGAGCGCCCTGGCCCCGCGCGCCCCGGGCCTACCGCGTCAGCGAGCGCTCCGCCTTGCCCGAGTAGTTGATGAAGACCGTCTTCACCTCGGTGAAGAAGTTCAGGCCCTCCTCGGCCATCTCGCGCTCGCCGACGCCCGTGGACTTGGTCCCGCCGAAGGGCAGCTGCGCCTCGCCGCCCACCGTGGGCTCGTTGACGTGCACCATGCCCACCTCCACGTCCTCGATGAAGCGCATCACCGCGTCGATGTCCTGCGTGAAGATGGATGTGGTCAGGCCGTACTCGACGCTGTTGGCCATCTTCAGCGCCTCGTCCAGGCTCGAGGCCGTGGCCACCGAGAGCACCGGCCCGAAGATCTCCTCCTTGAAGATCCGCATGCCAGGATCCACACCATCGAAGATGGTCGGCTCGATGAAGTGGCCTCGCGCCAGGTGCTCCGGCCTCGTGCCGCCCGTGAGCAGCCGTGCGCCGGACTGCCGGCCGGCGTCGATGTAGCCCATCACCGTGGACCACTGGCGGTCCGAGATGGACGGCCCCATCTCCATCGTCTCGTCGAGCCCCGGACCCACCTTGATCTGGCGGGCTGACGCCACGAGGCGATCCACCAGCGCCGGCCTGACATCGGGGTGCGCAATCACGCGCGAGGTGGCCGTGCAGCGCTGGCCCGTGGACCCGAACGCCCCGCCGTGGATGGCCGTGGCGGCCTTGTCCAGGTCCGCGTCCGGCATGACGATGACCGCGTTCTTCCCGCCCATCTCGCAGGTGACCTTCGCGCCGCGCCGCGCGGCCTTCACGTAGAGCTCCTGGCCCACGCGGTTCGACCCGGTGAAGGAGATCGCGCGCAGCTCGGGCGCGTGCACCATGGCCTCACCGACCTCGGAGCCCGAGCCGACCACCATGTTGAAGACGCCCGGAGGCATCCCGGCCTCTTCGTAGACCTCGGCCAGCAGCGACGCCGTGGCGGGTACCAGTTCCGACGGCTTGAACACCACGCAGTTGCCCGCGACGATGGCGGGAGCCGACTTCCACACCGGGATGGCCCAGGGGAAGTTCCAGGGGGAGATGAGGCCGACGACGCCAAGCGGCTGGCGAATCGTGTAGGTGAACGTGTCCCTCGACTCGGCCGGCAGCGTCTTGCCGTGCATGCGGAAGCCTTCGCCCGCGTAGAACTCGAGCACGGCGATGCCCTTGAGCACCTCGCCGCGGGCCTCCTTCAGCACCTTGCCTTCTTCGCGCGTGAGAGTGCGTGCGATCTCGTCCACGCGGCGCCGCGCGATGTCGGCCGCCCGCCACAGCACGCGCCCGCGCTCGGGCGCCGGCGTCTTGCGCCACGCCGCCCACGCACCGGTGGCCGCCTCGACCGCGCGCGCCACGTCGGCGGCAGTGGCCGGCGGGAACTCGGCGATGAGGTCGCTCGTGTCGGCGGGATTGACGTTGCGGAGGATCTCGGAGGACGCCGGATGATACCAGGTGCCATTGACGTAGGAGCCGGTGTGCATACGATCCCGCAGACTAGCACGACGGCGGCGGGGCAACACTGGCCGGCCGCGCGCGTGCCATTCGCCCGGACTGGGCGCTTGCGCGTGTGCCGCGGTACAGTGTGCTCAGCCCCTCAGTTCGCGGCAGTGGTCAGTCCATCTGCCCGCTGATGCGACGGAAATGAGCGAGAAATGAACGAGCGCTTCGTCGTCCTGCTGACGACGGCCCCGACGCTGCACGAGTCGGCCCGTGAGCTCGCCAGCCGACTGGCGGCGCGGGCGAACGCGACACTGCTGTTCCTGCACGTCGTGCCGGGGGCGAGCCACGGCGAGTCCATGCTCCATGCAGCCGTCGAGCTCGCCTCCGGCGCGCCCGAAGCGTGGCTGCGGACCCTCAGGCCCTCTCACGCGGGCGTGCCGTTCCGGCACCGTCTCGAACTCGGCGACCCGGCGGACATCGCCGCCGGCTTCGTCCGTGAACACAGTGTGGAGTTGATGGTGGTCGAAGAGCCACCGCGCAGCCGGATCGCGGAGGCGCTGTGGCGCGGCCTTGCCGAGACGCTGATTCGGCGTGTCGACTGCCCCGTGGTCATTGGCGGCCCCGGCTTCCTCCGCTCGGCGCCGCCTGCCACACCTCCGATTCGCCCGATGCTGGAAGCGGGGACGGTGGCCGAGCTCCTCAACGCCATGGTCGAGGCCCGGGTCGACGCGTTGCGGAGCTGGATGGCTCGAACCGCCGAATCGGTGGGACGCATCGCCGCTGCGGACACGGTGACAACCGCCGTGACCCTCGCGAGGGACGACGAGCCGATCGACGCCTCCCTCGAGCGGCGCCTGATCGTCGAGCTCGATGAGCACCAACGTGCCCTCCGGGCGATCGCCTGGCGGCTCATGACGCCCCATCAGAGCTGGGGAAGCGAGGCCCTGACCCCCGTTCAGGGGCCGGCGTTCGCGGAGTTCGTGCGACGCGTCGACGCCGGCGGGCAGAGCACCTCGCTGCCACTGGCTCTTGACGATGGGCTCGAGCGGCTGGTGATTCTGGCCGGCGCGCGCGTGTCCGGTGGCGCGGGCGGGATGCTGCTCTTCGGCTTCGACGCCGAAGACGACTTCCTGCGAATCCTGGCCCAGCCGGGCCCGCTGCCCACGTTCGAGACCTACGCGTTCGACTCGGCCGGGCTCATGCTCTCCAACAGTCGCTTTCCCGAGCACCTGCTGGCGTCGGGGCTGCTCGCCATCGAGGGCCAGCAGACGCCGCTGCGCCTTCGCGTCGCCGAGCCATCCGACGGGCCGGTGGAGGGCTGGCCGCTGACGCGCATGGCGCAGGATGCCACACGCCATCACGACGGCTTCGACACGCGTGGGTACCTCGACTACCGAGGCACCAGGGTCGTCGGCGCGTGGCGCTGGGTTCCGGAGTACGGCTTCGGTGTCACCGCCGAGATCGACCACGCTGCGGCGTATCCGGCGGAGCCGATCGAGCAGTCCTGATCAGCGGGTTCCGCACGTCGGTCGGCCGGCCCGCACCTCGAGCAGCAGCCTTCATCGCCGGCGAGCGGGCATGCGATGCCTACTTCGGCACCGTCTCGTCGAGAATCCGCCGGACCGTGGACGCGAATGCCGCCATCTCGAACGGCTTCTGAAGGAACCGCACCTGCGACAACGAGACGCCGCGTCTCAGGACGGTGTCGTCCGTGTAGCCCGAGAGATACAGGACGCTCAGCTCGGGGTATCGGGACCGCATCTCTTCCGCCACTTCTCGGCCGTTCATGCCGCTCATGACGACGTCGGTGACCAGGAGATCGGGCTTCCGGTCGTCCTGGGCGCAGCGCGCGAGCGCCTCCTCTCCCGTGCCTGCCGCCAGGACGTCGTAGCCCAGCCGCGCCAGGTAGGCCTGCAGCAGGTCGCGCACGTCCTGCTCGTCCTCGACGAGCACCACGCGCTCGCGGCCGGCCGAAGGCGGCAGTGCGGTCCGCGCGACGGCGTCCGCGGTGGCCGCCACACCGCCACGCCGGGGCCACCGAATCCGAAACGTGGTGCCGTGGCCCGGCTGGCTCTGGACATCGACGGTGCCGCCAGCGCCCGTGACGATCCCGTGAACCATCGCCAATCCCAGGCCCGCGCCGTGGCCCCTCTCCTTTGTGGTGAAGAACGGTTCGAAGATCCGGGCACAGGTGTCGGGGTCGATGCCGACGCCGGTGTCCGCGACTTCGAGCAGCACGTAGTCGCCGGCCGGCGCCCCGAGGCCGTCGGCCGATTCCGGCCCGATCGTCTCGCGCTTGGTGCGGAACTCGAGGCGCCCGCCGCCCGGCATGGCATCACGGGCGTTGACGGCCAGGTTCAGCAGGACCTGCTGCAGCTGCGCGGGGTCGGCCTCCAGGTGGCCGGCGTCCGGATCCAGGACCATCGACACGGCCACGTCCTCGCCGATGAGGCGCGCGAGCATGGGCTGAATCTCGCGAACGGCGTCGTTGAGATCGAAGACGCGCAGCTGGACGATCGTGCGGCGGCTGAAGGCAAGGAGCTGGCGCGTCAGGGCCGAGGCCCGGTCGGCCGCCGCCCGGATGTCGTCCAGCGTGCGGCACAACGGCTCGTCCGGACCAACGACCGACAGGCCCACCTCGCAGTTGCCCAGGATCACTGTCAGCAGATTGTTGAAGTCGTGCGCCACGCCCGCGGCCAGGCGGCCCACGGCATCCATCTTCTGCGCCTGCCGCAGGCGCGCTTCCAGCTCGCGCTCCTCCGTGACGTCGCGAAACACCCAGAGCGAGGATCGCCGGCCGGCCACCTCGATACGCTCTCCCGAGCCGAGCACGGTCAGCACGCGCCCGTTCTTCGTGCGCACCTGGAACTCGATGTCGTGCGCGAATCCGTGGCGGGCAACCTGCTCCGCGGCGGCGTCGCCCGCCGCGGGGTTGGTGGTCATCTGCAGCTCCCCGCCCGTGCGGCCGATGAGCTCCTCCCGCGTGAACCCCATGACCCGAAGGAAACGATCGTTGACCTCGACATAGCGCCTGGTCTCGGAGTCGATGATCGCGATGCCGTGCGGGCTGGCCCGGAACGCCTTCTCGAAGCGCTCCTCCGATGCCTCGAGGGCCGCCTCCGCGCGGCGCCGTTCCCGCATCTGCCGTTTCAGAGCCGCCACCCAGTAGGCCGCGCCGGCCAGCAGCAGCACGAGCAGGCCGAGGACGGTCCAACCGACGACCCGCTGGACGAGCGTCTCCGACAGGAAGACCATCTCCCGTGGCCGCCATCGCTCCTCCAGTTGGTGCAGGGTGCCGTCCTGTTTCAGCTGGCGGAGGCCTCGGTTGATTTCGGAGAGCACCGCCTGGTTGCCCCTGCGGACGGCGATGGCCGTCGCGGAGGTGACAAACGGCACGCCCACCAGCGCCACGTCTCGCGCGAACGCGCGTGCCTTGGGTGCCGCCACCCATGTGTCGAAGGCCACGACGTCCAGCTCGCCAGCCACCAGACGCCGGAAACCCTCGTCGAAGTCCCCCACCACCACGAGCTGTGCGTCCGACTGCTCCTGGAGAAACAGCCGGGCGACTGGAGCCGGCGTGACGCCGACGCGCTTGCCCGACAGGTCGCGGATCCCCCGGACCGAGGTGTCGCCGCGCCGCACGAACAGCCCGTACTCGTGCGTCACGGTCCCCTCGCTCAGGTCGAACTGCTGGCGCCGCTCGGGCGTGACGCCGAGGTCCGATACCGCGTCCGCCTCACCCGCGAGCACACGGCGCTGCGCCTCAACGAAATCGAGCAGCTCGACGCGAATCTCGCGCCCGAGGACCCGCCCGAGCTCCCGGGCCAGATCCAGGTCGAGCCCCTGCGGGACACCGTTGTCGACATAGCTGAGCGGGGGGTAGTCGCGATCGGCGACGAACAGCCATGCCCGGGGCTGGTCCGGCGCGGCCGGCTGTCCCGACACGCGTACACACAGCATGGCCAGTGCGATGAACGATGCTGTCCACAGCACCCGCGCACGCCAACACGGCGAAATCGACGTCGAACGCCTTCCAGGCACCGGAGGAGACGGCTGAGTGTGCAGCCCCGCTGCACCCGTCGTCAATGGCGAATCGGGCGCCCGATCGCCGGGATGCTCCCGAGCTGCTCGGCGGCCGTCGTGATCGAAGCCCTGAAGGGACTGATGACGCTCACGTATCCGATGATTCCGGAGCAGGTGACCGGCGACGTACCTCGTCTCCTCGCAGCAGATTCGCCACTTCAGCCAGGGCCGGGACGCCGTCGAGCGCCCCGCTGCGCGTGCAACTCACCGCCGCGGCGGCGTTGGCGAAGCGCAGCAGCTCCGCGACGGCCAGCCCCTGGAGCAGGCCCGCGATGAACGCGCCCCTGAAAACGTCGCCCGACCCCGTCGTGTCCACGGCCGAGACCCGGAAGCCCTCGACCTCGACGAAGTGATCGCCATCGAGCGCCACGGCGCCGCGTTCGCCGACCGTGACCGTCAGCAGGCCCGGGTTCCAGGCGTGCATCGCCCTCAGCGCGCGCTCGAGGTCCCGCTCGCCCGTCAGCGCCTGGGGCAGGTGCTCGGAGAGGATCGGGTGCGAGGCCGTGCGGATCAGGTCCCCTGTCAGCGGTGTCACGTGATCCAGATCCGTCACCACCGGCACACCCGCCGCCCGCGCGATGCGCGCCGCAGCGAGGCTTGCGCGCGGATCGACATCGTCCACCAGGACCGAGCGTGCCGCCTGGAGCGCGGCCACCGGCAGGTGCTCGTCGGCGAGCAGCAAGGAGTCGGGACGGTCCCACAGCACCGCGCGCTCACCGGACGAGTCGTCGACGAGGACGGCCGCGAACTGGCTGCCACCCCGCCTCCGGACGGTGAGCGAGACGTTTACGTCTCGCCCCGTGAGCGCCTCGAGCAGGCGTCGGCCGTCATCGTCGTCACCCACAGCGCCGGCGTACGCCGCGCGCAGGCCGAAGGCCGCGCACGTCGCCATGGCCGTGGCCACCTGGCCCCCGCACGAGACGCCATGCCCCACCAGGCGCATCTTCGAAGCGGGACCGTGAAACTGCGGAGCTGACGGCAGGCGGTAGACGTAGTCCACCGAGCTCGCGCCGATGCCGACGACGTCGAACACGGGTGTATCGTATCGCGTCGGGAGTCGGGCTTGTCCGCCGAAGCCGTGGCGAAGGCGGAAGTCGGAAGGCGAACGGCAGGAGTCGGAAGGCAAAAGGCGGAAGGGCGAGCCGATGAGATCACGACCAGACACTCCGAGGATCGCCATCAGCCTGATGGTCGTCGTGGTGATCACACTTACCGTCCACGCGCAGGACTGGCCGCAGTGGCGTGGACCCAACCGCGACGGCGCCATCGAGGCGTTCACGACGCCGGCCGCGTGGCCGGGCACGCTGACGCGCCGATGGCGGGTCGAGGTGGGCACCGGTTATGCGACTCCACTCGTCGTCGGTGACCGCGTCTATACCTTCACGCGGCAGGGTGAGGAAGAGGTGCTTCGCGCGATGGACGCGGCCACGGGGACGCAGCTCTGGCGCGCCGCCTACCCGGCGGTGTTCACGATGAATCCGGCGACACGCCAGCACGGGCCCGGGCCGAAATCCACGCCAACCCATGCGGACGGACGGCTGTTCACACTCGGCATGACCGGGGTCGTCCTGGCGTTCGACGCCGCCGAAGGCCGTGTCCTCTGGCAGGCCCCCGCTCCGCCCGCGCAGCCGCAGTACCACACCGCCATGTCCCCCGTCGTCGAGGGCAATTTCGTCGTCGTGCACGTCGGCGGCCAGGACGACGGCGCGTTGACGGCCTTCGACGTGGCCACAGGGAAGATCGCCTGGCGGTGGGCCGGGGACGGACCCGCCTACGGGTCGCCCATCGTCGCCACGCTCGGCGGTACGCGGCAGGTGATCACGTTCACGCAGGAGAACTTCGTGGGGGTGTCGTTCGACACGGGCGCGCTGCTCTGGCGGCGGCCGTACACGACGCCGGCCACGACCACGGCACAGACGCCTGTCATCCACAAGGACATGGTGATCGAATCCGGTCGCGCCAACGGCATCACGGCCTTCCGCCCCACGCGCGCGGGGAACACCTGGACGACGCCGGACGTGTGGCACACGGACGAGGTGTCGGTGCACATGAGCGATGTCGTGGCGGTGGACGGCGTGGCCTACGGCCTCTCGCACCTGAACCGTGGCCAGTACTTCGCGCTCGATCTCGACACCGGCAAGGTGCTCTGGAAGGGCGAGGCGCGCCGCGCGGAGCACGCGGCCATGGCTCGCGCCGGCAGCACCATCTTCTCGCTGGAAGACGACGGTGAGCTGGTGGTGATGCGGGCCAGCCGGGCGGGCTTCGAGCCGGTCGCGCAGTACGAGGTCGCCACGAGCGCCACGTGGGCGCAGCCGGCCATCTCCGGCGGCCGCATCTTCGTGAAGGACGTATCGTCGCTCACGCTCTGGACTGTTGATTAGCGTCGGGAGTCGGGAGTCGGAAGTCGGGAACCGGGGCCCGAAACCCGAAACCCGCGCCCCAAGCCCCAAGCCCCAAGCCCCACTATGCGCCGACTCGCCATTCTCCTCACCCTGGCCGCCGTCCTCGTCGGAGGCGCCGCGGCCGTTGCGCAGCAGGACGAGCGGGCGCGCGTGCTCGACGAGCAGATCGGCCGCATCTTCGACGCCAACGAGTATGCCGTCCCGCGGTTCGGTCCTGCGCGCTGGCGGCCGGATGGCGCCAGCTACACCACGGTGGAGCCCGCGGTATCGCCGGCAGGGGCGTCGGACATCGTGCGCTACGACGCCGTCACCGGCGCGCGCGATGTCCTGGTGGCGGGCGGGCGGCTGGTGCCCGCGGGACGGACCAACGCGCTCAGTATCGACGACTATGCCTGGTCGCCCGACGGACGACGGCTGCTGATCTTCACGAATACGAAGAAGGTGTGGCGCGACAACACGCGCGGCGACTACTGGGTGCTGGGCCTCGAGGACGGCTCGCTCGTGAAGCTCGGGGGCAGCGCGCCCGAGTCTTCGCTGATGTTCGCGAAATTCTCACCCGACGGTACGCACGTGGCCTACGTGCGCCAGAACAATGTCTACGTCGAGCGGCTGGCCGACCGGCGCATCCGGCCGTTGACGATGGATGGATCGGCCACCACCATCAACGGCACCTCCGACTGGGTCTACGAGGAAGAGCTGGGGCTCCGCGACGGCTTCCGCTGGAGCCCGGACGGTCGCTCCATCGCCTACTGGCAGTTCGACATCACGGGCGTCGGTCTCTTCACGCTCATCAACACCACCGAGTCGCTGTACCCGGCGCTCATGGTGATCCCCTATCCGAAGGCCGGCACGACCAACTCCGCGGTGCGTATCGGGGTGGTTTCCGCCGACGGCGGGAAGACGAGGTGGATGAAGACACCGGAAGACCCGCGCCAGACCTACCTGGCGCGGATGGACTGGATCGACGCCCGCACGCTGGCCATCCAGCAGTTGAACCGCCTCCAGAACCAGAACGACGTCCTGCTTGCCGACGCGAGGAGCGGCGACGTGAGGCGGGTCTTCAGGGACGAGTCGAAGGCATGGGTGGAAGTCGTGGATCGCGTCGAGTGGATCGACAAGGGCGCCGCTTTCCTCTGGCTGAGCGAGCGCGATGGGTGGCGGCATCTCTACCGCGTGCCGCGCGAGGGCGACGAACCCGTCCTCCTCACGCGCTTCGACGCGGATGTCATCGACCTCGCGGGGCTGGACGAGCCTGGCGGATGGGCCTACTTCACGGCCTCGCCCGACAGTGCGACCGAGCAGTTCCTCTACCGTGCGCGGCTCGACGGTACGGGCGCACCCGAGCGCGTGACGCCCCGCGATCAGCCGGGCACGCACGGGTACGTCCTCGCCCCGGGCGGGCGCCTGGCGTTCCACACGTGGTCGCGCTTCGACGTGCCTCCCGCGGTCGACGTGGTGGACCTGCCCGGCCACGCGTCGAAGCGGGTGCTCACCGACACCGACGCGCTCCGGAAGAAGCTGGCCCCTCTCGTGCGGCCAGGCGTGGAGTTCTTCGCCGTGGACATCGGCGACGGCGTCACGCTCGACGGCTGGATGCTGAGGCCCTCGCACTTCGACCCCGCGCGGCGCTATCCGGTGATCGTGTTCGTCTACGGCGAGCCGGCCAGCCAGACCGTCGTCGATCGCTGGGGCGCCGGGCGCATGCTCTTCCACCGGGCCCTTGCCGAGGCCGGGTACGTCATCGTGAGCCTGGACAATCGCGGAACGCCCGCGCCGAAGGGGTCGGCCTGGCGGAGGGCCGAGTACGGGGCTGTCGGCGACCTGTCGTCCCGAGAGCAGGCGGCTGCCATCCGCGCGTTGACGGATCGGCACGCCTTCCTGGATCCGGAGCGGGTCGGCATCTGGGGCTGGAGCGGCGGCGGGTCGAACACGCTTCAGGCCATGTTCCGGTTCCCGGACGTGTTCCATGTCGGTGTGTCCGTGGCACCGGTACCGGACAAGGCGCTGTACGACACCATCTACCAGGAGCGCTACATGGGCCTGCCGCAGGAGAACGTCGAGGGCTACCGCGTGGCCTCGCCGATCAACCATGCCGCGGGGTTGAAGGGGCACCTGCTCCTCATCCACGGCAGCGGCGACGACAACGTGCACTACCAGGGCACCGAGCGGCTGATCAACAAGCTCATCGAGCTGAGGAAATCGTTCGACGTGATGGTCTACCCGAACCGCACTCATGCCATTGCCGAAGGACCCGGCACAACGGCGCACGTCTATCGGCGGATTGCGCGGCATTTCCTGGCCTACCTGCCTGCAGGGGCTCGCTGATCGGCATGCCCGTGGACTCGCAGCTCGCGTTCGTGCTCGGCGGGGGCGGCGCCCGCGCGGCCTACCAGGTGGGCGTGCTCCGGCACATCGCCTCGAGGTATCCGGACCTGGCACCCGGCATCCTCACGGGTGTCTCGGCCGGAGGCATCATCGCCACCCACCTGGCCGCGCGCCTGGGCAGCTTTGCGGAATCGGCGGCACGGCTCTCGGAGCTCTGGCTGGACCTTCGCATCGACAAGGTCTTCAAGGTGGGGCCGCTCGGCCTCGGGTCCCGCGTCACGCGCTGGGGCACGAAGCTGCTTTCGGGCGGCGCGGACACGCCTCGCGTGCGAAGCCTCCTCGACACGTCACCGCTCCGCGATCTGCTCGAGCGCACGCTGCGCGCGGAGAGCAATGGCACCGTGCCCGGCATTGCGCGCAACCTGCGGGCCGGCCGCCTCGATGCCGTGGCGTTGACAGCCTCCAGCTACACGACCGGTCAGTCGGTCACGTGGGTCGAAGGCCGGGAGGGGTGCGGCCGCCTGGCGTTCGAAGGGCCGCAGCGCCAGAGCGTGGGCGGGTGCCTCCGCGTCGATCACGTGATGGCGTCCGCGGCGCTCCCGTTCTTCTTTCCCGCCGTGCAGGTCGAGGGCGCGTGGTACGGCGATGGCGGCATCCGTCTGACCGCGCCGCTCTCGCCGGCCATCCACCTCGGCGCGCGCCGCATCCTGGCGGTGTCCACGCGCTATCCGCGCACGCGCGCGGAGGCGGAGCGGCCGCTGGTGGACGGCTACCCGCCGCCCGCGCAGGTCGCGGGCGTGCTGCTCAACGCCATCTTCCTCGACCTGCTGGACGCCGACGCGGAGCGGCTGCAGGAGTTGAACGCACTCGTCGATCGCCTGCCCGAGGAGGCGCGCGGCGGCCTGCAGCACATCGATCTGCTCGTCATACGCCCCTCGCGCGACCTCGGCCGGCTGGCCAACGAGTTCGAAGCCGATCTCCCGCGGCCGTTCCGCTTCATGGTCCGCGGCCTCGGCAGCCGCGAGACACGATCGAACGACATGCTCAGCCTGCTGATGTTCCAGCCCGACTACATCCAGCGGCTGGTCGAACTGGGGGAAGCCGATGCCCTCGCGCGAAGCGGGGAGATCGACGCATTCCTCGGGCACGGCCAGGCCACCACGATTGCCGGCGACGGGCGCCCGCCGGATCCGCCCGGGGCGTGACGCCAGATGGACGACAATGCCGTCATGGCCACCAGGACGTTTGCCGCTGCGCTGCTGGTCCTCGCCTCCGTCCCGTCGCGCTCCGCCGCGCAGGCGCCGCTTCGCGTCGTCGAGCACGTGGACTTCGAGCGGTACGCGGGCACGTGGTTCGAGATCGCGCGCCTCCCGTTCAAGTACCAGGAGAAGTGCGCGAGCGACGTGACCGCGACCTACGAGCCGCGGCCCGATGGGCGCATCACCGTCACGAACCGGTGCCGCGAGGCCGACGGCCGGATGCAGGAGGCCAGGGGCGTGGCCCGTCGCGTGGAGGGCCGGCCTTCGTCCGTGCTGAAGGTCCGCTTCGCCCCGGCGTTCCTGTCGTTCCTCCCCATGGTGTGGGGCGACTACCAGGTCATCGCGCTCGGCGCCGAGTACGATCACGTGATGGTCGGCACGCCGGATCGCAAGTCCCTGTGGATCCTCGCGCGGACGCGCCGCATCGACGAGGCGCTCTACCGCTCGCTCGTCGAGGAGGCGCGCTCACAGGGGTTCGACGTGACGACGCTCATCGAGACACGTCACACCGCGGCTCCCTGAGCGCCCGCCACCAGAGGGCCGCGGTTGGGCAGGGATCAGGGATCAGGGATCGGGGATCGGGGATCAGGGAGGAGATCGGAGATGGCAAGAGGCCGGACTCTGGACGTAGAGCACGAGCTCCTCGAGGAGTTCACGCACAGCGGCCTCGTGAGCGAGTACCTGGTGAGCGTCCTCCCCGACGCCATCTGGCGCACGCCTCCGCCGGGCGGCCGCGGCCGCACCATCGCGGCCATCGTCGCGCACATGCAGAGCGTGCGGCGCACGTTCGCCAGGATGGGCGGCGCGCGCCCCGGGCCCCCCTCGCTGGACCGCACGCGCGCGACACGAGCGCAGGCACAGCGGGCGCTCGCCCGGTCCACGAAAGACCTGGCGGCGCTGTTCGAAGCCGCCCTGGCCGCCCGCCAGGCCCGCGTCAAGGGCATGCCCCGCCGCGCGGTCAACATGCTGGTGTACCTCGTGCAGCACGACGCACACCATCGCGGCCAGATCTGCTGGATGGCGCGGGAGCTCGGCCACGAGTTTCGCACCGAGGACATCATGCGCCTGTGGGGATGGAAGGCGCTTCCCTGAGCGCGAGGCGTTCACGCCCGCATCAGGTCTTCGCTCACGGCCCGGTGCAGGAACAGCCGCGCCTTCTGCCAGCTGCGCTCGACGGTGCGTTCGGACACGTGCTTCATCGCGGCGATCTCGGGAACCGTGAAGCCGCAGAAGAACTTGAGGTCTACGACGTCGGCGAGCATCGGGTCGGTAGCCTCGAGCGCATCGAGAGCCGGGCCGAGTATGCCGAGCTCCACGCCGTCCGGCACCGAGTCGGCCACGTCCGTGCTGATCGAGGTCAGCTCGAACTGGCCCCCGCGCTTCTGCGCCTGGCGGCTCCGCGCATAGTCGATCACCAGGCCGCGCATGACCCGGGCGGCGTACCCGAGGAAGCGCTGCTCGTCTGGGAACCTGTCGCCGTTGATTCGTGCGAGATCGAGGTAGGCCTCGTGCAGCAGGCTCGTCGCGCCGATCGTGACGCCCCACCCGTTGCGCGCGAGCTCGCGTCGCGCCATCCGGTGCAGCTGGGCATACAGCGTCGTGAAGAGAGATTCCGCAGCGGCCGGCTCGCCTCGATCCGCCGCATCCATCAATTCAACCAATGCGTTGTTCATAGCCACTGTCCAGAGTCGACGTGCAACCGCTCGTACCAGTTCCCGTGGCGGCTTTGGCCCTCGGATTCCGATCTTGACCTTCCGATCTCGAGCGCCGGTGTCACGTCGGGAGGGTCGCCCGGCTGCCGAAAGCCCGTCAATCAGCCTGACAGGTGCGGGTGCCGCCCTGGCCCGGACCTGGAAGCGGGCTGTTTTCCGCACCACCACCGATGGCCCTGCCCTTGCAATGGGTATGCGGTCCGGACGATAGTCGCGGCGCCGGCAGGCGCCGGGTGAGGAGAGGTCCCATGCGAGCAACGACGCGGATACTCGTGGCAGGCATCATGCTGGCGGCGTGGACCGCACCGGCGGTGGCGCAGGGCGACGCGGCGAAGGGGCAGCAGCTCTTCGCGGCGCAGAAGTGCTCCATCTGCCACGCGGTGGCGGGCAAGGGGAACGCGAAGCATCCGCTGGACGGCGCAGGCAGCCGCCTGGATGCGGCCACGGTGAAGCTGTGGCTCACGGATCCGAAGGCAGCGGAGGCGAAGTCCGGCAAGAAGGCGATGCCGCCGATGAAGTCGTTCGCCTCGCTCCCCGCGGCCGATATCGACGCGCTGGTGGCCTATGTGCTCAGCCTGAAATAGTCCACGGAAGCACGAAGGACACGAAGACCCCGGGCGCCTTCAGGCGCGCGGCTTCAGCGTCCGGATCTTCAGCTGCAGCGCCACTACCACGAGCAGGATGGCGGCCAGCGAGATCGCCAGGCCCGTCCTGCGGAACGACAGCTCGCTCCGGGCCGCCGCGGCCGCCTCGTCCACCTTGGCCGTCAGGCCGAGGCCCTCGTCCAGGACGGCCTGGACCGCCGCCGGGTCGAAGGCGTGCAACTCGGTCCGTGCCACGGTCAGGTGGTTGGCGGCCTCGCGGACGGTGAGAATCTGATCGCCCATCTCGATACCCGCGTTCTCCACCGCGGCCACCTGCTCCTCCGAATGAGAGATGGCGGCCTTCAGCTTCTCGATCCCGGCCCGCATCGCCATCGCCGCCTTGTGCCCGTTGTCGCCCTCGCTGTGGCACGTGGCGCAGAGCGCCTTGTCGTCGGTGCCGACCATGGCATCGGTCGGCTCGACGATGTCGTGGTTGTTGTGGCACTCCACGCAGCCGCGCTCGAAGATGGCGGCGTGCGTGCTCAGCGCGAACTTCGTGGCGAACACCGTGTGGCAGGTCCCGCACACGTTCGCGATGGCGTCGACGCCGGGCGGCGCGGCGCCGTGGTTGCCGTGACAGTCGTTGCAGGTGGGCGCAGAGAGATCGCTCCGCTCGACCAGCGCGGCGTGGTGCACGCTCTTCGCGTACTTCTCGCCCTGGTCGGTCGGCAGCGGCCCGCCGTTCAGCGTGTAGCCCTCCATGTGCACGGGGTCCCCGTGGCACTTCGTGCAGGTGGCGGCGACGTTCAGCGGGTACACCGGCGACTGCGCGTCGCTCACCAGCCGCACGCCGTGTGCGCCGTGGCAGCTGACGCAGGTGGCCACCTTCGTGTCCCCCTTCGCGAGCTGCTGCCCGTGCACGCTGGTGGCGTACTCCGTGGCCTGGTCCACGCGCTGGCGCGGCGCGTACTTCCGCATGAGCGCGGCGTCGCTGTGGCAGCTCGAGCACACGGAGATGACCGCCTGGCCGGACGGCTTGCCGCGAAACGCCGTCGAGGGCGCCTTGGCGGCGGCCTTGTCGGTGGCGTTCGGATCGCCGCCGTGGCAGTTCACGCAGGTGAACCCCCGATCGCGATGCACGTCGGCCAGCGCGAAGTCCCGGGCGGGCGCCGACAGCGACTCGGACGCCTCGTCGCGGTGGCAGGTCTCGCAACCGGTGGCCTGTGCGGGCTGGGCGTCGGCCGCGCCGGCACCGAGCAGCAGCCACGCGCCGGCGGCCGTGGCCAGGAACATGCGGAGGATGAGGGATCGCATGGCGGCTCCAGTCCGGTCAGGCGGCAAGATAGCCGTAGATGGTGAACACCACCATGTAGGCGAGCGCGAAGATGCCGGCGATGGTGACGAGCTTGCTGGATCGGCCCTCGGCCGCGCCCCGGTCCAGGAAGGGCAGGAACAGCAGCACGACTGCGGCCAGGCCGAAGCCCAGCACGCCCAGCACCTCGCCCTCGATGCCGAGGATGTGCGCGGGCAGCAGCTTCAGCACCTGGAACATCGCGAGGAAGTACCACTCGGGCCGGATCCCGGCAGGCACCGGCGCGAACGCGTCGGCCTTGGTTCCCAGCTCCCACGGCAGGAAGAGCGCGAGGGCGGCCAGCACCGCCAGTGCCACGTACCACCACATCACGTCGTGCAGCACGTAGTGGGGGAAGAACGGGATCTGCGGCGTGCGGGCGCCGGCCTTCTCCCGCGCCTCGACGCTCGGCGGCACGCTCATGCCCTGGCGCTGGATGAAGAGCAGGTGCATGCCAAGCACGACGGTGGTCATCGCCGGAAGGATGGCCACGTGCAGGCCGTAGAACCGCGTGAGCGTCGCGCCGGTCACCTCGTCGCCTCCGCGGAGGAAGCGCACCAGGAAGTCGCCCACGACTGGGACCGCGCCGGCGATACCCGTGCCCACCTTCGTGGCGAAGAAGGCCAGCTCGTTCCATGGCAGCAGGTAGCCGCTGAAGCCGAAGCCCATCATGATGAAGAGCAGCAGCACGCCCGTCACCCACGTCAGCTCGCGCGGCTTGCGGTACGACCGCAGGAACAGCGTGCTGAACAGGTGCACGAACGCCATGAAGATCAGCAGGTTCGCCGACCAGCTATGCAGGTTCCGAATCAGCCACCCGAACTCCACCTGCGAGACGATGAACTTCACGCTCTCGTAGGCCTCGCCGGCGCTCGGGCGGTAGTAGAGCAGCAGCAGGATCCCGGTGGCCACCTGCACGCCCACCAGGAACAGCGTGATGCCGCCCATGTAGTACCAGACGCTGTGCCGGTGGACCGGCACGCTCTTCTCTTCGACGAAGTGCCGGATGGCGGCGAGATCCAGCCGCTCGTCCAGCCACGCGATGAGGTGCTGTGTCATTGGCCCGACTCCATTCGCGCGATTCAGGTTCGGGAGATGACGATCTCTTCCTGGCCGGGGTCGCCGCGCAGGTTCACGGCGAAGGCGTCCAGCGGCCGCGGAGGCGGCCCCGAGACGTTGTTGCCCGCCAGGTCGTAGAGCCCGTTGTGGCACGCGCACCAGATCTGCGATGTGTCGGCCTTGTACTGGACCGTGCAGTCCAGGTGCGTGCAGATGGCCGAGAAGGCGCGGAACTGGCCGTCGGGCGTGCGGACCAGGATCGCGGGCTTCGAGCCGAACTTCACGATGGCGCCGGAGTTCGGCCTGAACTCGGCAACCCTGCCGGCAATCACGCTGTCGGTGGCGGCCTCGACGGTTGCCGGCGGATTGAGATAACGCCAGAGCGGGTAGAGAAACGACGCGGCCGTGGAGACGAAGCCGAGACCGAGGACGATGTCGAGGAAGCTTCGGCGTTCGATCGTGCCGGGCGTCGCTGGCCTGTCCGAAGCGGACATACCGATATCCCCACAGCGGCAGGTGCGGTGCAACGGGTTGGGGACCGACGGGCGGGCCGCGAGCCGCCACGCGGAGTATACGTGCCATCGGCTGCGCTTCAAACGGATTGTGGAGGTAGAATCCGCCAGCGGCTGCACCGGTCCCCCGGCCGCGCGGAGGATAGACGCGTGCAGCAGCCCCCGTCTTCGCTGGTGGACCAGGTCCAGGCGCTCACCGAGCGGCTCGCCGTCATCGAGGCCCGGCTGGCGGCGCTCGAGGCCCGCGGGCCGGCGCCGGCCGGTGAGCCGGCCGCGTACGACATCCTCCCAGCCGTCGCCGTTCCCCGCGTGGACGCGCTCCGCCTGACGACGGCCCTTGGCCGATCGTTCATCGTGCTCGGCGGGGCGTTCCTGCTGCGGGCGCTGACCGACGGCGGCACCTGGCCGCCCGGGGCCGGCGTGACGCTGGGTCTGGTCTACGCGCTCTCGTGGATGGCGCTGTCGGATCGCGCGGCAGGCGCCGGCGACCGCGTGCGCGCGATCTTCGACGGCGGCACCGCCTTCATCATCGGCTTCCCGCTCGTCGGCGAGGCGACACTGCGCTTCGGGCTCTTCACGCCGGAGGCGGCGGCCGTGGTGCTCACCGCGTTCACGGCGGCCGCCCTGGTCGTGGCGTATCGTGCCGGCCTGCAGACCCTGGCGTGGATGGGCACCGTCGGCGGGATGGTGACGGGCCTCACCCTGATGGTGCGGCTCGGCGTCGTCGCGCCGTACTCGATCTACTTCACGGCTCTCGGCGTTGGAACACTTTGGCTGGGCTACCTCCGGGAATGGAAGCTGCTGCGCTGGCCCACCGGCCTGTTGGCCGCGGTCGGCGTCCTCGGCGTGACGTCGCGCGCGCTCTCGGTGCCGCCTGCCGATACGGCCGCGAGCGCCTGGGCCGCGCAGGGCCTGCTCGTCGTCGGCTACTTCGCCTCGGTTGCCATCCGCACGCTGATACGCGGCCGGCAGGTGATTGTCTTCGAGGTGGCCCAGACGGTGCTGGTGCTGCTGGTCGGCGTGGGCGGCGCCGTGATGGTGAGCCGGTCGCTGCAAGCGGGGGGAGCGACCCTGGGGCTCGTCCTCGCCCTGCTCGGGGCGGTTGCCTATCTCGTGTCGTTCCGCTTCATGCCGCGCGATGCGCGCGGCGCGCTGAACTTCTATTTCTACAGCTCGCTCGCCATCGTCTTCGCGCTGACCGGCGTCGAGACCGCGCTCGGAGGGGCGGCGCGCGCGCTGGCCCTGAGCGGCTTTGCCGCGCTGCTGGCGGTGGCGTGGTCGCGGACGGGCCGTGTCACGCTGGGCGGCCACGCCGCCGTGGCCCTCTCGGCGGCCGCGGTGTCCGGCGGGCTGATGGCGCTCTTCGAGTCGGCGTTCGCGGGTGAGTTCCCGGTTGCCGCGCTGCTCTGGACCGCGGGTGTCACGCTGGCGGTGGCGCTGCTCGTGAGCGGCAGCCATGCGTCGGAAGCCCATGCCGGCCGCTTCGTGGCCGCCGACATCCCTGCCCTGGGCATCGGCCTGATGGCCGTGATCGGGACCGCGGCCTTCCTCACCCTGGCGGTGGCGCGCGCGCTGGAAGCGGTGTCGTCCACGGTCATGGACGCCGGCACGCTGGCCACGGTGCGCACGGCCGTCCTCTCGGCGATGGCGATCGGCGCCGGCCTGCTCGATCGGCCCGGGCGCTTCTCGGCCATCGGCCGGCTGGCCTACCCGCTGCTGGCGCTGACGGGCCTGAAGCTCGCGCTCGTGGACCTGCGCGCTTCGTCGCCGGCGACGCTGTTCGTGGCGCTGGCGTGCTACGGCGTGGCGCTGGTCATGGTGGCCCGCCTTCGTCGCGTGGCTGCGCACTAGCGACCACGGCGCGGCGGTGCCGGCGAACCGTCATCGGCGGGTGTTCCCGGCCGCGCAGCAGTGCCGGGAGCTCTGCAGCCCGCCAATCTCAGCCCGCCACCGTGGCGTCAACCTTGCAGTCGCGTCAAACCGGACGCAATCAGGCCTCGGGTCCCCGTCACAAGGAGTCCGCCATGAAGGACCCGGCATCGTCATTACTCTTCCAGGCCCGTAAGACCGTACGGTCGAGGTTGTTCCTCGCGGGCACCGTTGTGCTGACGCTGATGGTCGCCGCGTGCGGGGACGATGGACCTTCCTCGCCGACCGGACCGACACCGACGCCCGCCACGACACGCATCATCGCGCTCAGTGGGAACCTGGCCTTTGGCGACGTCCCGGTGGGCAGCAGCCGTGATGCCACCCTCACCATCAGGAACACGGGAAATGCCGTGCTCACGATCACGAGCCTGACGGCGCCGGGCGACCTGGCGGATCTGCTGACCGCGGACTGGACCAGCGGCCAGGTGGCCGCAGGGGCCTCGCAGGCAGTGACCATCCGGTTCACCCCCACCCAGCCGGGCTCCTACAGCGGCACGCTGGCGGTCAACGGCGACCAGACGAGCGGGACGAACACGATCGCCGTCTCGGCGACTGCGACGGGAGGCGCGTTCTCGGGCAACTGGCTCGGCGGGCACATCATCACGGCGTGTGACGGCACGGGATCGGCGCAGGACCTGATCTGCAGCGCCGCCCGCGGCGAGTTCCCGGTGGGTTCGAACATGCTCTTCGCGGCCACACTGCAGCAGACGGGCAGCAGCGTCTCCGGGACCGTGAACCTGGCCGGGCTCGAGGGCACGATGAGCGGGACCGTCGTGGGCGGCGTCCTTTCATTGCAGGGCACCGCCACGGGAGAGGGTTTCACCGCCGTCGTGACACGATGGAGCACCACCGTGTCGGGCAGCACGATGAGCGGCGCAATCGACTACGACCTGCGCTTCGTCAATGTCCCGGGCGTGGCCAGCATCCGCTCGACTCTTTCGGACGTGACACGCCTGACGACGACGACCCGCGCGGGCACGATGAAGCCCATCCGCCGGAGAACCTGAGAACCCGAGAACCCCGAACGCGTTCTATCGCTTGATCGAAACCGACCCGCTGAAGGTCTTGAAGCGGAAGCTCGCGCTGCCGCCGCCGTTCAGCTCGCCGCGGAAGTTCCGTCGGCCGCTCGTCTTCAGGGTGACCGGCAGGTCGCTGTCGAAGCGGCCGCTGAAGCTGTCGAAGTCGATGGACCCGCGTGCGCTGTCGGGCAGGCGCAGGCGCGCACCGCCGCTGAAGCTCTCGATGTCCAGCCCGTCGCTGTCGTTCCACGCGCCGGCATTGAGCTCGATGTCGCCGCTGAAGGTCTTCAGCCGGTGCGCCCCCTGCACGTTCTCCACCTCGATGGGCGCGCTGAACGAGTTCACGTCCAGGCGCATGCTCGAGGGCACCTGGATGTCGAAGTCGGTTTCGACCACGTTGTCGTTGTCGCGCTCGACGACCCGGTGGTTGGCGTTCACCTCCACGGAGTCGCCGCTCTGCCGGACCTCGATCTGGATGTCGCGCAGCCGGTCGGCACGGGCCCGGCGGACGGCGTGGATGACCACCTGGTTGCCGCCGGTGCCGCGGATGGTCACGCGGCCCGAGAAGGTGCGCAGGCGGAAGGTGCCGCCTGGCTGCACGCTGAGCGTGCGGTCGAAGGTCTCCTCCTGCCGGGACTGGGCGGAGGCAGGGACGGACGCGGCGACGAACACGGCCAGGCACGCGGCCAGGCCGGCGGGACGCACGAAACGGGCGGAAAGGACCATGATCACCTCGTCGGGCGGCAGGCTCGGCGCGCCCGTCAAGAGCAGTAGACGGGAGGAGGAGGCGAAACGTTGACAGGCCCCACGCGCCCGGCACCCGGCTCTCCCGCCACGCCCGCGCCTGCGGCCCGCCTACTCCACGCGGTCGTAGCGGATGTCGAGAATCTCCAGGCGCTCCGGCCCCTGCGGCGTTCGCAGCGTGACCACGTCGCCCACGCGGGCCTTGAGCAGCGCGTGAGCCAGCGGCGACCGCCACGACACGCGCGCGCTGCCGCTATCCAGTTCGTCGATGCCGACGATGGTGACCTCGCGCTCCTCGCCGCTCTCGCGCTGGTAGGCGACCGTCGCGCCGAAGAACACGCGGTCGTGGTTCTTGCCCGCGTTGTCGACCACGACGGCACTGTCCAGGCTCTTCGACAGGTAGCGCAGGCGTCGATCGATTTCGCGGAGCCGCTTCTTGCCGTAGATGTAGTCGCCATTCTCGGAGCGGTCGCCGTTGCCGGCCGCCCACGCCACGGTGGAGACCATGGCCGGCCGCTCGACTTTCCAGAGGCGTGCGAGCTCGTCCTGCAGCCGCTTGTGGCCGGCCGGCGTGATGTAGTTCTTGAAACCGCTCATCGCGCGGTGAAGGGATTTCGGATGTGCACGCTGCGGATGACCTGGCCGTCGTTCAGGTCTTCCGTCCAGAGGACGTCGCACCCGGACTCAGCCGCCGCGTGAACAATCATCGCGTCCCAGAAGCCGAGAGCCGTCTTCTGGTGAAGGGCGATGGCGGCCCGCACGTCGTCCGCGCCGGGTGAGAACACCCTCCACGCGGCGAGCTCGCGGATGCGCTCCGCGGCCTCGTCTACGGGCAGCGGCGACGCCACCTTGCGTGTCACCGTGACGAAGAACTCCTGCAGGACCTGGACGCTGAGGCAGCCGGTGCCCGTCTCCCAGAGCCGGGCCAGCAACGCCTCCGCGGCTGCCTTCTTCGGGCCGGCTGACGCGTCGTGGGCGTAGACCAGGATGTTGGTGTCCACGAACGCGCGCGCGACGTCAGCGCTCATGGAGCTCGTCGCGCGTCCACGTGCGACGCCCGCCCGTACCGAGGGACCTCGCCGACTTCATGGCGGCCAGCGCACGCTTCCGCGCCGCCGAGTAGCGGCGGTCTTCGTCCGCCAGGTCCGCCAGCGCCTCCGACAACAGCGCTGAAATCGACGTATCGCGGTCGGCCGCCAGCCGCTTCACGCGCTTCAGCAGCTCGCGCGGCAGGCTCAGCGTGACGTTCTGGGTGTCAGCCACGAAAACAAGTGTAGCACGTGAATACGTGGTGGAGCGAGGCTCAGCGCGGTCGATCCAGCACGATTTCCAGGGGGCCATCCCCGGCGACGAACTCCGTGCGGCCGACGATTCGCGAGCCCTCCTCGACTAGGACGCGGTAGCGCACGCCGCGGTGCGCGCTGATCGAGAAGCGGCCGTCCTCGGACGTCATGCCGCCGTAGGCGCGCGCTGTCGCCAGGCCATCAGCGGCTGCAGGACCAGCATCCGCCGCGTACGAGTACCGCCCGGCGGCGCGATGGTTCTGCCGGTGACGGTGATCTGCGGTGCGGGCCGCGCCACCAGTGCGAAGACCTCGAGGCTGGCGCCTGGCTGGATATCGAGGACCTCGCCGCCGACGGAGCTGCGCGCCAGTGCAGGGGCCACCGCGCGCGTGGCGTCCGGGTACGGCACGCCAATGCCGCCGACATACTGGCCAGGGGGCAGTTTCTCGATTGCGAAGCGCCCGTCCGCCCCGCTGATCGCACCGTGAACGTAGCCTCCGGCCCATTGGTTGTACGGGGCCGGGAAGAGCTCGACGAAGACGCCCGGTGCGGGCGCGCCGGCGGGATCGACCACCGTTCCGGTCACGCGCGCGGTCGACGGTGCCGTGACATCGACGTTCACGCACGAGGTCTCGCCCGTCAGCGTCACGGCGGTGGCGGCCGGCGCGCTCATGTCGGCTCGGTGTGGCGGGATGGCCACGGACAGGCGATAGCTGCCATCCGGCACATCGCGAAACGAGAATTCACCATTGGCGCTTGTCGTTTGGCGGGCGCGCACAGGGCCTTCGAGCGTGACGATAGCCCCGTCGACGGCCGGGCCGCCGGGCCATCCGAGCCCCCGGCCCCTCACGTCCGCTGCGGAGACGCGACCCCAGACGCGTGGCCGCTCGCGGACGGAAGGAGCCGAGAGGAACTCGAGCAGACCGCGTGCGGCCACGAGCGGCCTCGTCTGGCTGCACATCGAGACCCTGCCGCCCGAGTCTGCCTCGATGAGATTACGGACCCCGGCCCGGAACTGGTACCCGCAGTCCACGCCATCGCCGCCGAGCACCGACGTGGGCGGGGCGTCGCCGTCGATCGCGCGGATATCCGTCAGCCGTACGACAACCGGCCCGGCTGGTGCGCCCCGCTCGATGTTCGCCACCGTGGCCTCCGAAGAGCACCCCGCCGGCACTCACCACGCCACACCCCTGAGCAATGCACGTGCACGCCTCCGACGCCGGCACGGCGGCGAAGAGCGACCACAGGGCCAGCGCTGCAACCAGCAGCCACCGCTGCGAACAACGCGACCAAGCGCGATCCAATCGACTCACCTCCGGTGAACCCCGAGAACCCGAGAACCCGAGAACCCGCGAACCCGAGAACCCGAGAACCCGCGAACCCGCGAACCCGAGAACCTCGAAGCCCTACCACCCCACCGCCTGCCCGTCCTTCCGATGATCCGATCCGGCCCGGTAGACTCCGTTCACCGGAAGGTCACGATCCACGGCTGTCCGATCGAACGGCGGCGGCGTCAGCCTCGGATCCTGCGTGAAGAGAATCCCCTGGTAGCCGCCCACCGCGCCCCCGTCCACGCTCCGCACTTCGTGCCCCTTCGCACGGAGCGCCGCGCCCACCAGTGCGAAGAGGTTCGCCTCCAGCGACAGCACGTTGCTCGTCTGGTTGTGCGTGAACCGCGCGGCGTCCGTCGTCATCTGCACGTTCATGCCGTGGTCGATGAGGTTCACCATGTGCTGCGCGTGCGTCTCGGGCTGCACGCTGCCGCCCATGTTGCCGAAGGCCATCAGCGGCTGCCCGTCCTTCATCACGAAGCCCGCGATGATGGAGTGGAAGGGCTGCTTGCCCGGCGCGACCACGTTGGGGCTCTTCGGATCCAGCGAGAACGCCGTCCCGCGGTTGTGCAGCACGAAGCCGTACGGCCCGACCGTGGCGCGGCTGCCGTAGACGCTGAACACGCTGTGGACCAGCGACACCATGTTGCCCCAGCGGTCCGCCGTGGTGAGGTAGATGGTGCCGCCGTCGGTGGCCCCGGGCACGGCCGGCTTGCCGGCCGCGTTCGGATCGATCTTCCCGCACAGGCTGGCCGCGTGCGCTTTCGAGAGGAGCTGCTGGACCGGTATCGGCGAGAACTTCGGGTCGCCGTTCTTGGCCTGCAGGTCCGCGTACGCAAGCTTCTTCGCCTCCACCATCAGGTGCCAGTACATCGGGTTGGCGGGCCCGAGCTGCGTGAGGTTGTAGCCCAGCTCAGGCACGCACACCTCGAGGATGTTCAGCATCTCCAGCGCCGCGAAGCCCTGCCCGGGTGGCGGCAGCTGGTAGATGTCGTAGCCGTGGTAGTTGGTCGTGACCGGCTCCACCCACTCGGGCTCGTACCCCGCGAGATCCTCGCGCGTCATCACGCCGCCGCCGGACTTCACCTTCTGGACAATGGCCTCGGCGATGGCGCCCTTGTAGAAGGCGTCGCGCCCCTCGGCCTGGATGAGCCGCAGCGCCTTCGCGAGATTGGGATTGCGGATGATGGAGTAGAGCGCCGGCGCGTCCTCGCCGTTCAGGAACACCTGCCTTGAATCGGGATCCGCGCGAAGCCCGTTCAGCGCTCCGCGGATGTCGTCGTGCCGCCGCTCGGCCTGCCCCCAGCCCTCCTCGGCAATCCGCGCCGCGCGCTCGAACGTTTCCTTGAACCCCATCGTCCCGAAGCGCCTCAGCAGCGCGTCGTAGCCGGCGACGGCGCCCGGCACCGTCGCCGCGTTCACACCGCTCCCCGGCACGCGCGTGCCGCCGAGGGTCTTCGTGAAGAACTCCGGCGTCCATCCCGCGGGCGCGCGTCCGGCGGCATTGAGGGCGTAGAGCTTCTGCTCCCGCGCCACCCAGACGATGGCGAAGAGGTCGCCGCCGATGCCGGTGTCGTTCTGCGAGGTGACGTCGAGCACGGCGCCGGTTGCGACGGCTGCGTCGATGGCGTTGCCGCCCTGTCTGAGGATCTCGAGGCCCGCCTGCGCGGCCAGCGGATCGCTGGTGGCCACCATCCCATGGCGCGCGAGGACCTCCGAACGCCCCTGCGCCAGCCACCCCTGCGCGCGCGAGCCGGCCACGGCGGCAATCCCGGCAGTCGGGGCCGGAGCGCTGCCAGTGGGGATGCCAAACGGCGTGGGTGACTGCGCCTTCCCGGTGAGGGCCCAGGCGCCGAGCGCCAGTGCGACGATGAGCAACGAGCGGGCGGCGGGCTGCGAGGCGGCCATGGGAACCCCCGTGAGAAGGCTGATTCTATGACACCGATGCCCGAACGCGGATGCCGCGGATGGGGCCGCAGATGTGACGCAGATAACGAGGCAAGGCGGCAGGGGGCACGCGGGTGTGAAGGGAAATACGGCCGCACCGCCGGCTTCCGCAACGGTTCCGATTGGCCTCCCTGTGCAGGCTATGCGGCATCTCCGACCTGTTCTGCGCAATCTGCGGCATCTGCGGCATCTGCGGTGGTGTCTTTCTTTGTCTGTGCCATCCCTTTGGGTGTTGACCGGCGCGGACGATCCGATAAATTACGGCAAAGGAGTCGGTGGATCCCCTCCACATGCTCAGCCGTGTGATCCGCGCCGTCGTCGTCGCCGTCCTGGTCGTGCTGCTCGGCCCCACCGTGTCCGCCGAGCCGACGGAGCACGTCGAGGCGCGTCTCCAGGCCGACCTGGAGGTCGTGAAGGCGTTCCGGCCCGCGTACCCGTTCTGGCGCCACATCTTCACCATCACCGACGGCCGCATCGCGTTCGGCAGCGCGAAGGACGGGCGCCTGATTGTCACGTTTCCCTCGAAGGGCGACTGGTCGAAGGACGCCGTCTGGACGGATCCGGCACTGGCGCCATCGGTGTCCGGCGTCACGTGGCCGACACGCCTCGACGATCGGCGGGATCTCGCTGTGCGCCGCCTCGAGCCCGTGACCGGTCCGCTGGTGCACAACCCGACACGCGGCCGGTTCCTGCTGCCCAACGTTCCCAAGTACGGGCCGTTCCTCGAAGAGTGGAGCCGCATCTACGAGCGCTTCGGCGTGCCTGCGGACATCGGCCTCGCGCAGGCCATCCTCGAGTCCGGGTTGAATGGCACCGCCCGGTCGCGCGCCAACGCGCTCGGCCTCTGCCAGTTCCTCCGGCGCAACTGGCAGGCGCTGAACCGCCTGTCGCCCGAGACCATCGAGGCGTACAACCAGACCACGCAGGCGCCGTACTGCGCCGCGTATCTCTCCATTCTCGCCACGATGTACGGGAGCTTCATCCCGGCGCTCTCCGAGCACCACTCGGGCGGGGTGAACGTGGGCCGGACGCTCATCAATGGCGAGCGCCTGGGCGGGACGACGGTCGCCGAGCAGTACCTCATGGGCTCGCAGTTCGCGCGCGACCTGCGGAGCGTCGCGCTCCGGGAGTACCGGGATCTCTACCGCACCTACGGTGTCCGCTCGTTCCGGTACGCGGAGATGGTGTTCGGCAACACCATCAACGTCCAGCAGATCAGGTCCGACGTGACGCAGGAGCGCATCTACGCGATGCGCACGCGTCGCGCCATCCCGATGGGCGAGATCACCCGGCGCACGAAGCTCACGGCCACCGAGGTGCAGCGTTTCAACCCGGCCCTCCAGCGCCAGGTGCCGGCGAAGGGGACGCTCTACCTGCCCATGCGCGTCCCGGAGTTCGGTGCGGACGTCACGTTCTGGCACCGCCCGGCGAGCGCCGAGTACACCGCCGTCCTGGACGGGTTCCTCAAGCTCGAGCCTGGCGTCCAGCGCTGGCACCAGGCCTCCTTCGAGCCGGAACTGCAGCGCTTCCGCCGCCGTTTCGAAGCCACGGGCACGGTGGAAGGCCAGGTGATGGCGACGACGCTGGCCTACGTCATCGGGGACCTCCGGACGAGCCGCCGCGGCGCCATCCTCGAAGACTTCCGCAACAGCGGCCGCATCCTGGAGCTGTTCCAGAAGGGTGTCGCCGAACTCACTGCCGCCATCGGCGGCAGCGGTTCGCAGTAGCCCCATCAGCGCATCTGCGGGCCCAGTTTCATCTGCGTCAGCCCTCCACTAGCGCAGGCCCTCTGCGGCGCCTCGCGCCGACTTGGCCAGCGCCTCGAGCCGCGACAGTTCCCTGACGCTGGCCGGATCCTCGACGCTCCGGGCCACCACCTCGCGCCAGGCCGCCGCGCTGTCGGCCAGCCGCGCCGCCTGGGGGCCACCGCGCGCCACCGCGGCGCGCGCGAGTCCTTCGAACGCAACAGCGACCTGTTTCCGAACCTGGGTGTAGCTGGGGGCGACGGCGAGCGCGCGCATGCCGACGGTGCGCGCCTCCTCGAAGAGCGACGCCGCTTCATCCGGCCTCGGCGGCGTGATCGTCAACAGGAGATCCGCCACGGTGTTGAGACTGCGGGTCAGCTCCCACCGCACGAAGATGAACCCGGCGTGCCGCTCGGCACGATCGCGCCTGACGGCCAGCGCCCGGCTGTGGAGGTCCAGCGATTCCCGTGCCCGGCCCTCGGCCCGCTTCGCGTCCCCGAGCCGCAGCCACGCGTAGGCGAGATCGGCGCGGTACTGCACGTTGGCAGGGTCGGTGGCGACGAGCGGCTCCAGCATCGCGACCGCCGCCTGTGCCTCGTTCGCGGCCTCGTCGGTTCGCTCGAGCGCCAGCAGCGCCGTCGTCTTGCGCGAGCGCACCTCCGCCAGGCCGCGCCGCAGCATCTGGTTGTCCCCGGCGCCGGCGATGGCCGATTCGAGCAGGACCCGCGCACGTTCGAGCTCGGCGAGCGCGGCCCCGTAATCGCCTCGCTGCTCCAGCGCCAGCGCCAGCTGGGCGATCGCCCGCGCCAGGCTGGCTTCGTCCGACCACGACGGTGCCCCGAGCGCGCGCAGCCGCTCCCGCGTCTCGATCTGCCGTGTCGCCATGGCGATATGGCGCGGCACGTCGTTGGTGAGGTGCGCGACGGTGGCGAGGCCGTGATACGCATCGGCCAGCAGGCGCAGCGCCTGCGCGTCGCTGGCGTCGGCGGCGAGCAGGCGGTTCGCCGCGTCCACGGCCTCGGCGAACTCCGGCACCCCGGCGATCGGATCGGCGGACAGTTGCGCGATGCCGATGAGAGCCGCAATCCGCGACCGCTCGAGCGCCCGGGTAGGCGCGACGCCGCTGATCGCCATCGCCTTGCGGAAGCTCGCCATCGCCCCCGACGCGTCTCCGAGGTTGGGCACGAAGGCCCCGCCCTGCACCTTGCCGACGCGGATATAGGCCTCGGCGAGCTCCTCGCGGAGGCGGGCATCGACCGCGCCCCCGGCAAACAGACGATCCAGATAGCGAAGCGCGGTGTCGACGACGAGCTTGCGGGCCGCCGTCGTTCCGGCAATCGGGGCCAGCGCGTCGTTGACGTCGAAGACGACCGTGTGGGCGAAGGCGCGAAGGTCCTGGAACCGCTGTTCGGCCAACCGGGCTTCCCGGGTGCTCTGGATGGTGGCGCCGACGAGGCCCGCCGCAAGAATCCCGACCACGGTCGCCGCGAGCCGATGGCGGCCGATCGACTTGCGGAGCCGGTAGGCGACGCCGTCGGAGCGGGCCAGGACGGGATACCCCGTTTGATGGCGCTGGAGATCCTCGGCGAGCTGCTCGACCGACGCGTAGCGCCGCGCCGGATCCTTCGCGAGCGCCTTGGCGAGCACCGTATCGAGGTCGCCGCGGAGCTGACGCGAGACCTGCGGTGCCAGCCCGGGCGTGAGGCTGGCCCGCTGGGGCTCGGCCGTCAGGACCGCGCTCACCAGTTCATCCAGACGGTTCGTGCGCAGGCAGTAGGGGCTGGATCCGGTCAGCACGACCTGGGCCAGGACACCCAGCGAGTAGACATCGGACGCCGTCGTCAGCGCCTCACCCTGGAGCTGCTCGGGGCTCGAGTAGGCCGGGGTGGCTGGCCGGTGGCGCGTGACGGTGACGCTGGAGCTGATCTGTCGGGCAATGCCGAAATCGAGCAGCTTCACCTGTCCGTCGGCGGTCACGAGGACGTTCTCCGGCTTGATGTCGCAGTGGACGATCAAGTGGCGATGGGCGTAGGTCACACCGGCGCAGACCTGCAGCAGCAGCGCGATCCGATCGCTGACGCGCAGCGCGCGCTCCTCGCAGTGGCGGTCGATCGGCAGCCCCTCGACGTACTCCATCACCAGGTACAGCAGGTGATCGTCGGTCGCGCCCGCATCGAGCAGGCGGGCGATGTTGGGATGCTCGAGGCCGGCGAGGAACGCGCGTTCGCGGAGGAACCGATCGCGCAGCGGCACGAAGGCGGACGACAGCAGCTTGATGGCGACGCGCCTGGCGAAGGTGCCGTCGCTCCGTTCCGCCAGGTACACGGCGCCGGTACCGCCCGTACCGATCAGGGTGAGGAGGCGATAGGTCCCGATGGTGCGGCCGGCGAGGTCGGGAGGCTCGTCGTGCAGCGACAGGCTGGGCAGGAACTCGCCGGGCCGGTCGTGGGACTCCACGAGGGACGCGACTTCGGCGGCGATGGCGGGTTCGCTGCGGCGGAGCATCGACAGGAACGCCTCGCGCTCGGCGGCGGGACGCCCCACGGCCTGTTCGAACAGGTCCGTGACCCGTGCCCACGTGACTGGCGTCAAGGGATCATGCTCGCGGTGCATGCGCGCTCCAAGATGCGACGTCGGCGGTCGAACGGGGTCACATATCGAGCTCCCGGCGCAGCCACGCCCTGGCCACGCTCCAGTCGCGCTTGACCGTCTTGGGAGAGACGGCGAGCGCCGTGGCCGTCTCCTCGACCGTCAGGCCGCCGAAGTAGCGCAACTCCACCACGCTCGCCTGGCGCGAATCGAGCGCTGCGAGCCGATCGAGCGCGCGGTCCAGATCCTCCCAGCGTTCGAAACCGGCGTCGATGGTCGGAAAGTCGGCCGTCGACCAGACGCGTTCGCGGTCGCCGCCGCGCTTGAGACGGCCCCGGCTGCGGGCGTGTTCGACGAGAATCTCGCGCATCACGTGGGCCGCGATGGCGACGAATCGGCGCCGGTCCTCCCGGTCGGCATTCCCGCGCGGCACCAGCCGCAGGTAGACCTCGTGCACGAGTGCCGTCGCCTGGAGGGTATGGCCGGGGCGCTCCCGGGCCAGGTAATGGTGGGCGAGCCGGCGCAGCTCGGCATAGACGATGGGGAAGAGGGCCCCGGCCGACAGGCCTCGCCCCTCGCGAGAATCGACGACCGGCTGACGTTCGGCAAGGTCGCTCGACATGTGCCCCTTATTTGTCCCAGACATCGTGTGGGAAGGGACGGCCCGCGTGGTCTCTTTCCCCCTGGGGGTGCCCGCACAGCCTACAGCAGAGTTCCGGCCGGCGCCAGGGAGGTTTCACCTCGGCCCTGGCCGGGGCCGTGAGGCGGGTGGGACGCCGAGGGCAGGGCGGGCCCGGCACGGTCTCCCGTACCGGGCCTCGCTGGATTACTGGACGATGATGGTCCGCTCGTTCGACACCACGCTCGCCCCCTGTGCGTTTACCGCGCGGAGCCGGACGTAGTAGGTCCCTGGCGGCACGCCCGAGAAGCCAACTGTCGTCGCCGCGCTGCCGGTGTTGGCCACCGCGAGATTCGAGAGGCCAGGGGCCGAGCCGGCTTCGACTATGTAGCTGGTCGGCGTGCCGCTCGTCGGAGCCGCCCAGTTCAGCGTGACCGTATTCCCGGAGACGGTGTGGGACGTGAAGTTCGGCGCGCTCGGCGGTGCCGGCACGCCGCCGACCACGATCATCGACTCGGCCGAGGGGGCACTGGCCCCACCCGCGTTGGTGGCCCGGACCCGGAGGAAATAGAACCCGGCGGGCACGTTGGCGAACGTCAGCGACCGGCCGGGGACCGTGACCGATCCGACGTCCCCCAGACCGGTCGCCGACCCGGCTTCGACGATGTAGCCGGTCGCCGGGCCCCCGCGCACCGGCTGCAGCCAGGTCATCGTCAGCAGTCCGTCCTGCATGAACGCCTGCACGTTCGTCGGCGCTTCCGGCAACGCGACGCCCACGGTGGACATGCCCAACGTGACCTCGTTCGACGGCGGGCTCGACCCGGCGGCGTTGATGGCGCGGACCCGCACGTAAAACGTGCCCGGCGGGACGTTCGGGACCGTGAAGGACGTGCCGCTTCCAGCCGGGAGGCTGATCGCGGTGGTGCCGGGGGAGAAGCCGGCCTCGATGAGGTACCCGGTTGGCGCGCCGGTGGTGTTGGAGCCGGACGCCGTCCACGAGAAGACGGCGGTCGTGCCGTTCATCACCACGCGGAAGTTGGTCGGCGCGGCCGGAGCATTCGTCCGGGCGTCGAGGGCGAAATCGATACCCGAGGTCCAGGAGGTGCCGGTGACGTTGATCGCGGCACCGCTCGACGACGCGGTGGCTGCCGAGCACGCGCCGGGGCACGGGATGTCGTTGTAGATCTCGTTCCGGTATCCGAGTGAGTTGCTCGTGAACACGACGTAGGTCCCGCCGGGCAGGGAGTCGAAGAAGTAGTTGCCGCTGTGATTGGTCATCGTGCTGGCGACGAAGACCCCCGAGCCGGTTCGCTGGTACAGGCTGACGCCGATGCCCGCCAAGGGGAGCCCGGTCGCCGAGCTCGTGATCTTGCCGCGCAGCCCGCCCGCGACCGGGTCCAGGTCGAAGTCGCGGCCGTTGACGGGGGCCCCGAGAGTGATCGGGATGGGCGTGGCCGCCGCGAAGTTGCTGCACGCCGACGGTCCGCAGGGGATGTTGTTGTAGATCTCGTTCTGGTGACCGGTCTTGCCCGCCGTGTTCAGGAAATAGGTTCCCGTGGTGAGGCCACCGAAGCTGAAGTATCCGTCGGAGCCGCTTTGCCTGGACGTGACGAACGTCACGCCAGCGCCGCTTTGCATCGTGAGCTCGACCGTCTGTCCGGCAATCGGCGTGGCTGTGACGCTGTCGCGAACGACGCCAGTGAGGAAGCCGCCATCGACCAGCGCGAAGTTCTGGTTGGCGACGGTGGCCCCCCGGGCGACGGCAATCGGGGTTCCCAGCGTCGCCGCCGCCGTGTTGTTGCAGCCCACCCCGACACAGGGGATGTCGTTGAAGATCTCGTTCACCCACGTCGAGGTATTCGACGTGTATAGCCAGTAGGTGCTGGCGGTAAGGCCGGCCAGGCGATAGACGCCGCTGGCATTCGTGTTGGCGGTCCGGGTGAAGAAGCTGCTGCCAACCCGTGTGACCGCGGTGACCGTGACGTTCTGGATGGGGGCGCCACCGTCCGCTCTGGTCACGGTTCCGGTGATGACGCCGCCATTATTGTCGAGCTGGAAATCGCGGTTGCCGCTGGTGTTGCGGACGGTGACCGGAATTTCCGTGCCACTCTGGATGTTGTTGCAGCCGAGGGGGCACAGGATGTTGTCGTAGAGCTCGTTCAGGTAGCCGGAGTTGCCGACCCCGGTGTTGGCGAAGTAGGTCCCCGTGGCCAGCCCCGACATGCGGTAGACGCCGTCGGCGCTGGTGAAGACGCTGCCCATCTGCCGCAGCGTGTTGTTGACGAGGGCGTTGATGTTCACGTTGATGTTCGGGATGGGCTGCCCGGCGGCGTTCGTGATCCGGCCCGAAATCGAGCCGCCGGGATCCAGCGCGAAATCGCGTGCGGCCACGGTGACTCCCGACATGATCGTGATCGGCGTCGGCGGCGGCAGCTGCGCGCCGGAGTCGGGGCAGCCGCCGAGGCACGGGTTGTTGTCCCAGTACTCGTCCACGTATCCGGGAACGTTGACGCTGCGGGTGAGCAGGAAGATCTGGCCCGGCGCCAGCCCGCCGATGTCGTAGTGTCCAGCCGCGTCCGTCATGGCGTCGGTCAGCCAGTAGTCGCCGTTGTTGTAGCGATACACCGATTGGACCAGGATGTGGGCCAGCGGAGCGCCGGTCGCGGCGTCGGTCACGGTTCCGCTCACGTGTCCGCCCGGCAGGAGGGCGAAGTCCGCCGTGGACGTGTTGCCGGGATTGATCGTCACCAGTGTCCCGTCGACCAGATCGGGGAAGTCGATCGGGGCCCGGGCGCCCCCGTAGATCTCGTCGACGAAATCGATGAGACCCGTCCCTTCCGTGGGCACGGCGGCCAGGAAGTACCCACCCGCCGGCCCGGTGAACGTGTAGACGCCTGAGGCATCGGTGGTCCCGTTGAAGACCACGCCTGCGTCGGACAGTTGGTCGCTCCTGACGATGAAGATGGGCACTCCCGCGATTGGGTCGCCCGTGGACGAGCTGGTGACCGTGCCGGTAATGCTGCCGTCCTGCGCATAGGCGGTGGCCGGCAGGAAGAGTGCCGCAAGCAGCGGCAGGCTCGTCCACCACCGCTTCGCTGGTGCTCGGAGTCCACAAAGGATCATGGGGTACCTCTCGATGCAAGTGCGACATCGGCGCGGATTCCGGGTCACTGCGCCTGACGACCAATCGAGGCGTGCACCTGGTCGGGTCGCGACCTCATTGAGCGGATCGACTGCGGGTCGTACCGGCGGCCTTGGTACAGCAGCCGCCCGAGGCGCCGGCCGTTGGTGGGGTACTGCTGGAATCGTGAGGCGTCGGCGAACGGGTGTTCGACCCCGACGCCCCAACAGGGCTCAGACGAAGATGATCTGCGCGCCCGCCGCGTGGTCGCCCCGGGCGTGGCCGAACATCTCGCTCTCGAGCAGCTCGGCTGGGAGCGCCGCACGGTTGACCGCCACGAACGCCGCGGCCCGGCGCTGCGAGCGCTCGTGCAGGGCGCGCGCGATGACCTCCTTGCCGGTGCCGTTCTCGCCCATGATCAGCACGGTCGCGTCGCTGCCCCTCGGGTTCTCCACGAGCGCCAGGATGCGCTGCATTGCGCGCGACCGGGCGACGATGCCGCCCAGCAGGGTGGGGCCTGCGGCCTCCGTTTCAGTCTCGGCGGGGCGCAGGACCGCGACGTGCACCACGCGTGGATCGCACGACGCGTACAACTCGCGCGGAAACGGCGCGACGGTGGTCGACACGAGGTGGCGCTCGCCATTGCCGAGCGAGAGATACCCGCGCCAGCCTTCCCGGCGCTCGCCGGCCGCGAGCGCGACCCGGAGCTGCCCGCCCGGTCCGAACGGCTCGTCCCCGAGCAGCGTTTCCATGCGACGGCCCTCAACAGCCGCGGCCGCGCCGCTGCCGAGAATGCGATCGAGCGCGGCGGACGCGTGAAGGACCGTGAGGCGATCGTCGAGACAGAGGAACGCGCGCCCGAGCGCGGCAAACGCCGCGCTGACGCCCTGCCAGGCGGCCTGCGCATCGGAGGGACCGGGTGTGGAGTCGTCCATGGTCGAGCCGCGCGAGCGGCCTCCGGTCATCTTAGCGTCAGGCCTTCCGTGCAGCCGAATCCCGCGAGCCGCGGAGGCCCTGGCACGGACTACTCCTCCTCGTCGAAGTAGTCGCTATCCAGTCGCTTGAGCATGCAGGTCTGAACTATCGTGACGCCGATACCGTGTTCGATCATGAGATCCGCGAGATCCTTTCCGCCGATCAGCACGATCCGTTTCTCGATACGGTCGACGTAATCACGGGCGTCGGAACTGAAGTCCGAAGTGGTGATGAGGACACCCTTCCGGGCGCGGTGGCCCTCGAGACTGCCCGCAAACGCCTGAACGACAGGCCTGCCAACCGATGCCTCCCATCGCTTTGCCTGCACGTCGACGGCATCGAGTCCCAGCCGGTCTTCCTTGATGATTCCGTCGATTCCCCCGTCGCCCGAACGGCCCACCGCCCGCCCGGCGTCTTTGCGAGAGCCACCGTAGCCCATGGTCACAAGAAGGTCGACGACGAGCTGCTCGAAAAATGCTGGAGAGCAGCTCTTGACCTTGGCGAGAAGCTCTGAAGCGAGGGTGTCGCGATGCTGGCGTAGCCCTGCTCGAGCAGCTCCTCGGGAGTTCTGGGCTCGGGCGGAGGCGTGACACCACCACCGCCCTCTCCTCCCCCAGCACCCTTCTGGAACTCCCGGAACTCCTCGAACCTCTGTAGATACTTGGAGTTGATGGTTTCCGCCGACTGCAGGGCTTCAGCCCCACGAGGCGTAATCCGGAGCCAGCCCTTCTTGGGCCGCTCCAGCAATCCCGCCCTGAGCATGTAGAAGGACGCCCAATGCAGGCGATTTCGAAACATGCCCTGCCTCCCACTCGGGAGCAGGAGTTCGAGCTCATCGCCTGTGAGGTGCAGGTCGTGGGCAACCAGGGGGACCAGGTCTCCAAACTTGTGCGGCTGCGCGTCCTGGATTCGTACGAGAAGTGGCCGCATCAGGGACTGGAAGTCGGGAATGGGCATCCGGGTGAGTATCGCCGCTGACGACCCGGGGCGCCACACTCCCCGAAAGACACGCACCCATGGCGCGAAGCGCCGCCCACGTGGGCCCGGCCCGCGCCTACCGCGCAAGGCGCGGCCTGCCCTATGCAGCTCCTGCTCGTCGCGCCGCGCACGCGGCTTGCCCCAGCGACAAGCCCCCGTCGTTTGGTGGCACCAGCCGGTGCGTCAGCACGCGGAACCCATCCGCGGTCAGCAGGTCCACGGTCCGCGCGAGCAGCCGCACGTTCTGGAACACCCCGCCGGACAGCGCCGCCGTTGTCTCGCCCGTGTCGTGTCGGACGCGCCTCACGACGGAGAGGACGGCCCGCGCGACGGATTCATGGAAGAAGGCGGAGAGGAGAGCCGGGGGCGTGCCGCGGGCGAGGTTCTGGACGATTGCGCGGAGCACGGGCGCGGGGTCCATCTCGAGCAGACCTTCGCGATCGACCAGCTCGAACGCGTCGCCTTCGACGGCGGCGATGTCCTCGACCGCGGCCTGTGAGGCCAGCGCTTCGAGCTCGATGGCCGCCTGCGCCTCGTAAGCGGAGACGTGCCGCACGCCCACGAGCGACGACACCGCGTCGAAGAGCCGTCCCATGCTGCTGGACGTGACCATCGACACGCCGCGGGCGAAGCGCTGCGCGAGGAGCGTCCGCTCGCGCGCGGGGCATGCCTGCACCGCGGGCAGTGCCTCCTCCCACGGGATGCCCGCCGCCGCCAGGTGCGCCAGCGCGAGGCGATAGCCGTGGCGCACGTCCACGTCGCTCGCGGGCAGCCTCACGTTCTTCAGCCGCGCCACGCGCTTCACCTCCGCGTAGCCGCCGGCGAACACCTCGCCGCCCCACACCGCGCCGTCGAGGCCGTAACCCGTGCCGTCGAAGACGACGCCGATGACGCGCGCGTCGGGGCCGAGGCCATGTTCCGCCATCACCGCGCCGTGATGCGCGTGATGGTGCTGCACCGGCACCACCGGCACGCCCCGCTCGCGCGCCCACGCCCTCGCCCACTGCGACGAGAGATACCCGGGATGCGGATCGATGGCCACCATCGCCGGCGTGATATCGAACAGCGATGAAAGGTTCGCCGCCGCGCGCTCGAACGCGGCCAGCGTCTCCACCGTTTCCATGTCGCCGATGTGCTGGCTCAGGTATGCGTCGCGCCCCTGGGCCAGGCAGAAGGTGGCCTTGAGTTCGCCGCCCACCGCCAGCACCGGAGGGACCTCGAACGGCAGGCGTACCGGGAACGGTGCGAAGCCGCGCGAGCGCCGCACCGGCAGCGGCTCGCCGCGGAATACGCGGATCACCGAGTCGTCGCACACGGTATGGATGTCGCGATCATGCAGCAGGAACGCGTCCGCGAGCGCGGCCAGTTTCTCCCGCGCCTCGTCGTTGTCCTTCGCGATGGGCTCGTTCGACCTGTTCCCGGAGGTCATCACCAGCGGCCGATCCGTCAGCAGCAGGTGGTGGAGCGGCGAGTAGGGCAGCATCACGCCGAGGTGGTCCTGCCCGGGCGCGACCAGCCACGAGACCGCGGCCGCTCGAGCGTCTGTCCGGCGCCGCACCAGCACAATCGGCCGCGCCCGGCTCTGGAGCTGCACGGCCTCATCGGGCCCCACCTCGCACAGCGCCCGCACCATCTCCATCGTCGGCACCATCAGCGCGAACGGCTTGTCGCCGCGACCCTTCCGCGCGCGGAGCAAGGCCACGGCCTCATCGCTTTCCGCCAGGCACGCGAGGTGAAACCCGCCGATGCCTTTCACCGCGACGATGCGGCCCCGGCCGAGCCAGTCCTGTGCCGTGCGGACGGCCGCGTCGCGTTCGACGCGCGCACCGCCCGGCGCCTCGAACCACACGTGCGGCCCGCACGCCGGGCATGCCGTCGGCTCCGCGTGGTAGCGCCGGTTCTCCGGGTCTTCGTACTCGCGCCTGCACGCCTCGCACATCTGGAACCGCGCCATCGTCGTCGTCGCGCGGTCGTATGGCAGCGACTGGATGATGGTGAAGCGCGGCCCGCAGTGCGTGCAGTTCAGGAAGGGGTAGTTGAAGCGCCGATCACGCGGGTCGCGCATCTCGCGGAGGCATGCGTCGCACGTGGCCACGTCCGGCGGGATGGACGTGCGGCGGCCCTCCGCGGCGCCGCTCGCCTCGATATGGAACGTGGCCTCGCCGGTCGGAGGAAGCTCCCGCGTGGTCACCGACTCGATCACCGCCAGGGGCGGCCGGTCCCGCATGAGCGAGTCGGCGAAGACGTCGAGGGCGTCGCGCGGGCCTTCCAGCTCGATCACCACGGCCCCAGCGTCGTTGCGAACCATCCCGCCAAGACCGAGGCGTCGCGCAAGGCCCGCCACGAACGGGCGAAAGCCCACTCCCTGCACCACCCCACGGACCACCAGCTGCACGCGCCGCATGTCGCGCGCCAAGCATAGGGCATCCACGGGCCGGCGACGTCCTCATCGGTGTCTCGGCCATTCCGGCGCGGCGAGGTGGGCCAGGGCCGTCACCTGGAGTGGCGCCCGGACGTGCTGTCGGGTGATGATGCGCCCATGCCTCGAATCTCCGGCTCCGCCTCGTGCTCGGGCGCTCTTGCCGTTGGCCTGGTGGCGGTGATCCTCGTGCGCACGGTTCCTGCGCGCCAGGCAGCGCCCGACCCCGGTCGCTTCGAAACGGACATCGCCGTGTTCGAGGCGGAGGACCGGGAGCGTCCTCCGGCAAAGGGTGGCGTGCTCTTCGTCGGCAGCTCCAGCATCCGTTACTGGGACCTGGCGAAGGCGTTCCCGGGCCGTCGCGCGATCAAGCGCGGCTTCGGAGGATCGCACGTGTCGGACACCCTCCACTTCGCCGACCGCATCGTCGTCCCTTATCGACCCGCCCTGATCGTCTTCTACGCGGGCGACGCGGACGTTGCCGGCGGCAAGCCCGCCGAGCAGATTGCCACGGACTACCGTGCGCTCCTCGCACTCATCCGCGCGAAACTGCCCGAGGCGCGTACGATCGTGATTGGCACGAAGCCAAGCCCGGCGCACTGGACGCACATGGCGACGATTCGTGCGGCGAATGCGGCCGCGAAGGCCCTCGCGGAGGCCGATGCGCTCGTCGACTTCGTCGACGTGGAGGCCGCGCTCCTCGGCCCGGACGGCCGGCCGCGTGCCGACTACTACGCCGAGAACGGGCTCAACCTGAACGAACGCGGCTACGACGCGTGGAATTCGGCGGTCCGGCCCGCCATCGAGCGCTACTGGCCGCGCTGAAGGGCGAAGGCCCACACGTTGACCTTTCCGGATTACTGGCCGCGGGCCGGCGCCGCCTGAGGTCTGGTAGGCTCGACGCATGAAGACATTACCGCCGAGCATCGTGCTGGTGCTGGCCGCCCTTGTAGCGGGATGCTCCAGCCAACCCGATGTCGAGAGAGTGCCGGTGGGCACCGAGGTCCAGGTCGTGACCGCAGAAGGCGCCGTGGTCACCGGCAGGCTCGCCGCGCGCGACGAGAAGACGGTGCAGGTGGAGGTGGGCGCGGGTCGAAAGGCCCGCGAGGTGCCGCGCGAGCAGATCGCGGACGTGCAGATCGTCGAGGCGTCGAGGCCGGCCCCACCGCTCCCTCCCATCGCGCGGTTCCGCGAGGTCACGGTTCCTTCCGGTACCGATCTCGAGGTGCGCCTGGAGTCGGCCGTGGGGTCGGACACGAGCCGGGTGGACGACGCCGTCAACGCCACGCTTTCCGAACCCGTCGTTGTCGACGGCATGACGGTCCTCCCTGCGGGCAGCACGGTCCGAGGTGAGGTCGCGGCCGCGCAGCCTGCCGGCAAGGTGAAGGGGCGGGCGAGCCTGGCTCTGCGCTTCGGCACGGTCACCGTGGGCGACGAGCGCTACGCCATCCAGGCGCGCGTCAGCCGCCTGGCCCCGGCCACGAAGAAGGAGGATGCGGCCAAGATCGCCATCCCCGCGGGCGCCGGCGCGGTGATTGGCGGCATCATCGGGGGCGGGAAAGGCGCGGCCATCGGGACGGCCATCGGCGGCGGCGCCGGGACCGCCGTGGTCCTCACGACGTCCGGGGACGAGATCCGGCTTCCCTCCGGCACCACGTTGACCCTGCAAATCGACTCGGCCATCGAGGTGCGCGTGCCGATCGCGACCCAGAAATCAGAGCCGTGACGCTGCGCTACCATGCCCCACGATGCGCACCCGGCTGACCCTCGCGTGTCTCGCCCCCCTGCTGATTGCCCAGGCGGCACACCCGCTCGCCCAGCGGAGAAGCCCCGTCGGGGACTGGACGCACCACGGCGGTGATGCCGGCAGCGGCAAGTACGCCCCGCTGGATCAGATCACGCCCGCCAACGTCGGCTCGCTCCGCATCGCGTGGCGACGGCCTGCCATCGACCCCGACATCACCGCCGCCCACCCGACGCTCGTGGTGCCTCGCAATTTCCGCGCGACCCCGCTCAAGATCGACGGGATGCTGTTCGCCTCCAACGCCATCGGCCTCGCCGAGGCGATCGAGCCCGAGAGCGGGCGCACCGTCTGGACGCAGGCAGTCCCGCCGGGCGAGGTGGAGGGGCCGGGCGCCAGCCGGACGCTCGCCTACTGGCGTGGCGATGACGGCGCGCGCGTCTTCGCCGTCCGTGGCGCATATCTCTACGCGCTCGACGCCCGGAGCGGGCAGCCGATCGCGACGTTCGGTGCCGGCGGCCGCGTGGATCTCGTCGCCGGCCTCGGCCAGGCCTCCACGTTCCGCTGGAGCGCGCCCGCCCCGATGGTCGTCCGCGACGTGGTCATCATCGGCGGCCAGGGCTGGACCGATGAGGGAACCCAGGAGCACATCCCACCCGGCGACGTCCGGGCCTTCGACGCGCGCACCGGTCGCCTGCGCTGGACGTTCCACGTAGTGCCGCGCCAGGGCGAGCCCGGCGTCGAGACATGGGAGCGCGAGTCGTGGAAGGAGACCGGCAACGCCAAGGCGTGGAACTTCATCAGCGCCGACGAGCAGCTCGGCTACCTCTACGTCCCGCTCAGCAGCGCCGCCAACGAGTGGTACGGCGGCGAGCGCCCCGGCGCGAACCTCTACTCCGACAGCCTCGTGTGCCTCGACGCCGCGACGGGCGAGCGCAAGTGGCACTTCCAGATGGTCCACCACGACCTCTGGGACTACGACAACCCCACCGCGCCGATCCTCGCCGACATCACCGTCAACGGCCGCCGCATCAAAGCTGTCGTGCAGGTGACCAAGCAGGCGTTCACGTTCGTCTTCGACCGCGTCACGGGCGAGCCGGTGTGGCCCATCGAGGAGCGCCCGGTCCCGAAGTCCGCCGTGCCTGGCGAGTGGACCTCGCCAACGCAGCCGTTCCCGACGAAGCCGGCGCCGTTCGATCGCCAGGGGCTCACCGACGATGACCTGATCGACTTCACGCCGGAGCTGAAGGCCGAGGCGCGGGAGATCGTCAGGCAGTGGACCATCGGCCCGATGTTCACGCCGCCCACCATCGAAGGCGCCGACGGCAAGAAGGGGACGATGTATCTCCCGGGCTGGGTGGGCGGGGCGAACTGGGGCGGCGCGGCGTTCGATCCTGAGACCGGCGTGCTCTACGTACCGTCGGTGACGTTCCCGTGGCTGGGTGCGCTCGTGCCCGGCAAGGGGCGCTTCGCGTATCAGCAGACGCGCCAGCGCCTCGATCGCGTGCCGGGCCCCGGGCCGCGCGGCCTGCCGATCACGAAGCCGCCGTACGGTCGCATCACCGCCATCGACCTGAACACCGGCGAGCACCTCTGGATGGTGCCGAACGGCGACGGCCCGCGTGACCACCCGGCGTTGAGGGAGTTGAACCTCCCGCCGCTCGGGCACATGGGCCGCGCCGCGCCGCTGGTGACGAAGACGCTGCTCTTCGTGACGGAGGGAAGCGAGACCGGGCTCAGCATCCCGCCGGGTGGCGGCGGCAGGTGGCTGGGCGCGTACGACAAGAAGACCGGCCG
>JBFWQE010000002.1:91295-126855 GCA_050249615.1 Vicinamibacterales bacterium
TGGGCCGCGCCGCGCCGCTGGTGACGAAGACGCTGCTCTTCGTGACGGAGGGAAGCGAGACCGGGCTCAGCATCCCGCCGGGTGGCGGCGGCAGGTGGCTGGGCGCGTACGACAAGAAGACCGGCCGTCGCGTGGCGCGGATTCCCCTTCCGGCCGGCGCTACCGGCGCGCCGATGACCTACCTGCACGCCGGCCGGCAATACATCGTCGTCGCCGTCGCCGGAGAGGATCACGATCCCGAACTGGTGGCGCTTGCCACGCCGCGCTGACAGGAGAGGAGCGGGCGTAGCGCGCGCGTGCTGCACACTCAGCGCGCCGCCTTCCGTTTCACGTCCTCGGTGATCGTCCAGAGGTGCAGGTCGTAGGTGCCGCCGCCCTCGAAGCTCTCCACGGTGATGGTCTTGTCGGGCGGCCAGTCGCCCATCATGAAGCGGTGCGACACCACCCGTGCGCCGGCCTTGAGCGTTCGCCAGAGAATTGGCCGAATCAGCAGGTTGAAGTGATCCCCCATGTAGAGGAAGACGACACTGACCTCGGACAGATCCTGGACGTCCAGCGCGTCGCCCTGGCGCACGTCAATCCGGTCTGCGAGGCCCGCCTGCCGGACGTTGTCGCGAGATGCCCGCGCGCGCTCGGGGTCTAGGTCCACACAGATCGCCCGCCGGGCCCCGGCCTTGATCGCAGCGATGGTGATGCGCGCGTCGCCGCACCCGGGCTCGAACACCACGTCCGCCGCGGTGACGCCGGCCAGGGCGATCATCTCCGCCGCGACATCGGACGGTGTCGGCACGTAGATGACGCGGACGCGGTCGCCCGGGCCCTCGCGCGTCAGATCGACGGCGATGGACTCGCCGGCTCGAAGCGACACGCTCTTGGTCCGCGTCATCGTCGTGTAGGTGTTCGGATTCCAGCTCGCCGTCAGGGTGAAGCGGCGCCGTTGCTTCGGTCCGAGCGGCGGTGTCTCGACAACCCTCGTGCTGCCCTGGCCGACCATGGCCTGGCCGTCCAGGGAGAGCACGGTGTCGTCGTGCGGCACGCTGACCGTGAGCCGAGCCGGGCGCCTCGCTTCCTGCCTCGCCCTGTCCGGCGAGGCCTGCTCGCGAACCGGCGCGGGGGCTCCCTGCGCGCCGAGCGCCGGATGGGCCGGGCTGGCCGCCAGCACGAGCAGGTGGACCACGGCCCACGCTCGAATTGCTGAGCCACATCGAGCCATGACGGCATTATCGGGCCTTCCACCTGCGGCTGGCCGCACGAAACCCATTACTTTCGCGGTCTGCTCGACCGTCAAGCCGCCGAAGAAGCGCCACTCCACCAGGCGCGCCTGCTCGGGATCGATCCGCTCGAGCGCCGTCAGCGCCCCATCGAGGGCCAGCAGGTCGACGCGAGCGCGGTCGTCTGGAGCGCGCCTTGCCGCCACTCGCGGCGCACGTGCCGGGACGCAGTCGTGCGGAGCTCGTCGTAGACCAGAGGGATCAGGCGATCGAGCGCGGCACGGTCGCCACCGCCGGTCCGCGTGTCGGCCGCGCATGCCCACGCACGAGCTTGCGCGTACAGGTTGCGCCGATTCGAAATGGGCCTTACGTTGACCGAGGAACTCGCTGACATGACCTGCCGTCTCAACGGCACGACCCGATGAGCGCCGCGGACATCCGTCGCAGCGTGCTGATTCCGGTGTGCGCCAGCGCGCTCGCGGTTTCGGGCTATGTCGCCACGCTCGTCTCAGGCCAGACGATCGACGACGTCGTCGCCCGGCGGCTGCTGCCCCGATGGGACCTGGCCGCGCACCTCGCCTTCGGCTGGGTCGATGCGTTCTACCTGAAGACCCTGCAGTGGCATCGGCTGCTGTGGGACCTCTGGCTGCAGGGTTACTGGCCGCCCGGGCCATCGCTCTTCCAGGTGCCGTTCTACCTTGTCCTGGGCGGAGACATGACCTCAGGGCTGCGAAGCAGCCTGGTGGCCTTCATTCTCACGGCACTGGCCGGGACAACGCTCCTCTGCATGCAATGGTCCCGGGCCGCCTGGCTTCCCGCCGCGCTGTTTCTGCTGTTCGTGATGCGGTCGCCGTTCTACCTGGCGTACTCCTCGGTGGCCATGACCGAGATGCTCGGCGCGCTGGCGCAGCTGTTCGTGCTGGTCTGCCATGCGCGCTACGAGCAGCAGCGCAGCCCCTCGGCGGCACGGTGGTTTGCTGCCTCCCTGACCCTGCTGTTCTTCACGAAATACAACTACTTCATCATGCTGGCCGTCCCCCTGCTGGCATACGAGTACCTGCGGCGCACGGCGGCCTGGCGCTTCCGCGACCGTGGACAGGAGGCGTGGCGGTACGCACGACAGTGGCTGACCACGCCCACTGGAGCCCTGTTGGCCGTCTATCTCCTGACGGTCCTCTCCGTGACCATCACCGCAGGCTTCTCGTTCTCTCTCTTCGGGCGGCGGGTCGGGGTCACGTCGATCGGCAACACCGGCTACGTGGCGCTGTACCTGCTGTTGGGCAGGGTGTGGTTCCTCCACCGCCGGGGCCGCATCGACTGGCCGCGCCTCTTCGCCTTCGATCCCCGCGTTCGTCCGCTCCTGCTGTGGTTCGTCCTCCCAGTGACGGTGTGGCTGGTATCGCCCTTTCCGAATCACATGAAGGACATCGCGAACCTGGTGATCAACTCCCCCATGGGAGCAGCCTCGGCGACGGAAGGGTTCCTCTCCTACGGGGCCGCGGTCCGGGCCGACTACTTTTCCGACGTCTGGCTGCTGGCCGCCGCCGCGGCGGGCTTCGCGCTCGCGGCCATCCGGTTCCGGGCGCAGCCACCGCTCGTCCAGTTGCTGATTCTGGCGGCGCTCATGCAGACCGTCATGGTGCTCGCGCACCAGACGCGCTTCGCCCGGTTCCTCGCCTTCCCCGTCCTGCTGGTCTGGCTGATCGGCGCGAGCGAGATCGGCATCTGGGTGTGGCGACGCAGCGCACTCGCCGCCGCGATCGCGACCCCCCTGGTGATGCTGGTCGCGCTGGTCGGCGCGCGCGGCGTGGTGGCCGGGGAACCGTTCCGCCGTCTCGCCTTCGAGAACTACGTCGACAGCCCGGCATTGGCCGATGCCCTGGCCTCGATTCGCGCCGACACCGGGCCGTCCGATCGCATCGCGCTCCTGGGCCGCAGCGACGCGCTGTCTCCCGGGCTCTTCATCTGGCAGCTCGGGCCTCCGGCCGGAGAAGCCTCGTTTCCCCTCGAGATCCTGCGGGAACGCGACGTGGACCTGATCGGCGATGCCACCTACGTCGTGCTCATCGCGCCGAGCTCGACCGAGCTGGCCTCGCCGGAGATCACTGCCGACTTCCCGCGCAACGTTGCGCGACTGCAGCGATGGCTCGACGCCGGCACCTTCGCGCTCGCCCGCGAGCTGCCCGTGGACGATCTCCACGTCACGTTGGGGTTGTATCGACGGAAGTAAACGCCAATCGCTCGCCTCGAGCCCAGGCGCTGGCCGCTGTCGGCGCGGCCTGGTTCGTCACGGGCGACTCTGCTGTCGCGCACCGGTCACGCTCGCGCTCCACGGTCTCCAGCAGATCGAAGGTGTCCCGGTAGGCCGCGCGCCTCACTTCCCGCCGTGACCTGTCCTGCGAGGTCTGCGCGTGAACCGGCGCGGGCGCCTGCCCGCGCAACGCCGGATGCGCGGGGCTGCCAGCCAGCACGAGCAATCGGACCGCCGAGGGCGCGCCAGCGGTCGGAGCTCATGGTGCAGCCCCCGGCCTCAACGCGCGATACAACCAGGCACGAGCGAACGCCCACTCGTTCTGGGCCGTGCGACGTGAGATGCCGAGCGCGGTGGCGGTTTCTTCCATCGACAGTCCGCCGAAGAAACGGAGTTCGACCACGCGCGTCTTCCGCGGGTCCTGCAAGGCGAGCTGTTCGAGGGCATCGTCGATGGCGACCAGACCCGCGTCTGGGTCGGCGGCCGCAAGATCGATGTCGTCCACGGACACCCGCACCGCGCCGGGGCCGCCCCGGCGCTCGGCGCGGCGGCGGCGCGCGATATCGACCAGGACGCGCCGCATCATCTGGGCCGATACCCCGAAGAAATGGCCGCGATTCCGCCAGCGGACGCCGTCCCAGCCGAGCAGGCGGATGCAGACCTCGTTGACCAGTGCGGTGGCCTGCATCGAGACAGCGGAACGCTCACCCGCAAGGCAGCGCAGCGCCATGCGGTGCAGCTCGTCGTAGACGAGGGCCAGGAGGTGCTCGAACGCTCCCTCGTCGCCGGCGTTCCACGAGCGAAGCAGGCCGGTCAGGTCGCCGCTGGCCGACCGATGGCGGGGATCCATTCGGCGTTCGCGAGCGCCCAAGTCTACCAGAGCGATCGAGCACCAGCTCAGCCTGAGGACCAGGGCCGTGTCCGCCATCAACCACCAAGGCGTAACGCCGCCGCGAACGGTGCATTGCACATTCGAGCCGGTGACTGCGCCTTTGGTAGCAGGAGGCGGACGCCGGTCGTCAGGAAGCGGCAGGCACCGACGCCTCGAGGGAGGTTCTATGCGAATGGCGTTTCTGACGCGGGTCGCCGCCGGCGTCCTGGTGTGCGGTTCTGTCGCCTGGGGATGCAGTCAGGCACCTACCGCGCCGTCATCACTGCCCGCCGCTGCACGACCGACTGCCGACTCGGTGAGCGCCTCGGCCTCGCAGCTGGCGGCACAGGCGGCCAGCCTGTCCCCGGCGGACCTGACGGCGCGCGGCTGGGACTGCCAGCCGGCACCTGGAAACCCCACCCGGCTCACGTGCGTCCATCCGAACGACGTGCATCCGGTGCTGTTTCCGGGACCGCCGCCGCCCGCGGACAGGCCACCCAGCATCTCGTTGCTCGTGTTCGATAACGGAGTCTTCACCGGCACCGACCTGCTGATTCGGTCCGATCTCTACCATGGGCCAGCCGTGCAGGTCGTCGGGCGATCTCTACAGATTCATCGCCCGAATCGGCTACTACGAGTGCCTGCATCAGTCGCAAGCCGGTTAGCCCGGCCTTGCCAGCGAGGGCGCCGTGGCCACGTGCTGTGGCCGGGCGCCTTCGAACCAGCTCCCGTTTGCGCCACGCGCCAGGGCCAGGGGATGCTGGTCACGGGTCCCCCCACGATTGGGGCGCGCGCGTGTTGCCGCTACCGCAGCGCCTCGCGTAGCAGCAGCCGCGCCTTCTCCCAGTCCCGGCGGATGGTTCGATCCGTCACGCCCAGGGCCTCGGCGGTCTCGAGCTCGGTCAGCCCTCCGAAGTACCGCAGCTCCACGACCTGCGCCAGGCGGGGCTCGAAGGACGCGAGCTTGTCCAGGGCCTCGTGCACGCTCAGGATCTCGTCCTCCGGGGGGAGCGGGCTCGGGGCCAGGTGGTCGGTCAGCGCCACGTGCGCGGCCGCGCCGCCGCGCCGCCCGGCCTTGCGGCGGCGCGCCAGGTCCACGATGACCGATCGCATCACCCGGCCCGCCCACCGCATGAAGTGGATGCGATCGTCGAGGCGCAGCCGACCTGCCGTCGCAAACCGCAGGTAGGACTCCTGCACGAGCGACCCCGTATCCAGCAGCGTGTTGCGGCCGCCCGACCGCAGGCGCATGCGCGCCAGCCTGCGCAGGTCGTCGTACGTCACGGCGAACAGCTCATCCGCCGCACGCGCATCACCCTTCGCGGCCCGCTGAATCAGATCGGTCAAGTCGGCCTGATCGCCCACGCCCCTGTTATATGACGGATGCGCGGTATGATGGCCAACTCCCTCCGGTAGGCCGTATGGATGCCACCGTCCTCGCAACACTGAGCCGCCTTCTCGACGAGGCGCTCGACCGCAGCCCCGACGAGCGGAGCGAATGGCTGGAGAGCCTGGGCCCCGAGTACGACACGGTCAAGCCGCGGCTGAAACGCCTCCTTGGCCTGGACGGGTCCCGCGACACAGGAGGTTTCCTCGGCACGCTCCCCAGGTTCGGCCCCTCGGACACGAACCTGGTCGAAACGCCGGACGGATCGAACGCACAGGCGGGAGCCGAGATCGGGCCCTATCGCCTGGTGCGCCCGCTGGAGGTGGGCGGCATGGGGGCGGTGTGGCTGGCCGAACGACTCGACGGGCTGGTGAAGCGGCCGGTCGCGCTCAAGCTGCCGCGCGGCGCGTGGCGCCGCCTGGGGCTCGCCGAGCGCATGGCGCGCGAACGCGAGATCCTCGCCTCCCTCGATCACCCCTACATCGCGCGGCTCTACGACGCGGGCATCGCACCCGACGGCCAGCCCTATCTCGCGCTGGAGTACGTGGACGGTCGCCCGATCGACCAGTACTGCCGTGACGCGCAGCTGGGTGTCGAGGCGCGGCTGCGGCTGTTTCAGCAGGTAGTCAGCGCGGTGTCGCACGCGCACGCGCGGCTGGTGGTGCACCGGGACCTCAAGCCCTCCAACATCCTGGTCACCTCCGAGGGGCAGGTGCGGCTGCTCGACTTCGGGATCGCCAAGCTGCTCGAGCAGTCTGCCGACCGCGACTCGACGCTCACCGAGGTGGCCGGGCGGGCACTCACGCCGGACTACGCGTCCCCCGAGCAGATTTCGGGCGCACCCATCGGGACCGCGTCGGACGTGTACGCCCTCGGAGTGGTCCTCTACGAGCTGCTGACCGGCGTCAGGCCCTATCGTCTCAAGCGCGATTCGGCCGCCGCGCTCGAAGAGGCCATCCTCGAGGCCGAACCCCTTCGCCCGAGCCAGGTCGTCGATGGCGCGCTGCGCAAGGCGCTCGGTGGCGACCTCGACTGGATTGTCGCCAGGGCGATGCAGAAGGACCCGGACCAGCGCTACCCGTCGGCCGACGCCTTCGGGGCCGACATCGAGCGCCACTTCCGGCAGCAGCCCGTCGAGGCCGCGGCCCCGTCGGCCGCGTACCTGCTCGGGAAGTTCGCCCGCCGCCATCGCGTCGGCCTCGCGATCTCGGCGGTGGTGATGCTCGCGCTCCTGGGCGGCATCGTCGGCACGACCACAGGGCTGGTGCGGGCGCGCACCGCGGAGGCGTCGGCGCAGGCGTCTGCGGAGGCCGCCCGCGTGGACGCGGCCACGGCCGACCGCGTCACGCAGTTCATGCTCGACCTGTTCAAGGTCACGACGCCGGAGGAGGCCGACGGGCGCAACGTGACCGCTCGCGAGATGCTCGATCGCGGCGCGGCGCGCGTCAGGGCCGAGCTGGCGCAGGAGCCGCTCGTCCAGGCGCGGATGCTGCAGGCGCTCGGCGATGCCTACTCGGCGCTCGCGCTCTACCCGGAGGCGCGGGGCATGCTCGAGAACGCGGTGACCGTGGCGCGGAGCCTCGGCGAGCGCGGCGAGCGCGATCTCGCGCTGGCGCTCTACAGCGTGGGCCAGCTCCGGCGGCGGCTCGACGACATGACCGGTGCCGAGAGCGCGGTGCGCGAGGCATTGAGCATCCGCGAGCGACTCGACGGGTTGGACAGCGTCGAGCTGGGCCCTCTCCTGAACGAGCTGGCGATGCTGCTCCGCACGAAGGACCCTGGAGAGGCCGAGCGATTGTACCGGCGCACGTACGACATCCTGGTTGCGGCGCACGGGCCCGGCAACGGCGACGCTGGCGTGGTGCTGGCGAACATCGGGTCGCTCCAGAGCCGCACCCGCCGCTACGCGGACGCGCGCGAGACGCTGACGCAGGCCCTGGCGATGGTCACCCGGCACCACGGCGAGCACGATCCCCGCGTGGCGGGCATCCTCGGGAACCTGGCCCTCGCGGAGCGCGAGTTGGGCAACACGCGGCGCGCGCTCGAGCTCCACTCGAGGGATCTCGAGCTGTCCACGCAGGCGCTTGGGCCCGACCATCCGGCCGTCGGGACCATCTGGCTCAACCTCGCGCGCTCCACGCAGAGGCTCGGCGAGTACGCCACCGCGCTCGACCAGGTCGAGCGCGCGCTGGGCATCTTCCGGAAGCACTTCGGCGCCGAGCACGTCCTGGTGCTCACGAGCCAGAACAGCCGCGCGCTGTACCTGGACCGGCTGTCGCGCACCGCCGCCGCGGAGAGCCTCCTGCGGAGCCAGCTCGCCCTCACGCCGGAGAGCGCTGAAGCGCGTGCGGCCCTGCTGGTCAGCCGGCTCCACCTGGCCGACATGGATCGGCGAGCCAATCGGCGCGACGAGGCGCTCGCGCTGGTGCAGGCGGTCCTCGACGATCCCCATGCCGCACGCGACCTCAGGCTGCAAGCCAGCGCGCACTGGGCACGCGCCTGTGCACTTGCCACCCACGCGCCCGCCGACGCCGAGCTCGCACGCGCGCGGGCCCGGCAGGTGCAGGACGCAGACCCCCAGGCCACCGCGCAGGAGCGGCAGTACGCCGAGGCGCGGTCCGCGGCCTGCGCCGGGGATCGCGCGCGTGCCCTGCGGTTCCTGCAGGAAGCCGCCGCGAGCGGCTCCGCGGATTCCGTGGTCCTGGACGACCCGATATTCAGCGCGCTCCGGGGTATGCCCGCCTTCGAGGCGCTCGCCACTGCGGCGGCGCCTGGCGCGCCCCCATCCCGCGACTGAGCAGGCACGGCGGCGCGCGGCCGGGACATGTCCGGGTTTCGGGCCCCGTTGCGTAATGGTCGGGTGGAGACCACCCGCCATGACACCCGTCCTCGCAGTCAGCCTTGCCGCCCTCGTCTTGTCGAACCTTTTCTCTGCGGCGTGTCCGGCCCCCTGCCCGCAGGCGGCGCAGACGGGGTCTGACGCGGCGCCGCGCGAAATTGCCGCGGACGCCCCCGCTCTAGGCGGTCATGGCGACGCCGTGGCCGTGTGTCGGGCGCGCTCCACGGTCTCCAGCAGATCGAAGGTGTCCCGGTAGGCGTCCACAGCCACCCGCCGTATCGCCGCCTGGACGGCACCGTCCCACCACAGGGTGAAGCCCGGCTCGTGCATCCGGGCCCACCACCGCGCCAGTTCGTCGCGCCGTGCGGCGGCACTCATGCCCGCCCGCATGTCGGCCGGCGGCTTGATGGTCGTCGCGTCCGGGCTGGTGGCGAGCCGTACGCCGGGGAGCGAGAAGATCTGCTCCCACATGAAGTGATCGCTCCAGCGGTCCGGCGGCGCGGGCCGCCATCCGGCCGGCAGCTGGCGATAGAGGTCCATCGTGTGCGCGGCCCCGGTCAGGCTGATGGTGTTGCGCCGCGGGTGCAGATGCCACCTGACGCACCGCTCGTCGGAGAGATCGGTCGGGCGGGCAATCAGTTCCCCGCCGACGCCCACGAAGACGGGAAACGGGTGCGCGAAGTCGTGGTCCGCGAGCAGGTCGAGCATCGTTTCGACGTGGGTGGGCAGGAAGAGATCGTCGTCGCCGAGGTAGGTGACGACAGGCGCCGTCGCGGCCGACACCACTTCATGCCGCAGGACCTCGTTTCGACCCTCGCCCTTCGGCCGATCGACGAAGCGCACACGCGAGTCGGCCCGGCACAGGTCCGCCATCACCGCCCGCGTGTCGTCGCCGACGCCGTCTCCAAGGACGACGATGTCGAGGTCGGGAATCGTCTGCTCGAGCGCGCTCGCGACCGAGAGGCCGAGCGTGGACGCATGGTCGTGGGTCGGGATCACGACCATCGCCGCCAGCGTGGTCACCATCGCCAGGGGACCAGCTCCCGGGCCGCGGCGCTGTCGTAGGGCAGGTCCAGGGCGTCGGGCTCGGAGTAGTTGTAGGGCGAGGTCGGCATGTTGACGATGAAGGCCTCTTCGGTGCCGATGACCTTCCAGCCGTGATAGAGGTTCGGCGGGATCACGAGCAGGCCGGGACTCCGTTCGGAAACCTTGAACTCGTTGAGCCCGCCTTCGGTGGGAGAGCCGATCCGACCGTCGAAGACCACGATTGACACCAGGCCCTTCACGACGAACAGCCGATCCGTGCTGCGCTGGTGCAGTCCCCACGCGCGGATCCGGCCCGGTTCGGTCGTCGTGACGTGCACGTGCACGATCGGCGCATCCACTTCCGGCCAGTCCGTCCTCGCGATCTCGGCCAGCGTGCCGTCTTCGTGCGGGACCGGGCGTGTGGGCCGGAAGCGCACGCCGTCGATGGGCGTGGCGCGCAGGCGGCCGGTGGCGTCCACGGCCGACTGTTTGGCGACGAGCCGTTCGCGTCCGCGGACCGCGGTCTGACGCGAGTCGGGTCCGCGGGACGGTTCAGGCATGGAGGGACTCCTTCACGGGGGTCGGTGTCATTGGCCGAGAGGTCGAGTGGACCCTGCCGCGCGGACGTGACCGTCCCGTGCGCGCGGGAGGCGGCGGCCTGGACCGCCGCCCACATTATCACGGCGGAATCGCCTCCGCGATCGGCACGGCGATGAGCCGTACTAGTCAGACTAGTCTACAATTGGCCCGTGGACACCTATTCGACCTACGAGGCCAAGGCGCGGTTCAGCGAGATCCTCCGCAAGGTGCGGGCCGGGCGCCGGATCATCGTCACGCACCACGGCACCCAGGTCGCCGAAATCCGCCCCGTCGAGACGGCTCCGGCGCCGCTCGAGGCCCGTCTCGCGCAGCTGGAGCGCGCCGGCATCGTCCGGAGGGCGGCGCGGCCGGGTGAATCCCCGGCGGCCGTGGCGCGCAGGCGCGGGGCCCTGGCGCGGTTCGTGGCCTCGAGGGATTGAGCGTGGCCGTCGCGTACATCGACAGCTCGTGCGTGGTGGCGCTGGCGTTCGGGGAGCCCGGGGCGCGTCGGCTGGCCGCCACGCTGAGTCGGTTCGAGCGGCTCCTGTCGTCGAACCTGCTCGAGGCCGAGGTGCGGGCGGCGTTCGTGCGTGAGGACGTCGCCCCGAGGGCCGACATCTGCGCCGGACTGGACTGGATCCTTCCCGACCGGCCCCTCACCCTGGAAATCGATCGCGTCGCGGCGCTCGGCGGCCTGCGGGGCGCCGACTTGTGGCACGTGGCGTGCGCGCTGTATCTCGACCCCACGGCGGAAGAACTCGCGTTCGTGACGCTCGACGTGGCCCAGCGCAGGGTGGCGGCCGCCGCGGGCTTCGCCACGCCGCGATAACGGCGAGTGTCACGAGGCCACCGTCGACGTCACGGTCGTCGCGGCGGCTGGAGCGCGAGCCCGTGGTGGGGCGTACCGCGAGGCACTCGCTCAGCCGGGCAGAACGGAGAGCCCGAGCTCCCGGGCTGAGCGGCGAATCCGCTCATCGAGGCTGAGCAGGCTCGTGCCGGGGACTGCGGCCCTGACCACGAGCGCCGTCGCCAGGTGGATGGCGTCGAGCGCCCGGAGCGGCTCTGCCGGAAACGCCTGCCGTGCCCGATCCACCACTTCGCCCTGCAGACGCACCTGCGTCCAGTGCGCCGCCACGGACGCCAGCAGTCCCCTCTTGTCCGCGGCGTCGCCTTCCCTCATCTCTCCCAGTGCCACGGCTCGATGCAGCACACGGTCGCATTCGATCAGCGTGAGGTCGGACGCGATGACCAGCTCGCTGCGAGCCAGGACCTGGCGCACGCTGCGATCGCGGTCCTGGCCCAGCAGCCAGGCGAGCACGGCGCTCGATTCGGCGTAAACCTTCACCGCGCCCCGCGCACTTCGTCGAGCAACTCGCTCACGGGACGGAGGCCCGGCACCGCTCGCTGGGCGGGATACAGCTCGGGGTCGTTCGGCGCCCCCAACGTTGCCAGGCCACGCCTGGCCAGCGCAGCAAGGCCGGCCGGGACCGTCGAGTCGGAGGCCCCCGTGCCCGGAGCCGACAGTTCCGCGATCACTTCGCCACGGTCGGTGACGAGCACGGACTCGCCCGCCCGCACCTCGCGCAGGTACTCGCTGAGGCGGTTCTTCAATTCGCGGACGCCGACCGTCTTCATGACTCGAATGTAGCTACGTGCAGCCACATTGTCAAGGCTGCCCCGAGGCGTGGAAGACGATGGGGCCGCCGGTGTTCCCGGCACGCGTCTCGGCTCATGGGACGACGGCGCTCGGCCGCAGGGCGCGTGGCGCGACCAGCGCCGGCCGCGGATCGAGGACGACCGCGGGCGGCGAGATCTGCGAGATCGGGCCGGGGCGCGCGAAGAGGAACCCCTGTCCCGCCTTGCAGCCGAGGGCCAGCAGCGCCGCGGCCTGCCGCTCGGATTCCACGCCCTCGGCAATCGTATCGAGACCGAGCGTCTCGCCGAGCATCACGACGGCCCGCGCCAGCTCGGGGCCCTCGCCGTCGGTCACCAGCCGGCTCACGAAGGAGCGATCGATCTTCAGGATGTCGATCGGGAACCGGTGCAGGTAGGCGAGCGACGAGTAGCCGATGCCGAAGTCGTCGATGGCCAGTCTCACGCCGAGCGCCTTCAGTTCGTGGAGCCGCTCCAGGTTGGTCGACGTGTTGTCCATGATGGTGCGCTCGGTCAGCTCGAGCACGAGGCAGCGGGGATCGAGCCCGGACGCCCTGAGCGCATGATCGACGTCCCGCACCAGGTCGCCCTGCTGGAGGTGGCGGCCCGAGACGTTGACGGCCAGGTGCACGTCCTGGCAGGCGCCGGTCTCGAGGCACCAGCGCTTCCAGTCCTTGCAGGCCTGCTGCAGCACCCAGCGGCCAAGCTCGATCACATGCCCCGACTCCTCGGCCACCTGGATGAAGTCCTTGGGCGTGAGCACATCGCGCGCGGGATGCCGCCACCGGATGAGCGCCTCGGCGCCGAGCAGACGGCGCGAGTCCAGCGTGACCACCGGTTGGTACTCGAGGAAGAGCTCGCTGTTGGCCAGCGCGCGCTCGATGTCGGCCTCCAGGCGAAGCCGCTCGCGGAGCGCCTCGAGCATGCGGGGCTCGAACACGACGTAGCGGCCCTTCCCCGCCGCCTTGGCCTGATACATCGCGATGTCGGCGTAGCTCAGCAGCTCGTCGGCCGGCGTGTTCGGCGCCCAGAGCGCCACGCCGACGCTGGTCGACACCCGCACCTCCGAGTCGACCAGCACGAACGGGGGGCCAAACGCCTGGACCACTGCGGCGGCCGGACGATCCAGGTCGGCGGCCGTGTCGACACCCTCGAGCAGCACGGCAAACTCGTCGCCCGCAAGCCGCGCCACCGTGTCGGTCGTGCGCATCGCGCGCACCAGCCGCTCCGCCACCGCCCGGAGCAGCCGGTCGCCGGCGTCATGGCCGAGCGTGTCGTTGACGTTCTTGAAGTTGTCCAGATCCAGGAACATCACCGCCACGCGACGGCGCTCGCGCTGGGCGAGGGCGATGGCGTGTTCGACCCGGTCGCGGAAGAGGTTGCGATTCGCCAGACGCGTCAGCGGGTCGCGGAAGGCCTGCTGCCACAGGCGATCTTCGAGCGCCTTGCGCTCGCTGATGTCGCGGAGGTTCAGCGCCAGCCCGCGGACCGCGTCATCGCCGGTCAGGTTGCTGCCCACCAGCTCCAGCGTGCGACGCCCGCCGGGGCTCTCGAGGCGGAGCTCGATGGGGCCGACGGCGCCGCTCGGCGTTTCGGCCACCTCGGCGATGAACGCGCGCAACAGGCCCGCGTCCTCGCCGCACCACAACTGGAACAGGCTGCGGCCGCAGGCGTCTTCGGGTGTCAGTCCGAACGTCCGCTCGAACGCCGGCGACGCGAACCGCAGCACGCCATCCTCCCCGATGATGAGGATCACGTCCGACGCGTTGGCGATGAGCGAGGCGTAGCGCGCCTCGACCATCTCGGTCGCCCGCCGCTCGCGCGTCCGCGCGTCGTGCAGCAGCATCGTGCCCTGGCGCACCATCACCAGGAGCGTGAGCACGAACGCCACAATCGTCATCACCGCCACGGGCCCGCCCACCTCGTCGCGCGCGACGAACACGAGGACCATGAAGGCGCCGAGGACGGCGAGATACGGCAACGCATGCGCCGCCGAGGGCCGGGCGCTGCCAATCTCCTCCAACGGCTGCCAGGGGCGGTGCAGTTGCTCGCGCGCGGCCGTGGCCAGCGGCACGTACCAGGCGACGTACATGACGTCGGGCAGGCCTCCGGGCAGGTAGGCGCCGGTGACGTTGGCGAGCGCCCACGCGACGTCGGCGAGGAACAGGGTCGTGCAGCCCAGGAGCAGCAGGAGCGGCACGCGCCGCGCGCCGGGTCCATCCGGTCCCTTCAGCAGGAGCACGCTGAGCGACAGGACGAGGGCGCAGTTGAGGGCGACGTACGCCTGGCTGAGCGCGCTCGAGACGAGGTCGACTTCCGCCTGCATCTCGGCAGGCCGGATGACCAGGAACCAGAACGACGCACCGAACCCGACTGCGAGGATGACGACGTCGAGCGCGAGATTCGCCCAGGGCACGCGCCTGGCCTGCGCGCGGACGAAGAACAGCACCGCGGCGAAGAAGGCGGGATAGAACGCGAGGAAGAACCAGTCGGCGGGTCCACCGAACGGGTCGCGGCCCTGCAGCCACACGCCGACGGCGACCACGGTGCCGGCCAGATACAGGGTCAGCGCCACGACCAGGCACCGCCAGGCCGTCTTGACCGGTCCTTGCGGCAGGCGGCGAGCCGTCGCCGCGGCCATCACCACGGCCGCCAGGCAGGCGGGCCCGTCGGCGAGGTATCCGACGTACTGCTGTGCCTGGTGGCCGCCGACACCCGACAGCATCCAGGCGCCGACCGCGACAACGTAGACCGCCAGCGCGGCCAGCAGTACGCTCGGCCACCGGGAGACGGCAGGCGAGTCGGGCTGCGCAGGCACCGCCGGAAGAATCGGCAGCAGGGCGGTCGGGCTTGAACGCGTGGAGCCTGGCGTCCGGGACTCGAGCGTGGCCGTGGCATTCATCGACAGCTCGTGTGTGGTGGGGCCACCTCGAGGCCGGACATGTCCGGTTTCTGGGGCCCCGCTGCGTAATGGTCGGGTGGAGACCACCCGCCCGGCCGGGCGCCGGCCACGCCGAGCGCCGCGACGGTCCGGGCGCATATAGCAAGTTCTTGCCATTGTCCCCCTCCGCGCCCGGTGCCTATGTCGCGCGCCGGTTCGGCCGCGATCTACACTGAACGCCCCGTGCACGAGCTCTCGATCGCGCAAAGCCTGGTCAGCCTCGTGCAGCAGCAGCTGCCCGAGGGCGTCACCCGCGTGACCGCCGTGGACATGCGCCTCGGCGCACTTGCCGGCGTCGTCCGCGGCGCCCTGGAGTTCTGCTACGGCATCGCCACGGAAGGAACCCCTCTTCAGGGTTCCACCCTTCGCATTGTCGAGCTGCCGGTGGTGATTCACTGTCCGGAGTGCGATGCGGACCAGGCGCTGGACGGCCTCGCTTTTCGATGTCCGGTGTGCGGGACGTTGAGCGGGGACATCCGCCAGGGCCGCGAGCTGGACCTGGCGTCCATCGAGTACGATGATCCCGAGGCGGCGAGCGCATGACCACCACTCCACGCGTCCTCGAGATCCGGCAGAAGGTCCTCTCCAAGAACGACGAGCTGGCGCGGGGCCTGCGGGATCGCCTGCACGCGCACGGCGTGTTCACGCTCAACTTCGTCTCCAGCCCCGGCACGGGCAAGACGCGGCTGCTCGAGGAGACGCTCGGGCGCCTGGTCGCGCGGGGCCTCAAGCCCGCCGCGCTGGTGGGAGACCTCGCCACCGACCACGACGCGCAGCGCCTGATGCGGAGCGGCGTGCCGGTACGGCAGATCACCACCGCCGGTCGCTGCCACCTCGAGGCCGAGATGATCGCCACACATCTCGAAGGATGGGACCTCGGCCAGTTCGACATCCTCTTCATCGAGAACGTGGGCAACCTCGTGTGCCCGTCCAGCTACGACCTCGGCGAGGACCTGCGCGTCGTGATGCTCTCGGTGACCGAGGGCGAGGACAAGCCGCTCAAGTACCCGTCGCTGTTCAACTCCGCGGATCTCGCCGTCATCACCAAGCTGGACCTGGCCGAGGCCTGCGAGACCGACATGGCGGCCATGCGCGACAACCTTCAGGCCATCCGCCCTGGCATACGCGTGTTCGAGACGTCCGCGAAGACGGGCGCCGGCCTGGACGAGTGGCTTGACTTCCTGGTGGAACAGCGCACCATGCGGCAAGCGTCCCACGAGGCCACGGCCGACTGAGGACGGGGAGGACCGTCATGAAGTATCTGGACGAGTTCCGCAACGCCGACATCGCGAAGACGCTCGCCGACGACATCCACCGGATTACCACGCGGCCGTGGGCGATCATGGAGGTCTGCGGCGGCCAGACGCACTCGATCATCCGGAACGGCATCGACCAGATCCTGCCGTCCGGCATCGAGCTCATTCACGGGCCCGGATGCCCGGTCTGCGTCACGCCGCTGGACGTCATCGACCAGGCGCTGGCCATTGCCGCCCAGCCCAGCGTCACCTTCTGCTCGTTCGGCGACATGCTCCGCGTCCCGGGCAGCAGCAAGGATCTCTTCCAGGTGAAGAGCGAGGGCGGCGACGTGCGGGTCGTCTACTCTCCCCTCGACGCCGTGAAGCTCGCGCAGCAGTTGCCCGACCGGCAGGTCGTCTTCTTCGGCATCGGCTTCGAGACCACGGCGCCCGCCAACGCGATGGCCGTGCACGTGGCGAAGAAGCAGGGCCTCGGGAACTTCTCGATGCTCGTCTCGCACGTGCTCGTGCCGCCGGCCATTGCCGCCATCATGACTTCCCCGAAGAACCGCGTGCAGGCGTTCCTGGCCGCCGGGCACGTGTGCTGCGTGATGGGGATGCACCAGTATCCGGCGCTCGCCGACCGGTTCCACGTGCCCATCGTCGTCACCGGCTTCGAGCCGCTGGACCTGCTCGAGGGCATCCGCCGCGCCATCCGGCAGCTCGAGGCCGGGGAGGCGCGGGTCGAGAACGCGTACGAGCGGGTGGTCACCATGGAGGGCAACGTGCCGGCGCAGACGATGCTGGCCGAGGTGTTCGAGGTGTGCGACCGCACCTGGCGCGGCATCGGCACCATCCCCGCCAGCGGCTGGCGCCTCTCCGAGGCCTATCGCGGCTTCGATGCGGCCCTGCGCTTCGACGTCTCCGGCATCCGCACGCAGGAGTCGCCGCTCTGTCATGCCGGCGAGGTGCTGCAGGGCGCGCTCAAGCCCAATCAGTGCCCGGCCTTCGGCAAGGAGTGCACGCCGCGGACGCCGCTGGGCGCGACGATGGTGTCCAGCGAGGGCGCGTGCGCGGCGTACTATCACTACGGCCGGTTCCGCGAGGCGGACCCGGTGACCGCGTAGGCGCCCGATGGCCGAGACCCTGGACTTCGAGTCGTGGACCTGCCCGCTCCCGCTGCGCGACTACCCGCGCGTGGTGCTCGGCCACGGCGGCGGCGGCAAGCTCTCCGAAGAGATCGTCGAGCACCTCTTCGTGCCGGCGTTCGGCAACCCCACGCTGAACGCGCTCGGCGACGCCAGCCTCGTGGAGCTGCCCCCGGGGCACGTGGCCATGACCACCGACTCCTTCGTGGTCCGGCCGCTCTTCTTTCCCGGCGGCAGCATCGGCGAGCTGGCGGTGAACGGCACGGTGAACGACCTCGCCATGGCGGGCGCCGTGCCGCAGTTCCTCACCGCGGGGTTCATCATCGAGGAAGGCCTCGAGATGTCCACGCTGGGTGCCATCGTCCAGCGGATGGCGGCCGCCGCGCGGCGCGCGGACGTGCAGATCGTGGCCGGCGACACCAAGGTGGTGGAGCGCGGGCACGGCGATGGCCTCTACATCAACACATCCGGCGTGGGCGTCGTGCCCGCCGGCGTGGCGCGCATCGGTCCGGACCGCGCCCGGCCGGGCGACAAGGTGATCGTCAGCGGGACGATTGGCGACCACGGCATCGCCGTGATGAGCGTGCGTGAAGGGCTGGAGTTCGAGACGGTCATCGAGAGCGACTGCGCGCCGCTGGCCTCGCTGGCGGAGGCCATCGTGGACAACACCGGCCGCGTGCACGTGCTGCGCGACCCGACGCGCGGCGGCCTCGCGGCCACGCTCAACGAGATCGCCCGCCAGTCGAAGGTCAGCATCATCGTCGAGGACCGGCAGGTCCCGGTGAAGCCGCAGGTCCAGGCTGCGTGCGAGCTGATGGGCCTGGATCCGTGGCACGTGGCCAATGAGGGGAAGCTCGTCGCCATCGTCGCGCCCGAGGCGGCCGACGAGGTGCTGGCATGGCTGCGCGCGCACGAGCTGGGCCGCGATGCCGCCATCATCGGAGAGGTGCGCGGGGACCGCGCGGGCATGGTGGCCACGCGCACGGCCATCGGCGCCACGCGCGTCGTGCCGCTGCCGCTGGGCGAGCTGCTGCCGAGAATCTGCTGATGGGCATCGAGGCCATCTTCGCGACATGGATGTTCGGCCTCGTGTCGGGCATGCGCCATGCCTTCGAGCCGGATCACGTGGCGGCAGTGTCCACGCTCGTGGCCGAAGGCCACGGCAGCCGCCGCGCCGCGTGGCTCGGAGCATGGTGGGGGATGGGCCACACGGTGGCGCTGCTCGCCGTCGGCGTCGCCCTGGGCCTGCTGCGGGCCGAGCTGCCGGTGGGCGTGGAGCAGGCCCTGGAGTTCGGCGTGGGGCTGATGCTGCTCGGCTTGGGCGCGCGCGCCGTGCGCCGCGGCGTTGCCGAGATGCGTGATGGCCCGGACGCCTGGCACGTGCACGGCAGCCACGCGCATCATCATCCCGCGCGCGGAGCCCACGTGCACGTCGGGCACTGGGCGCTCTCGCCACGCTCCTTCGTCGTGGGCATTGTCCACGGCCTGGCGGGAAGCGGCGCGCTGGTGGCGCTGGCGATGACCGAGCTGACGACCATGCCCGCGCGGCTGTTCTACGTGGCGCTCTTCGGACTGGGCTCCGTGGCCGCCATGGCGGCGCTCTCGGGCCTCGCCGGCTGGCAACTCTCGCGGCTGGCGTCCAGCCGCGGCGCGCACGCATGGCTCCAGTGCGCGGCGGGGGCGCTGTCGCTGGTCGTTGGCGCCGTCTGGGCCTCGCCGATGCTGCGAGCGCTGGCGCTCGCCTGAGCGGCGCCGAGCCGCATCAGGCGCGGCCCTGCGAGCCGGCTGAGTATTTCGCACGAAGACAGGGTGATAGACTCGGTCCCGCTCGCCAGGATTGGGCCGATGTCGAATGGCATCCGGACCGCGCGCGTCTACCATTTCGGGGCGTTCACCGTCGATGCCCGCACCGGCGAACTGTCTCATGACGGCCGTCGAACGCCGCTCCGCGATCAATCCCTTCAGTTGCTGTTGGCTCTCCTCGAGCACCCGGGCGAGCTGATCACCCGCGAGGAACTGGCTGAACGATTGTGGGGGAAAGACACCTTCGTCGACTTCGATCGCGGTCTGAACAAGGTCGTCAACCATCTCAGGGAGACGCTGGGCGACTCGGCGGACGCGCCGCGCTTCATCGAGACGCTGCCGCGCAAGGGCTACCGATTCATCGGATCGGTCACCGCCGGCGGCGAGGATGCCGAAGCGGCCGTACCAGCCGAGACGCGGCCGGGGCTGGGCCTTCGCGGTTGGCTCCCCTGGTCGGTCATCCTGGCCGCCGGCCTCGGTGTAGCCGTCGGCGCCGTGATCGACAACGCTCGCACGTGGGTGGGCCGCTGGTCGAGCCCGGCTCCACGGATCTCGGCGCTCGCCGTCATCCCGCTCGAAAACCTCTCTCGCGATCCCGAGCAGCAGTACTTCGCCGATGGGCTGACCGATGCCTTGATTACGGATCTCGCCAGGGCCGGGACCGTGCAGGTCACCTCGCGCACCACGGTGACGCGCTACCGGGGAACGAGGAAGAGCATCAAGGAGATCGGGCGCGAGCTGAACGTGGACGCCGTAGTCGAAGGCACCGTCACCCACGCCGGCCGCCGCGTGCGAATCACGGCGCAGCTGATCCAGGTCTCCACCGACATGCATCTGTGGGCGGATGCGTACGAACGCGACGTGAGCGAGATTCTCGACCTGCAGCGCACGCTGGCGGCCGACATCGCCCGTCGCATCAACGTCTTCGTGAAGCCGCCCGATCGCGTGCCCCTCGTGAACCCCGAGGCATACGGCCTGTACCTGAAAGGCCGATACGCCTTCTACGAATACACGCGCCGCGGCTGGCAGCAGGCGATCGAGCACTTCAGCCGGGCGATCGAGATCGATCCGGCCTTCGCGCTGGCATACTCGGGCCTCGCCGACACCTACGTGGTCGCCGGCGCGTACGGCGCGTTCCCGACCGAAGAAGCGCTGGCGCGCGGCAAGGCCGCCGCGGCGAAAGCCCTGGAGCTGGATGACGCGCTGGCCAGCGCTCATTACGCCCTGGCGAACGCCTATACCTGGTACGACTGGGAGTGGGCCGCCGCGGAACGGGAATTTCGTCGAGGGCTCGAGCTCAATCCAAACGACGCCATGGGCCGGAACTGGTACGGCGGCCACCTGTCCCTGCTCGGCCGGCACGACGAGGCGATTGCGGAACACGAGCGGGCGCGCCAGCTCGACCCGTTGTCCCTGATCGTCAACGCGAACCTGACGCGAGCGCTCTACTGGGCCCGCCGCTACGATGAGGCGATCGTGCAGGCCAGGAGCACGCTCGAGCTCGACCCGGGCTTCGGGGTGGCCCTGTTCTGGCTCGAGGGTTCGCTTCGGCACAAGGGCCTGTTCGAGGAAGCCGTCCACCTGCGCCAGTCGGTGTCCGGCCCGGAGCAGGCGGACGCCATTGCCCGGACGTTCCAACGGGCGGGTTTTCGAGCCCTCCTGCGCGATTGCGGCGAGGCGTACACGAAGAGCGGGCGGCTCGAGACGGCGGCCCGGTGTTACGCGCAGATGGGCGAGCGTGACACGGCGATCGCGCTCCTCGAGGACTGCTTCCGCCGCCGGTGCTCCGACGTCGTCAGCCTGAACGTGGAGCCGGATTTCGACGGGTTGCGCGGCGATCCGCGCTTCCAGCAGCTGGTGCGGACGGTCGGGCCGGCCCCCACTGCCCCATCGCCAGGTGTCGCGACCACCGGCTCCCACGGCATACCTCACCCCTGAGCCGCCGGGCTGGTGAGCCCGTCGCCCCGCCCTGGATTGTCCGGGAACCAACGTTCCATCGCCGGGGAATGCCGCGGGAATTGATTGTCATCCACGCTCCGCATATCACTGGTGCCCGATTGCCGATTCGAATGCGATGGCCGGGCTCCCGGACCCCCACCAGGTGCCGAGGTTCCGCGTACAAGGAGCACCATGGAGAAGGATCAGACACCGAGTGTTGTGCACACGATGTGGACGCTGGCTGTACTCGTCCTGGCGCTCGCCGGGACGCCGGCAGCCGGGCATGATGTCCGCGACGAAGGCCGGCCGGCCAGGACCCTCTATGTCTGGGCAGGCGACCAGGCACGGGTCGCGCCGGACTTCCTCGCCGTCATCGACTTCGACGAGAACTCGCCCCGATACGGGAAGGTCATCCGGACGGTTCCCGTTCCAGGGGTCGGCAGCTCGGGCAACGAGCCGCACCACTGTAACCTCTCCGCCGACAAGAACATCCTGGCGTGCGGCGGCCTGCTGTCCCTGCTGCGCGGTCAGGACAGCATCTTCTTCTTCGACGTGTCGCAGGCGCGTCGCCCGAGATTCCTGTTCTCGGCCCGCGGCACGCTGTCGAACATTACCGACGACTTCCTGCCGCTGAAGGAGGGCGGATTCCTGGTGACCCAGATGGGCTCGCACACCGGCGGTGTGCCCGGTCGGGTGGCCGAGTTCGACAAGGACCTCCGGCTGATCGGAGAGTGGCCCACCGATCCCCCGGAACACGACTTCAACCCGCACGGCATCTCGGTCCGTCCGGACCTCAACCTGATGGTGACGTCGGACTTCATGATGCCCGACAGCTCCTTGAACGTGGTCCCCGGCGATCCGCTCCTGCGCGGCAGCATCCGCGTCTGGGATCTCCAGAAACGGACGATCGTCCGGACGATTGTGCTCCCGAGCGCGATCGGCACCATGGACGTCAAGCTGATCCCGAAGGATCCGCGCGGCCGCGCGTTCACGGCCGGGATGTTCGATGGCCTGGTGTACCTGGTCGACACCCGGAACGGCACGGCGCAGGTGGTCTTCGACTGCGAGAACATCGTCCCGCACATCGAGGTGCCCGTTCGCGGCGGGATGACACAGCTCCTGGCCATGCCGCGCTCGGGCGACCGGCTGATCTTCGCATCCTTCCAGGCCGGTCAGATCGGCATGCTCGATGTCAGCGATCCGGAGCACCCCGTCCAGACAGGCATCGTCAATCTCGGCCTCGGCGCGGGACCGCACATGATTGCCCTCACCGACGACGACAAGCGCCTGGTCGTCAGCGACTACTTCCTCAACGAAGACGACTTCGGCAAAATCCACTTCGAAGGCGACCACCACGTGCGCGTGATCAAGGTCTCCAAGCGTCGTCTCGCGCTCGACCGGCAGTTCGACGTCGATTTCAACACGGCGTTCGCGACCGGCCCGGCCCGGCCGCACGGGGTGGCGATGAAGTGACGGGTCGTGTGGTGGTGGCGCTGCCGTTCGCCTCGTCCGCCACCGGACGGTCGCCGGGTAGCGCCACTACTCGATGCTGTGCCCGAAGCACAGGCGGTAGCCGTTGCAGTCCTCGACGTCGAAGTCGCGATTTCCATAGGGCTGTTCGCAGATGTCCCGCGCGATCGTCGCACCCTTGGTCCTGAACTCCGCGATCAGCGCATCCGCCTCGTCCACCCACACGTACGCGTCCCAGGCCGAGCGCTCCGGATCGACCCTGCTGTTCGGGCGCATCAGTCCGCTCTCCTCGAACTGGCTCAGCATGATGACAATCCCGCTGCGGTAGACCATGCAGAACGCCGGCGGGTCGCCCCAGAAGCGCTCGTACTTGAACCCCAGCGTGTCGCGATAGTAGTTGGCCGTGGCCACGACATCGTCCACGATGAAGTAGGGCGCGATGCTCCAGCGCGGTATCGTGACCGGCGTCGCGTCGTCTGCCATGATGTGGCCCTCCGCGAGGTCGCTGCGGTTGCCGAGGGGCGAAGGCTACCACGCGGACGTCTTCGCGAATGGCCGGGCGACGCGGGCGGGTTTATGGATGAGCCAACCCCATGCCTCCGAGCGTCTTAACAGGTAGGCCGACAGCGCGTGTGTCGGTGGCGCGAATCGGCTGCGTTTCCAACGGTCTGGCAGCCAGGAGCTCGGCCTTCTGCAACGTGCCTGTCACCATGCGTCACACGCTCGTCTGCCTCGCCCTCCTCCTGGCCGCCCCGGCGTGGCCCCAGGAGCGTCCTCTGCCCGACTTCCAGACCTTCCTCCAGGAAACCCGCCAGCGCTTGCAGGCCGACGATGTGCGGCAGAGCGAGTACGTCTACGTCGAGACGCGGCGCGAGCAGAAGCTGGACAAGTCGGGCCGCACCACGAAGGAAACGCTGAACGTCTTCGAAAGCTATCCGGCTCTGCCCGGCGAGTCACGCTGGCAGCGGCAGACCGTGAAGGACGGGAAGCCTCTCTCGGCGGAGGACCTGGCGAAGCAGGACCGCGACCGGCAGAAGAAGGTGCTGGAGTACGTCGAGAGGATGGAGCGGAACCCGGCGAAGATCCGGGCAGCGCAGGAGAAGAAGCGCGCGGAGGAGCTGCGCGACACGGAGCGCGCCGTGGACGACGCGCTGACCGTATACGAGCTCAAGATGCTCGGCCGCGAGGTCGTGGGCGGGCACGAGACCATCGCCATCTCGTTCACGCCGCGCAAGGCCGCGAGGCCGAAGACGCGCGAAGGCAAGGTGATGAAGCACTTTGCCGGCAAGGCGTGGGTGAGCGAGTCGGAGTACGAGCTGGTGCGGCTCGAGGCGGAGGCGATCGAGACGGCGTCGTTCGGCCTGGGGTTGCTGGCGCGCGTGCACAAGGGGTCGAAGGCGGCCTTCGAGCGACGGAAGGTGAACGGTGAGGAGTGGCTGCCCGCGCGCGCCAGCTACACCGCCACCGCGCGCGTGCTGCTGCTGAAGATGCTGCGCATCGGGGGGACGTCGGAGTTCTCGGACTATCGGAAGTTCACGGTCGAAACCGAGACCCGGATCGGCAAGCCGAAGTCGCCGGAGGGTGGATGATTCGCGCGAGTCGGGGGACCGGCCGAAGCGGCCGCGGACCGTGAGCGTCGAATCCGGGGGCCATGCCGCCCATGCGCCCGGCGGGGCGATGGCCAGGCCCAGGCCGGTGACCGGCCTGCGCCAGTCGTCGGCCCCGAGCGCGCGGATAATCGAGGGGTGCCCCCACCGACTGCGCGGTTCCAGGACATCGCCACCCGGCCCTCGGACGAGGCGCTATCCCTTTTGTCGTCCGGGCGGGATGGCTTGTCGCAAGACGAGGCGGCCGCGCGCCTGGCCGAGCACGGCCCCAACGAGATCTCCGGCGCCGAGACGACGGCGCTCGAGATCCTCCTCCGCCAGTTCAAGTCCTCCTTCGTCTATCTCCTGTTGGCGGCCTCCGCCATCGCCATCTACCTGCGCGAGTACCTCGACGCCGCCGTCATCTTCCTCTTCCTCGTCATCAACGCCCTGCTCGGGTTCGTCCAGGAGTACCGCGCGGAGCATGCGCTCCAGCTCCTGAAGCAGTTCGTCGAGCGGCGGACGCGCGTGCGCCGTAGCGGGCAGACCGTCAGCCGGCCCGTGCGCGACATCGTCCCCGGCGACATCGTGCAGCTCGCAGCCGGCGACACGATTCCCGGGGATGGCCTCTTCATCCGCGCCGACGGGGTCGAGGTGGACGAGTCGCCGATGACGGGCGAGACCGCGCCGGTGGAGAAGCGCAGCGGGCCGCTCGCCGCGCCGCCTGACGACGTGTACGGCGCGGCGAACATCGGGTTCACGCGGACGACGCTCCTCGCCGGGGACGCCGATCTGCTCGTGTTCGCGACGGGCAACCACACCGCCGTGGGCGAGATCGCCGGGCGGATGCGCGCGGCCGAGGCGCCGAGCGCGTTCGAGCTGGGCCTGGCCGAGTTCAGCAGGTTCGTCCTGAAGTTGGTGGGCGTGACGGTTCCCCTCGTGTATCTGCTGCACGCGCTCGTCACCGCGAGCGAGGTGACGACCGGTCAGTTCCTGCTGTTCTCCATCGCCCTCACCGTGTCGGCCATCCCCGAAGCGCTGCCCCTGGTCACCACCATCTCGCTCTCGCGTGGCGCCCTCGCGCTGGCGAAGAAGGACGTGGTCCCTCGGCGCCTCTCGGCCATCGAGGACCTCGGATCGATCAACGTGCTCGCGACCGACAAGACCGGGACGATCACGGAGAACGCGCTCTCCGTGGCTGATGTCTATGGCGACCGGGACGCCACGCTCCGCCATGCGCTGATGGTCCCCATGGCGCGTGGCAGCTCGAGCGTGCAGAACCAGGCGTACGACGCGGCCATTCTCGCCGCGGTGGACGAAGCCGCGCGCGCCCAGCTGGCCGGCCTCACGCTGGTGGACGAACTGCCGTTCGACCCCGTGCGCCGGCGCGCGACCGTGCTCGTCGAGGCCGATGAGGGCGACCTGCACCCGGCTGCGGGCGTTCAGCCGAGTGATCCAGCCAATCTGCGTAATCCGCGTAGTCTGCGGCTGATATCCCGCGGCGCGCCCGAGGCCGTCTATGCCGGCGCGCACGACCAGGCGGCCGCGCTGGCGTGGGCGGCCGGCGAAGGACGAAAGGGCCGCCGGGTCCTCGCCGTCGCGTCACGGGAGGTGCCCGCCGATGGACGTCGGGTCGTGAGCCCCGGGGACGAGGGCGGCCTGATGCCGGTCGGCATCATCTCGTTCACGGATCCGCTGAAGCCGACCACGCGCGCGGCTGTCCGGGAGGCCGAGCGCCTGGGCGTCCGCGTGAAGATCATCACGGGCGACTCGAAGGACGTGGCCGGCTGGGTCGGCGTGGAGATCGGGCTGATGGACGACCCGGCCGAGGTGCTGCTCGGCAGCGAGTTCGCGCGCATGACGGCGGCGGAAAGGGCATCCGCGGTGGATCGCTACGACGTCTTCGCACGCGCCACGCCCGAGCAGAAGTTCGACATCGTCAAGGCGCTGGACGCGAAGCACCTGGTCGGCTTCCTTGGCGAGGGCTTCAACGACGCGCCCGCCCTCAAGATGGCGCACGTGGGGCTGGCGGTAAACGGCGCGTCGGACATCGCGCAGGACGCGGCGGACGTGGTGCTGCTGAACCGGTCGCTCGAGGTGATCGTGGACGGCATCCGGGAGGGCCGGACGATCTTCGCCAACACGATGAAGTACATCCGGGCGACGCTGACGTCGAACGTCGGCAACTTCTACGCGTTGGCCTTTGCCGCGCTCTTCATCCCGTACCTCCCGATGCTGCCGATCCAGATCCTGCTGCTCAACCTGCTGTCCGACTTCCCGATGATCTCCATCGCGGCCGACAGCGTGGACGAGGCCGAGCTGGCACAGCCGCGCGGATACCAGGTCGCCGAGCTGACCGGCGTGGCCATGGTCCTGGGCGCCATCTCCACGCTCTTCGACTTCGCGTTCTTCGGCTACTTCGTCCGCTTCGGCGAGCCCGCACTCCTCCAGACCATGTGGTTCATGGGGAGCGTCCTCACCGAGCTCGTGCTGCTGTTCTCCATCCGGACGACGCTGCCGTTCTGGCGGTCCACGCCGCCGAGCGCGACGGTGGTGGGGCTGACGTTGACGGTCATGGCGGCGGCGGTGGGACTGCCGTTCATCGCGCCCGCCCGGGCGCTCTTCGGCTTCGTCGTCCCGGCGCCGGAGCACCTGGCGATGGCCTTCGCGCTCGTCGTCATCTACTTCGCGGCGACGGAGGGAGCGAAGCTGATGCTCTACCGGTACTGGAAGGCCGGCTGAGCAAGGTCATCCCGGTGGCCCCGCCAGGAACTCCGCGTATCTCGCCAGGTCCACGTTCCCGCCGCTGACGACGACGCCCACGCGGAGGCCGTGGACGTCCACCGCGGCGGTGAACGCGGCCGCGGCGGCCAGCGCGCCGGTGGGCTCCACCACAAGCTTCATCCGCTCGGCGAAGAACCGCATGGCGGCCACGAGGTCGTCGTCGCGCACGGTGACGACGTCCGCCACGAGCGCCTGCATGACCGGGAAGGTGAGATTGCCCGTGCGCTGGGTCTGCGCGCCGTCGGCGATGGTGCGCGGCACGTCGATGCTCACGATCTCCCCGCGCCGCAGGCTCTGCTGGACGTCGTTGCCGGCCTCCGGCTCCACGCCAATCACGCGGCAGTCCGGCAGCAGGTGGCGGGCAATCACCGCGCAGCCCGAGATGAGCCCGCCGCCGCCCACGCAGGCCAGCAGCAGGTCCAGCCCGCCGCCATCCATCTCCCGCACCTGCTCGACCAGCTCCAGCGCCGCCGTGCCCTGGCCCGCCATCACGTGCGCGTGGTTGAACGGCGGCACCACGGTCATGCCGCGCTCCTCGGCGATCCGCCGCGCGATGGACTCGCGATCCTCGGTGTAGCGGTCGTACAGCACGACCTCTGCTCCGTACTCGCGGGTGGCGCGAATCTTCAGCGGCGGGGCGTCGCTCGGCATGACGATGAGCGCGGGCATTCCGAGGAGCTGCGCGGAGAGGGCCACGGCCTGCGCGTGGTTGCCGCTCGAGAAGGCCAGCGCCCCGCGCGCGCGCTGCTCCGGCGTGAACTGCACGAGCGTGTTGTAGGCGCCGCGGAACTTGAAGGCGCCCATGCGCTGCAGGTTCTCGCACTTGAAGAACAGGCGGGCGCCCGTGCGGGCGTCCGCCGTCCGGGAGGTGAGGACGGGAGTGCGGTGGACTACGCCGCGCAGCCGCGCGGCCGCGGCCAGGACGTCGTTGCTGCTGATGGGCAGGGACATGTGCCCATTACCCTATCCCATCAGCGGCAACCCGTGCTCTTGCGGCGGGGCTACTCCCGCGACTTCTTGTCGCGGAACGCGTGCCACTGCTTCCGCATCCGCTTCGACTGGTCCGCCGTGAAGTGGTCCATGCACACGTCGTCCACGTAGTCCATGAAGTTCGTGATGGGATCCTCGCCCGGGAACGGCGCCCCGGTACAGCTGTCGCGCGGCGCGCAGAAGAACTGCGGGACGGCCTCGACGGGAGTGTCCTTGATCTTGTCGCCGGGATGCGTGCAGCCGCCGCTGCCGAAGGTGTGGTCCAGGCCGAGCCAGTGCCCCACCTCGTGGGTGCCCGTGTCACCCCGGTCGTAGGTGATGACGCCGTCCGGTTCCTCGGCACCGGGGTACGGAATCTCGAAACCGGTGCCTGGCAGCGTGGCCCAGTAGAGGACGACCCCGTCGTAGCCCGGCGAGAACTTGTAGTAGAAGGGCAGCGTCGCCCAGCCAAGGTAGATGTCGCCGTTGGTGGTGTAGATGTTCAGGCTTTCGGGTCCGCCGCGGCGCAGAGCGGTCTTCATGGCGACCTCCTCCGCGGAGCCCGCCTCGGCGTAGAACCACGCATCGTTGGCGACGACCTCGACGTCCTGGACGTCGAACGCGAACCCGCTGCCCGCGTAGGCGGCATTGAGCACCTGCATCTGGTCCGGCACGAGGGCGCTGACGTTGGCGCCGCCGCCGCTGGTGGTGATGATGTGCCAGTAGACGGGGATGGTCACGGTGCCGCCCTTGTCCCGCCCGCCGCGGTTGGCCGCGGCTTCGATAATCTCCTGCATCTCGGCCGACGGCGTGCGGACGGCGCAGCGGTCGGCGCGATGCGTGAACGCCGGCTCGGCCGCGCGGGCGCCGGGGGCCTGCGCCGCAGCGTCGAGGCCGGCCGCCGCGGGCCGGGGTGCGCCGGGCCCGCTGTACCAGGCGGCGCCGGCGAAGAGGATCACTGGAATGGAGGATCGGATGAGCAATCGCGTGACCATGGGGGTGACTCCAGTCTGAAAGGAACGCCGCACCTTACGCTCCGGGAGACGCACGTGTCAACGTGGAGCCGTCCCGCCACGGGACGGTTAACATGGGCGGTAGACCCACAACCGATGGCGACCCACCCGACGCAGGCGCCCGTGCTCTCGCCCAATGCGCTGCGTGTCCTGGAGGCGCGGTACCTCCTGAGGGACAGCCAGCGGCAGCTGATCGAGACGCCGGCGGAGCTCTTCGCGCGCGTCGCGCGCGCGGTCGCGGAGGCCGAAGTCGCCTTTGGCGATCCCGCGGGATCGGCCTGCTGGGCCGAGCGCTTCCGCGCCCTCCTCGCCCGCGGCGACTTCCTGCCCAACAGCCCGACGCTGATGAACGCGGGCACGCCGCTCGGGCAGCTGAGCGCGTGCTTCGTCCTGCCCATCGAGGACTCGATGGAGAGCATCTTCGAGGCGGTGAAGCAGATGGCCCTGGTCCAGCGCAGCGGCGGCGGGACCGGGTTCTCCTTCTCCGCGCTCCGGCCGCGGGGCGACATCGTCGCAGCCACGGGAGGCGAGTCGTCGGGCCCGGTCTCGTTCATGACGATCTTCGATTGCGCGACCGAGCACATCCGGCAGGGCGGCAAGCGCCGCGGCGCGAACATGGGCGTGCTGCGCGTGGATCACCCGGACATCCTGGACTTCATCGCCGCCAAGCGCGACGGGAAGACGCTCGCGAACTTCAATATCTCCGTGAGCGTGACCGACGCGTTCATGGAGGCGGCCCCAAGGAACGGCACCTACGAGCTCGTGCACCCGCGCACCGGCCAGCCCGCCGGCCGTCACCGCGCGGGCGACGTCTTTCGCGCCATCTGCGATGCCGCCTGGCAGGTTGGCGATCCGGGCCTGCTGTTTCACGACGCCATCAACCGCGCGAACCCGACACCGCAGCTCGGCGACATCGAGGCGACGAATCCGTGCGGCGAGGTGCCGCTCCTGCCGCACGAGTCGTGCAACCTCGGATCGATCAACGTCGCGCGCCTGGTGCATGAGGGCGGCGCGGCGCCCGCCTTCGACTGGGAGCGCCTCGCCGAGATCGTGGCCGACGCGGTGCGCTTCCTGGACGATGTGATCGAGGTGAATCGGTATCCGCTGGCGGAGGTCGCGGAGGCGACGCGACGGACGCGCAAGATTGGCCTGGGTGTCATGGGCTTTGCCGAAGCGTTGATCCGGCTCGGCATCGGCTACGACTCGGACGAGGCCGTGCAGTTCGCCGATCGCCTGATGCGCGAGGCGGCGGCCGCCGCTCTGCGCGCCTCCACTGCCCTGGCCGAACAGCGCGGCGTGTATCCGGCCTGGCCGGGCAGCGTGCACGAGCGCCGGAACGTGAGGGTGCGCAACGCCACCTGCACGGCGATTGCGCCGACGGGGACGATTGGCATCATCGCCGGCACCTCCGCCAGCATCGAGCCGCTGTTCGCGCTGGCCTATCGCCGCACGGGCGTGCTGGGCGCCCAGACGATGGAGGAGGTGAACCCGGTCTTCCTCGAGGTGCTGGAGCGACGCGGCCTGGACGCGGGCCGGGTCGTCGCCGATGTGCGGGAGCGCGGGCGGCTCGCGGACGTGCCGGGCGTGCCCGACGAGATCAAGCGACTCTTCGTCACGGCGCTCGAGATCCCGGTGGTGCGGCACCTGGCGATACAGGCCGCCTGCCAGCGCCACGTGGACAACGCGGTGTCGAAGACCATCAATCTGCCGCACGACGCGTCGCCGGAGGACATCGCCGGCGCCTATCGGCGCGCGTGGGAGCTGGGGCTGAAGGGGATCACGGTGTACCGGTACGGCAGCCGGGCCGCGCAGGTGCTGGAGCTCGGCGCCGACGAGGAGCCGCAGCACTTCGATCACGCGTCCAGGTGTGACCCGGAGGAGTGCCGGCTCTGAGGCCTTTCAAGGCGTTCCCAGGTGCGCGGTGGTGGCGATGGCGAACAGGAGTCCAAGGCCGGCCGCGAACATCACGAAATGGAGGACGTTGTCCTTCAGGGCGTGTGCCTTGTTGACCTCGGGCACCAGGTCCGACGCGCCGATGTAGAGGAAGTTGCCCGCCGCGAGCGGGACCAGCCAGCCGACGTCGAACTGCAGCGACGCCGCGTAGGCGATGAGGCCGCCGGCCAGGAAGGTCAGGCCCGAGAACAGGTTGAACAGGAGCGCCGTGCGCTTCTTCCAGCCGCCGTGCACGAGCACGCCGAAGTCGCCGAGTTCCTGCGGCACCTCGTGGGCGGCGGCCGCCAGCCACGCCGCGATGCCAAGGCGGATGTCCATGAGGAACACCCCGGCGATGGACAGGCCTCCCAGGAAGTTGTGGAGGCCGTCCCCGATCAGGATGAGATAGGTGAGCGGCTTCCGGCACTCGGCGGCGGCTCGATGGCAGTGGTGGAAGTGCAGGAACTGCTCGAGCGCGAAGAAGAGCAGGAATCCCAGGGCCACCCAGCCAAACGTCGTGATCGCGGGCATCCCGATGAGCGATGCCGGGATCATGTGGAAGAGGGCGCCGCCGATGAGGGAGCCGGCCGCGAAGGAGACGAGCGGCAGCAGGATCTTCTGAAGTGTCGACTCGCGCAGCACCAGGGTCACGCTGCCGACGAGGGCGATCAGGCTCATCAGGAGGCCGGTGGAGAGGATCCACAGGAAGGTCGTCATGCCGTCGCGTCTTCAGCATGGCATCGGCAGCATCGCCAGCACAACCGCCCAAGGCGACGGCGCGGCGACGGCTGGAAGACGGCTTGGACCGGCGGCACCGAGTCTCCGGAGGGATAATCTCCGGAGGCAGTTCACTGATGGGGAGACCTTGAGGCTTGCCGCCTGGCTCGCGATATGCGTGGCAGCGTTGGGGCATTGGACGCGCACACCGATGGCGGTCAATCTGCAGGCAACCCACGACCCGGTGCGAATCACCGTGGCATACAACAACGTGCCGCACGCGGCCGGGTTGACCACGGCCTGGGGCTTTGCCGCGGTGGTGGACGTGGGAGCCGAGAGAGTCCTGTTCGACACCGGGGGCGACGGGCCCACGCTGTTGTCGAATCTGCGCCGGCTCGACATCGATCCGACGTCCGTCGATGCCGTGGTCCTCTCGCACGCGCACGGGGATCACACCGGCGGTCTCGACGGCTTTCTCCAGCGGCACGGCGATGTCACGGTCTACCTGCCGCGTTCCTTCCCCGCGGCGTTTCGTGAGGCCGTCGAGCGCCGCGGCGCGCGTGTGACCGGCATCGGCCGCGCCCAGCGCTTGTTCGACCACGTGCACTCCACCGGGGAGATGGGCGGCGTGACGAAGGAGCAGGCGCTGATCGTGGAGACCCGCGAGGGCCTCGTGGTCATCACGGGCTGCGCCCATCCCGGCATTGTCGAAGTCGCCAGGGCCGCGCGCGCCTACCTGGATCGGGACATCCACCTCCTTATGGGCGGCTTCCACCTGGCCGGCGAGAGCGATCGCGAACTGCAAGGCACGGTGCGGGCGCTTCGGGCGCTCGGCGTGCGCAAGGTGGCGCCGAGCCACTGCACCGGGACCGAGGCGATGGCGCTCTTCCAACAGAGCTGGGGGGACGATTTCATCAGCGGCGGGTGCGGGGCGGTCATCGAGATCCCCTAGCAGCCCTCTTCGCCACGGGCTGCCAGCTGGACCTCCGCGGTTCACTCGAGGCCCAGCAGAAACTCCTCGAGCGGCCGGTACGTCTCCGTGCGCCCCAGCCCCTCGGCCACGGCCCGGCAGGTAATCGCGCCCGCGTGGACGTTGACGCCCCTGGCCAGTCCCGGATCGTCGCGGAGCGCCGCCAGCCCGCGGTCCGCGAGGCGCAAGACAAAGGGGAGCGTGGCCGTCGTGAGCGCGACGGTCGACGTGCGCGGATAGGCGCCCGGCATGTTCGTGACGCAGTAGTGGATCACGCCCTCCTCGACGTAGACGGGGTTGGAGTGGGAGGTCGGGCGCGAGGTTTCCACCGAGCCTCCCTGGTCGATGCTGACGTCGACAATCACCGAGCCGGGCTGCATGGCCGCGACCATCGCCCTTGTCATGACTGTGGGCGTGCGGGACCCGCGCACGAGCACCGCGCCGATGACGAGGTCGCTCGACCGGGCCGCGGCGGCAATCGCCTCGGGCCCGGACACGATGAACTCGAACGCGCCGGAGAGCTCTCGTTGAAGCTCCGGCAGGCGCTCGGGGTGAAGCCCGGCAACCGTGACGTGCGTGCCCATCGCGACGGCCGTGCGCGCGGCATGGCGGCCGACCACGCCGTCTCCGATGACGAGCACGCGGCCGAACGCCTGGCCGAGCACCCGGCCGAGCAGCATGCCCCGCCCGCCGTTGAACCTGGCCAGGTAGTAGTTGCCGATCGTCGGGGCCATGCTGCCCGCGACGCCGCTCATCGGCGCCAGGAGAGGCAGGCGCCCCTCGCCGTCTTCGACGGTTTCGTAGGCAATCGCCGTCGCATTGGCGTCGATCAGGGCCTGCGTCAGGGAAGGGGTGACCCCGGCCAGATGAAAGTAGGTGAACACGATCTGGCCGGCCAGGAACCGGTATTCGGACTCCAGCGGCTCCTTCACCTTGACGATGAGGTCTGCGCCCCACGCCGCGGCGGCATCGACCAGTTGTGCGCCGGCGTCCGCGTATTCCTCGTCCGGGAAACCCGAGCCCAGGCCCGCGCCGCGCTCGACGAGGACGGTGTGACCGGCGGCCGCGAGCTGGGCGGCGCCTGCCGGCGTGAGTCCGACGCGGTTCTCGCGGTCCTTGATCTCTTTCAGTACGCCGATGTGCATGTGCTCACCGTGCCTTGCGGCGATTGTATTCCTTTGTCCGGTCGTCACGGCTGGACGGACTCGCGCGCGGGCGTCGGCCACGACTCGCTACAATCCACGAGCTGGCGGCCGCGCCGGCCTGGAGGATCTCCGAAGTGAAGAGCCATACGTGCCGGGTCGTCCGTGCGTTCGCGCGCGCCATCGTCCTCGCCGCCGCCGGACTCGCGGGTTCGGGCACCGCAGCCGGCGACCAGGCCGCCGCCCGCCTCCGGATGGATCCGGTGAAGGCGCTGCGAATCCAGGGCGTCACCGACGTGGAATCGCGCGAGTTCAACGCCCGCATCGCGGCCATGCACGCGTTCCTGGGCACGCTGGCCGAGCTCCGCGAGCCGCGGCCGCCGGAATGCGCCTCGGTCTACAGCAACATGGAGGCGCGGAAGAACGCCGTCGCCGGCACGGTGCAGGGCGGTGCGGTCATCGGCTTCATGACCGGCCCGCCGGGCGGGCCCTGCCCGAAGGTCGCCAGCACCGCCATCCAGATTCGCCTCAACGACCTCCGCTGGATCTACAGCTGCCCGCGCCAGCTGCGCGAGCAGCAGTTCTGCACCGTTCCTGCGTTCGAGCCCGGGCCAGGCGGGTTCCTGCGCTGGGAGGGGCGGCAGGCGTTCTACGTGTGGACGCGCGGCGGCGAGCCGCTCCTGCTGCCCGTCACCAAGGACGACTACCTGCGCGCGTGGGAGGCCGAGATGCAGGCGCGCATCGCCGCTGGCGAGGGTGACCCGGCGTGGCTCGGCAAGGAGATCGAGCGCATCCGCGCGCGGCGGTCCGCGCTCGGCGCCGAGCAGCGTGCGCTGCCGGCCTGCGAGCAAGTGCCGGAGGCGGGGAAGGAGTACCTCCAGTGGGAGCCCGGTGCTGGCGCCTGCGCGCCCGGCCGCGCGTTAGGGACGCCCAACCCCGGGGCCGTCCGGAGCACGCCGTCGCCGGTGGACGTCGAGGCCATCGTCCTTCGGACCGAAACAGGTCGCGTGGTGGGCGTGCCGGTGGAGGCGCACGAGCACAAGCTGCGCGTGCTCGGCGCGTTTGATTTCGAGGGGCTGGTGCGCGTGTTGACGCGGTAGCCCTCATCGCGTGGCACAATGGTGTGGTGTGGGGTTGAACACTCGATGATCTGGATGTGACGCATGACGCACGAGCAGCTCCTCGAACGGATCGTCGCGGACCCGTCCATCTGCCACGGTAAGCCGTGTATTCGGGGTCATCGGATCTGGGTGTCGCTCATTGTCGACCTCCTGGCCGATGGCTTGACGATCGAGCAGATCCTCGGGCAGTATCCCGGACTCGAAGCCGATGACATCCGCGCGTGCATGGCCTACGCCGCCGAGATGACACGCGAGCGAATCGTCGTCACCGGCCACGGCGCGGCGTGAAGGTCAAGCTCGACGAGAATCTCGGCGTAGCCGGCGCCGCATTCCTGAGGTCGGCCGGGTTCGACGTGGCCACCGTCGCGGAGCAGAACCTGCTCTCGACAGCGGACGCCGAGCTTGCGCGGATGTGTGCCGGGGAAGGTCGTTGCCTCGTCACGCTCGACAAGGACTTCTCGGATCCCCTCAGGTACCCACCGAAGGAGTACGCCGGCCTCGTCGTTGTTCGCCTGCCTGGCCGATTCCAGCTTTCGCTCCTTGAACGCGCGTTGAGGCTGGTCGTCGAGGCTGCCAAGCGAAGCGACGTGCACGGCCACCTGTGGATCGCCGAGATCGATCGGGTTCGTGAGTACCAGGAACGATTTGACTGAACGGCAAGGAAGCCCGTTCTCCCGGCGCAACCGCGATCGCGACCGCTGGGACCCACGACAGGAATCTGAGCGCGACAGCGTAGTGAAACGAGGTCTTGCTGCCCGGCGAACCAGCGACCCCCTGCGCCCAAGGCAGGGGCGCGGGGGCGGGCCGCTAAAAGATCACCTTCACCCCCACCTGCACCACCCGCGGATCCCCCGCCGTCGTAATCGTCCCGAACCCCGCCGACCCCACCGTCGTGTTCGGCGCCCCCAGCGGCGGCGTGTTCGTCGCGTTGAACACCTCCGCCCGCAACTCCAGCGCGCGGGCGGTCCCGAGCG